>JADLEU010000287.1 GCA_020845955.1 Anaerolineales bacterium
AGTCACCCTGGGTTAACGGTTGGCTGCACACCGGGGATCTGGTCTACCGGGACGACGCCGGCTATCTGTTCCTGGTCGGCCGGACGTACGAAACCATCAACGTGGCCGGGCACAAAGTCTATGCGCCAGAAGTCGAGCGGGCGCTGGCCAGCCACCCCGCCGTGGCCGAAGCAGCCGTGGTAGGTCAGCCCGATGCGCTGCGCGGGGAGATGCTTGTGGCGCACGTCGTTCTGAAGGCAGGTAGGCAGGCCAGCATCGCCGAGCTGCGCGCGCATTGTGAGACGCGCCTGGCTGCCCACAAGCTGCCCCGGCGGATGCGCTTTGTCGGCGATCTGCCGCGCACGGCCACCGGCAAGGTCAACAAGCAAGCGCTGAGCACGATGGTCCTTGAGGATCAGACAGGCGCGCTGGCCTAGCCAGCGCTGTGATCATCACACGCCAAGGAGGCATGCTATGGGCGGCGGAGGCGGCGGCAAAGGCGGCGGGGGCAGCAGCACGAGCAGCAAGATCGAGGTGATCAACAGCGGCACAACCAATGTGGACGTAGACAGCACGGTCGAGGTCCAGGGTCTGGACAACATCCAGCAGAAGCTGACCCTGGACCTGCCGCAGCCGCTGAAGACCGAGAGCCGGCAGGAATTGGCCGTCACACAGCCCATCGTTACCGACAGCCGCAACGCGATGGCGCTGGATATCCGGCCGATGACGGTCGACCTGTGCCTCAATGTCAACCTGGGACCGCCCGCCCCTACTTGTGTTCGCCAGCCCTATCATCACCATTTTGGGCTGACGCTGTTCGGCCTGGAGCTCCTGGGCTTCAACTTCTCAGGCGAATCGCAGACCATCGTGCAGGAGGCGCCCAGGCAGCCCCAGGTCGTGTGGGGCGCTCCGGAGTGGAGCCACCACGAACACGGGCACAAAGGAGCCGGCGTTCGGGTTGAACGAGGCCAGGCCAGCGCGCGGCCGTCCGAGCCGCGCGCTGGCCTGCGCATCCGGTTAGGATCCTAGAAGGCCAGACAATGGCCCGCACCGACACGCCAGAGTACGACGTGCTGGCTCACGCCGCCGACGAGCCAATCGTCCTGGTTGGCCCGCCGCACGCCCTGCAGGGTGAGCTGCGCCTGCACAATCCCGGCGCGCAAAAACTTGTCCTTCGCGATGCCCGGCTGCGCGGCGAAGCGACGGAAGCGGTCCAGGCGCGCCTGCCATCCGTGCCCGAGTATGTCCTGCGGCGCATCGTGCTTCGGCCGGGAGAGCTGCGGCAGATCCCTCTGCGCGTGCCGCTCAGCCCGCACATACCCCCCGGCGAGTATCGCGGTCTGCTGGAGGTCGCCGGCCGCACGCGCCAAGTCGTCATGTACATCACCGAGGTAGTCCAGTTGGACATTTCGCCAGTGCCAATCGTGGTCGAGAACCACCCGGGCGCGACGGTCGTCAAGCGCGCCGTCTTCACCAACTCTGGCAATGTTCCCTTGACCATCGGGGATATCGGCCCAGTGGTGCTGGACGACACGCTGCTGGAGTGCCGCACCGGCCGGGCCGCCATCGCCGCGGTCGGCGACAGCATCGAAAGTCTGGACGATTACTTTGCGGAAGTGGTTCGCCAGACCAAGGCAACCCTGGAGCAAACCGGCCTCCTGCGGGTGCACCTGATGGCGGACCCGTTGACGCTGGCGCCGGGCGAGGTCCACCCGGTCGACATTGAAGTCCGAGTGCCCGACAACCTGGATCGGCGTGCGCGCTACCTGGGCGTGGCGGCGCTGTACACCGGCAACCTAGAAATCCTGCTTGTGCCCACGAACACGGCCCGCCCCAAGCGCGGCAAACGTGCTTCTTAGCTGTGGCGGACTGCCAAGCTCACCAGGAGGCAACCCATGCAACGCGGTCGTTTTGCCAGCCCCTATAATTTGCCCGATTGGATGGCCCTGTATGGCTTCGCACCGCGCCGCGCCAGGCCGTTAGGCCAGCCGCCCCGCGACACCACGGATATGCTGAGCCAAATGGCCGAGGCCTACAATGCGCTGTACGCGCCCGTTGTGGAAAGCCTCACTCGGTTCTGGACCGGGGGCGCCGCTAATCCATGGACTGCGCCGGACCCGAGTGCCAATTGGCCCGGCCAGCAGGTCTGGCCCGGTGGGCGCACCCACAAGCACGGGCGTCGCCACGAGCACCGCTGTGACTGCGGCTGTGACGAGGGAGAGTGCGATGGCTGCTACACCGACGACTGTCACTGCCGCTGCTGTATCCATGACGCCGACCTGGTGGTCCATGCCAGGCTCGGCGAGCGGCGGATCGTGCCCTTGACCATTGAGAACCCACGCCGGCGCGAACGCCAGATCAAGCTTGAGTTGAGCAGTTGGACGACGCGCAGTGGCTCGCCGGCCGCCGTCAAAGCACGCCTGCTGCCGCCGACCGAGTTCACCCTCGAGCCGTGCCAGGATCGCGACCTGATCCTTCTGGTCGAGGCAGAGATCCAGTCCGCCCCGCAGCCGGCGCCGGGCGATGTTTCGGGCCGCCAGCAGGCCAGCGAGTTTGCGGGCTTGTCTGCAGCCGCGCCGGCGGGCGCCGCCGACACCGGCGAGCGCCGCCTGCCCGACATCGAGCAATGCGAAGTGTACTATGCCGATTTGCGCGTCGCAGGGTGTGATGTCCGCCCGGTGCGCATCGCGCTGGCGCTGCTGCCGCGAGCCTGCGCCTCGCACCCCATCGATTGTAGCTGCGGCTGCTGCTGACGTGTGATGAGGCTCGCGACCGACGGCTGCCGTTCCCGGCCGAGGCGCGACGGCGCGAAGTTCCGGCTGGCTGGCGCGGCTTGCATGATGCGCTTGGGTTATGACCTCTCAGTCATTTGACTACGCCCAATGGCTGGAGGAGTTCATGTCGCGTTCGCTGGCCGACCAGCGGCGTGCCAGCGAACGCTATGGGGACGTTGTGCAGCGCATCTCGCGCGGCGAGCTGGACCCGGGCGAAGTACAAGGTGAATTCCTGCGGTTCGCGGCCGAAGCGGGAGTTGAGTACGCGCGTGACCTGGCAGAGTTAAGCTCGCGCTACTTCTTGGCCTTGCTCGACATCGGCCGCTCCTACAACGACCGCTTCTATGATCAGGTATTGCCATCCGCGCGGCCCATGGACAGCCGTCCGGCGCCGCCTGAGCCGAGGCAGGTCGTCCTGGACCTCAGCGGCCAGCTAGGCCGAGAAGTCACAACCGGTTTTGTCATCGAGAACAAACGTTCTGACCCAGCCGACATCTCGTTTGTGGTATCGGACTGCGTTGACACCAGCGGTGGCGCCACCTTCCGACCGCCGCTGACACTTGAGCCGCGGCAGCTGATGCTGCGTCCCCATCACGAAGCAGACATCAGGCTGCTTCTGCCGCTGCCGCCCGAGTTGTTCAAGGCCGGACACCAGTACCGCACCAAAATCGCCGTGCGCGGCTATGACGACCTAGAATTGCTCGTCAAACTCGCGGTGCAGCCGGCCGCTGAGCCAAGCACGCGGGCCTCAGCCGCCACCGCGCCGCGGGGGGCCCAACCCGCGCGGAAGAAGCGCACACATCATTCCCCACAATAAGGCGCCGTTGACATTCGGGTATAGAATAGGCTCCCGCGGAGCCGCGATGACAGACCCGAATGTGAGTTTCCCGTTTGCTAGTCCTGGGCAGGCCGGCCCAGGCCATCTGCCGCCTGGCTTGGCGAGGCGTGCCTACAGGTTGGTGGTTGTCTTATGCCTGGCAGCCGGACTGCTCTCGACGCGCGTGGCGTGGGCTGATCAGATCGTCCACATTGTCCAACCGGGCGAGAACCTGTTTCGCATCGGCCTGCGGTATGGAGTAGGTTGGCAGTCGCTGATGGCCGCCAATGGTCTTGCCTCGACACAGATCTATGTCGGGCAGGCCCTGGTCATTCCGAGCCCAGGCAGCCCTACGGCAGCGCTCACCGCTGCTGTTCCATCGGCGGCAGTCCCCGCGCCTTTGCCCGCTGCCCCAAGCGGCACATACATCGTTCAACCCGGCGACACCTTGTGGCGGATCGCGCAGCGCCATCGCCTGACCCTGAGCGGCCTGATGGCGGCCAACGGGCTGGTTGAGCCCAACCGCATTTTCTCTGGGCAGACGCTGCTCATACCGGGCGCAGCGCCTGCCGCCGCCAAGCTGCTGTCGGTGACCGGCCAACCACAGGCGTGGCCGCTGGACTGCGAGGCCCGCTCGGCCGTCGACTGGGCCGCGTACTTCGGTACGGTCATTGACGAGGCCGACTTCGTCAGCCGGCTGCCGTTGTCCGACGACCCCGACCTGGGCTTCGTCGGCGATGTGCGCGGCCGGCCGGGGCAGTTGCCACCCGAGTCTTACGGAGTGCATGCTGGGCCGCTGGCGGCATTGCTGCAAGCGTATGGTCTGAGCGCTCGCGCGGCACGGGGCCTGACCTGGGACGCCGTGCGCGCCGAAATCGATGCCAACCGGCCCGTCATCGTGTGGGTGATCGGGCAGTCATGGCCAGGAGCAGCCGTGGACTACGCCGTCCCGTCATCTGGCCGGGTAACCCGCGTGGCCGCCTTCGAGCACACTGCCCTGGTGATCGGTTACAACGGCGAGTTCGTTTCGCTGCTGGATGGCGCTACTGTCTATCAAGCTTCGCTCGCACGCTTCATGGCTTCCTGGGGCGTGCTCGGCAATATGGCGGTGTTGTCAGAGCAGGCTTACTAAGGCAGACGCAGCGCCTACCTGGGCGCCCTCCCGGCCGGCGGCGCGTTGGCCTGCCGGCCGACTGGTGTTTTCGCTCAAAGCCATCGCTAACCCCCAACCGGTCCCCGCCCAATTCTCGTTCAGACCGCCCGCCTCTAGCCGCCTGGCTGATGTCGAGCGGTTGCTCGTCAGCACCCCGGCCGTCATAGTAGCCAACGGCTGGCCATTCGCCGGCCCGACGAAGCGGCCACGGGCGACCGAGGCGGACGGCTTGCACGCCGCCCGCCAACACCAAGGCCTGGAGCGCATGGATCAGATCAGATTCACGGTGCTCGAAGAGAGCGGCTGTGTAATGAGTGGGCCGCAACGCAGCCATGACCTCATTGGTGATGACCTTGCGCCTGCTTGATTGTTCTGCGATGCAGCCTGAGGCAAAGCCTCGGATCATGTAGGCGGAAACCCGACATGACCTCACCCTTTTGCTGACGCTGTGAACAGCCATAGGCCGATAGGCATTGGTTATCTTGGGTGCTAGATTGGTGAGGGGCCCGACCGCAAAATGGGCCTTCGCAGAGTTCGCTGCTGCTGGCATTCGGTCGAATGGCCGAGGCCATGGCGGCGCCGGCAGACCAAAGGATACTGGAGGTCCGTCATCACTGTGACGATTACGGAGGTGTGTGGCGAGCGGTATCGAGGCCTGTGATGAAAGAGAATTACACCTATGAAGCTTAAGAAGAACGCCCGCGTGGTGACGGCCGGCGGGCAGGCCGTAGGCGAAGTGGACCGCGTCGTTATGAACCCGCGCACGAAGGAAGTCAGTCACCTGGTGGTGCGCAAGGGGCTGCTGTTTCCTGATGACCGGGTAGTGCCCATAGATCTGATTGCTCGGTCGACAGATGGTCAGGTCATACTGCGCGAGGATGCCGGCGACCTAGAGCGATTGCCAGTCTTTGAGGAGACCCATTACGTGCCCCTGGACGACTACGAGCGGTCGCAGATGCCCGGGGGCCATTACGTGCCGCCCATGTATTGGTATCCGCCGCATCCGGTCGTGGGCTGGGGCTTGGCTGGCGGAGACTACTACGGTCCACCGAATGTGATCCGCACGGAGGAGAACATCCCCACGGGCACGGTGGCTCTGGCTGAGGGCGCCAAGGTCATCAGCGCCGACGGCCAGCACGTTGGCAACGTCGAGCAGGTGCTGACCGATCCCCAGGCCAATCGCGCCACGCATTTCGTCGTTTCTTCGGGCTTGTTGCTCAAGACCCGAAAGTTGGTCCCGACCGCCTGGATTAGC
Organism: Anaerolineales bacterium; assembly: GCA_020845955.1. GTDB lineage: Bacteria > Chloroflexota > Anaerolineae > Anaerolineales > UBA6663 > JADLEU01. The sequence goes on from JADLEU010000287.1 coordinate 5,979, forward strand.
GACCTAGGTCGCGACGAAGTTCACCTGGCAGTCGGCGCCCACCTATTAGGTGAGCTGCGTGAGTATCAGCCACAGGCGCAGTAGCAGTAAAAGGATAATCTCATCGAGTAGTGATCGGAGGTAATAAGACATGGATCTGACGCGCGATCAGTTGATCGAACATCTGAACGATGACCTGGCACGCGAGTATCAGGCCGTCATCGCCTACGTGGTGTACTCGCAGGTGATCAAGGGCGCGGCCTACATGAACATCGCCCAGGAGTTGGAAGTGCATGCAAAGGAGGAGCTGCAGCACGCGCTCACCATTGCCCGGCAGATCGACTACCTGGGCGGCATGCCGACCAGCGCCCCGAAGCCTGTGAAGACCTCGGAAGTTGCCGAGGTCATGCTGCGCTTCGACCTGGAGAACGAGAATGAGACTGTGCGCCAGTACCGCGAGCGCGTACGCCAGTGCGAAGCCTTGAGCGAATTTGCCATGGCCGAGCACATCCGCGAGATCCTGGTTCAGGAGCAGGGGCACCAGATTGACCTGGCGACTGCCCTGGGCCAGGACGTCCCCGACGTAGCCGCGTCGCCCGCCAAGGAGACCTCGGGCGACGGAATGCGGAAAGGGACTCGTTAGGTCAGGCCATCGTTTCCGAACGCCTTTTGGCCTTCGAGTTGTCGGAGGGCGCGCCGCCAACGACCCGGCAGCTCGCGATTGCGCCGACCGTTGCTGAGGCGGCGCCGGCCACCGAAGTTGAACCGTTCGCCACAAGCCTGGCCACACAAGTCGCCTCGCCAGCGTTGCCGCCACCGCCGCGTTCGACGCGCGACCTTGGCCGGCCCAGCAACTGCTTGTCGAGCCTGACGCCCAAACGCCGACGATGGCGGGCAGCAGGCAGATCAGGCAGCCGCCCTGGCCGCGCCGGATGACGAGCCACTCCTGCCGGACCTATATGCTCGCAGCCATCGTCCAACCGGCCGTAGGCTGAGATCGGCTATCCGTTGGCCGCGTTTCGTAGCCCGCACCGCGCCCCGTTGCCACTCGGTCGCCCGATTCCGCGCGGGAACCGGCACTGCATGCGCCCTCCGCCGGCTGAAAACCTGACGACCCACCCTTGCGCCGCCAGCCACCCCCGCACCGCCTGGCGGGTGTGAAGGCTGGCGTTGTCCGCCAGCGCGTACAGCCGGCCGCAAGATCGGCAGCCGCAGCAGGTTGGCTTCGTCTTCGGCCCCTACAAGAGCGCCCCGCAGCCCTTTCGCTCACATGCCTTCTGCCTGGCAGGGCCGAGGCGACAGTTCTGGCACAATTGAGGGGCATTTGGTATACTTTGCCCACGCCACCTTAGCTCAATCGGCAGAGCACCCGCTTCGTAAGTGGTAGGTTTCGGGTTCAACTCCCGAAGGTGGCTTTGAATGCCTCCCCCGCCCGTGGTCATCGGCCTGGCCGGCGGCACCGGGTCTGGCAAGACCACGGTCGCCAACGTCATCTTCAGCCGCGCCGGCGCCGAGCGCCTGGCCTACGTCCCCCACGACGCCTATTACCGCAACCGCGACGATCTGCCCCCCGCCCTGCGCGCAGCCAACAACTGGGACCACCCCGATGCGCTGGAGACCGACCTGATGGTGGCGCACGTCCGCGCGCTCAAGGCTGGCCAACCGGTAGAGCTGCCGGTGTATAACTTCGCTGCCTACGCCCGCACCGGCCGCACGATCCACGTCGAGCCTAAGCCCATCATCCTGGTCGAGGGCATCCTGATCTTCGCTGACCCCCGGCTGCGAGCACTGTTCGATATGAAGATCTTCGTGGACACCGACGCCGATCTGCGCTTCATCCGCCGGCTGCAGCGCGACATCGCCGAGCGCGGGCGCACGGCCGAGTCAGTCATCACGCAGTACCTGGCGACGGTGCGGCCGATGCACCTGGAGTTCGTGGAGCCGTCCAAGCGGTATGCCGACATCATCGTGCCGGAGGGCGGGCGGAATGAGGTGGCGATGGAGATGATCGTGGCGCGGGTGAAGAGCGTAGCGGGGGCGTAGGCTAAGCTGATACCCTTTGCCGCGCATTGACACGAACCAGCACGATGAACCTGGGTCAAGGCCCCGTTCACCTTCATCTCCCTCAGTTCGCCATTGCCTCATTTCCTTCCGCTCCCCGGCCTTTACTCCCCCGCCTCCCTTGAGTCCCCAGATCTCCATTTCCCCGCTCTTCCATCTCGACAATTTCTCCACATTTCCCCGCTACAGTAGTTCGGATTATGTGACCAAGGAGACGCAAGCATGAAGGCGCGAACGCGGTGGATCTTGGGCGGGGCGGTGGTGATCGTGGCCGGGATGGCGGCGTTTGGGCTGCCGGCCGTGCGTGGGCTGCGCGCCGCCGGGCGGGGAGCGCCAGGGGACGAGCTGGCGACAGGGCAGGTGACGACTGGGACGGCTATCACGGCGGTCGAGTCGTCGGGGCCGATCGAGCCGCTGCAGTCGGCGTCGCTGGCGTGGAAGACGACCGGCACGGTGGCCACGGTGGCGGCGCAGGTAGGCGACCAGGTACGGGCCGGCGACGTGCTGATGACGCTCGACCCGGCCAGCGCACCTGCCAGCGTCATCCAGGCGCAGGGCGAGCTGGTCGCGGCCCAGAACGCGCTCGATGATCTGCTCAACCCCAGCGCGCTGAGTGTGGCCAACGCCGAGAAGGCGGTGGCCGACGCTGCCGAGGCGGTCGAGCGCGCCCAGCGCGACCTACGCTACCTGACCAACCCGGACCTGAATTATTACCAGGACCAGGTAGCGAGGGCGGAGCAGGCGCTGCTGGCGGCGCAGCAGAACGCCGAGAAGACAGGCCTGGGCAGCCCGGCGCAGGCGCTCGAAACGGCCCGTAAGGACCAAGAGACCAAGACCAACCAACTCAACGACGCGCGCAGCGCGCAAGAGCAGTGCCCGGGCTGCACGGTGGTGTTCATCAACGCCACCGGCCGGCGCATGTCGCTGGCAGACGCCGAGGCGCAGTACAACGACGCGGTCGACGCGCTGCGTGTGGCCGAGATCAATTACGAGCAGGCTGCCGCCAGCGGGCAGGACGCAATCGAGGACTCCCAGGCTGCGCTGGACGACGCGCAAGCCAACCTGGCCGCCGCCCAGCACGAACCCGACGCGCTCGACCTGGCACAGAAGGAGGCGGCGCTGGCGCTGGCCGAGGCTAACCTGGCCGACGCCCAGGAAACGCTCGGCGCGCTGCGGAACGGTCCCGATCCCGACGACGTCGCCGCGGCCGAGACCCGCATCCTGGTCGCGCGAGCCACGGTGGACGCGCTGGCGCTGCGGGCCCCCTTCGACGGCGAGGTGCTGGCGGTCAACTACCTGCCGGGTGACCCGGCCTCGCAGAGCACGCCGGCGGTGCGGCTGGCCAACCGCGCGCGGCTGCACGTCGACGTCTCGGTGGACGAAACCGACGTAGGCCTGGTGAGCGTGGGCAACCCGGTGACGCTGACAGTGGACGCCTGGCCCGACCTCAGCCTGGCCGGCCAGGTGGCGCGGGTGGAGACCTTCGGCGAGACAGTGCAGGGCCTGGTGCGCTACACGGTGCGGGTGGACCTGCGGGAGAGCGACCCGCGCTTATACTTGAACATGACGGCCAACGCCAGCATCGTCACAGCCGTACAGGAGGCGGCGCTGGCAGTGCCGCTGGACGCGATCCAGTTTGACGACGCCGGCGAGTTTGTGAACCGGGTGCGGGCTGACGGGACGGTCGAGCGCGTCAACGTGATCAGCGGCGAGATCGCGGGCGACCTGGTCTACGTCAGCGGCAGTCTGCAGCCGGGCGACCGGGTGCAGTTGATCCTGCCCGAGACGCCGCCCGACAATGGGTTCCCCTTCGGGGGCTGAGGGTTCATGATCGAGCTGAGCGGCGTTACCAAGATTTACCAGATGGGCGGCACGGAGGTACGCGCCCTGGGCGGGGTCGACCTGTTCATCGACAAGGGCGAGATGACGGCCATCATGGGGCCGTCGGGCTCGGGCAAGAGCACCCTGCTGGCCATCCTGGGCTGCCTGGACGTGCCCACCAGTGGCGCCTACAGCCTGGACGGCATCAACGTCGAGAAGATGACGGACGACCAGTTGGCGCGCGTGCGCAGTGAGAAGATCGGCTTCGTGTTCCAGCAGTTCAACCTGCTGGCGCGCACCACGGCGCTAGAGAACGTGATGCTGCCGCTGATCTATGCCGGCGTGGGCGGGCGCGAGCGGCGCAGGCGGGCCCAGGCCGCGCTGGACATGGTGGGGCTGTCCGACCGGATGCACCACCGGCCCAACGAGCTCTCGGGTGGTCAGCAGCAGCGCGTGGCCATCGCGCGGGCGCTGGCCAATGAGCCGGCCATCTTGCTGGCCGACGAGCCGACCGGCGCGCTCGATAGCAAGACCGGCACCGAGATTATCGAGCTCTTCCAGCAGCTTCACCGCGACATCGGGCAGACGGTGATCTACGTCACGCACGACCCCTTCATTGCCCGCCACACCCAGCGAATTGTGCGGCTAGCCGACGGCCTGGTGGCCGGCGACGACCCGGTGGCGCATCCGCTGGCAGCTGGCGCGAAGCGTGAAGATGAGATCGTAACGTCATGAACATCGGCGAGAGTTTCCGAATCGCGCTGCGGGCGCTGGCGGCCAACAAGCTGCGCGCGGCACTGACGATGCTGGGCATCATCATCGGCGTGGGGTCGGTGGTGGCCCTGATGGCCATCGGCAATGGGGCCACGGCCAGCATCACCAGCCAGGTGCAGGGCATCGGCTCGAACCTGCTGACAGTGATGCCCGGGCGGCTGCAGCGAGGGCCGGGCGCGGAGGCGGACGCCGCCGCGTACCTGTACTACTCGGACTACGAGGTCCTGGCGCGGCAATTGGACAACGCCGAGCACATGGCGCCTATGTTCCAGAGCCGCCTGCAGGCCACGCACGATCGCGAGTCGATCGGCGTGGGCGTAGTCGCCACGCTGCCGGCCTACCTGCCGGCGCGCGCCCTTGAATTGGAGCACGGGCGCTTCTTCAGCGAGAGCGAGAGCGGCAGCCAGGCGCGCGTGGCCGTGCTGGGCGCGCAGACAGCTACCGATCTGTTCGGCCCGCGCGACCCGCTGGGCCGGGCGATCAAGTTGGACGGCGTGCCATTCAAGGTGGTCGGGGTGTTAGCGGCGCGCGGCTCGGCAGGCTTTACCAATGACGACGAGGTGGTGCTCGTTCCACTGGAGACAGGCTACGCCAAACTCTTCGGTGCGGCGGCCAGCCTCAACGGCCGCCGGCGAGTGACGGGCATCCTGATCTCGGCTTCCAGCCCCGAGGCGGTAGACGGCGTGATGGAGGACACCCGGCACCTGCTGCGCCGCGCCCGCGGCCTCAAGCCCAGCGCCGAGGCCGATTTCACGGTGCTCAGCCAGGCCCAGATCCTGGATACGCTAGGAGCCATCACGACCACGCTGACGATCTTCCTGGGGGCGATCGCGGGCATTTCGCTGCTGGTGGGCGGCATCGGCATCATGAACATCATGCTCGTGTCGGTCACCGAACGCACCAAGGAGGTCGGGCTGCGCAAGGCGGTGGGGGCGCCGCGGCGCGCTATCCTGGCGCAGTTCCTGGTCGAAACGCTGGCGCTCAGCCTGACCGGCGGGCTGCTGGGCATCGCGCTGGGCGTGCTCATCGCCGCGGGAGTGACGGCGGCAGGCCTGATCGCCGCGCGGGTGACACTCGACTCGATGGCGCTGGCCTTTGGGTTCTCAGCCGTGGTCGGTTTGTTCTTCGGCCTCTACCCGGCCTGGCGCGCGTCGCGGCTGCGGCCGATTGACGCCCTGAGATACGAGTAGCCCGCCGCGAAGAACATGCCCCGGACGGTCCTTGTCATCGACGACGAGCCCAAGATCGCCGAACTGTGCCGCGATTACCTGGCCGCCGCCGGATACGCGGTGCTGACCGCCAGCGACGGGGCGCTTGGGCTGGCACTTGCGCGCCGCGAGCGCCCCGACCTGGTGGTGCTCGACCTGATGCTGCCAGGCATGGACGGGCTAGACGTGTGCCGGGCGCTGCGTCGCGACAACAGCGTGCCCATCATCATGCTCACCGCGCGGGTGGAAGAGAGCGACAAGCTCATCGGGCTGGAGCTGGGCGCTGACGACTACCTGACCAAGCCCTTCAGCCCGCGCGAGCTGGTGGCGCGCGTGCGCACCGTGCTGCGCCGGGCCGTGGCCGGCCTGGCGACCGACGACGTCATCCGCGCCGGCGGCCTGACGCTCGACCGGGCACGCTTCAAGGTCAGCCTGCCCGGCCGCGAGGTGACGCTGACGCCCACCGAGTTCGAGATCCTGGCGGCGCTAGTCGGGCAGCCGGGACGGGTGTTCTCGCGCGCCCAATTGCTCACCATCGCGCGTGGCGTGGCCTTCGAGAGCTACGAGCGCGCCATCGATTCGCACATCCGCAACTTGCGCCGCAAGCTGGCGCCGGAGGCGGGCGACCCGGAGTACATCGTCACAGTGCACGGTGTTGGGTACAAGCTTGTGGAGTAATGGCTCACGGTAACGATCCGCGGCGCTCGGCGCGACTGATCCGCCGGCGACTGTTCGCGCTGCTCATGCAGGCCTTCGGCGTGGTGGTGGCGGTGACCGTGGTGCTGCTGGTGGGCCTGCTGGCCGTGCTGGCCGGCGCGGTCACCAGCGGCGGCATGGGCTGGCGGCCGCCGGTGGCGCGCGAGCTGGAGGTCTACTACCTGGCCACGGGCGGCTGGGCCGGGGTGGGTGCCGTGGCCGCCCAAAGCGCGGGCGAGGCCGGCGACTTCGCGCCCGATTGGCGCAGCCTGACCGTGCTCGGCGCCGACGGGCGCGTGTGGCTCGACCGCGGGCTGGCCGCCGGCGGGTTGGTGGGCGGCGTTTACCCGGCCGGCGGGCGCGGCGTGCGTTTTCCGCTGCGCGCTGGCGGCAGCCAGGTGGGCACGCTGGTTCTGCACCGCGAAAGCTGGCACGGGCTGCTGGGGCTGTTCTCGGGACTGGTCGCGCCCGTGCTCATCATTAGCTTTTTCACCGGGCTGCTCACCCTCGTCATCGGCTTCCTGCTGGCGCGGCGGGTGGTGACGCCGCTGGCCGACGTGGTCGCGGCGGCTCACCAGGTGGCGGCCGGCGACCTGACGGCGCGGGTGCAAGTCCGCGGTCCAGGCGATCTGCGCAGCCTGAGCGACAGCTTCAACCGCATGGCCAGCGCACTTGAGACCAGCGACCACCAGCGCCGCGATCTGCTGGCCGACATTGCCCACGAGCTGCGCACGCCGCTGACAGTGATCCGCGGCAAGCTGGAAGGGATGCTCGACGGCGTCTACCCGGCCGACGAGGCGCACGTGGCGCCGGTGCTGGAGGAGACCTACGTGCTCGAACGCCTGGTGGACGACCTGCGCACGCTCACCCTGGCCGAGGCGCGCCAGCTCCACTTCGACCGGCAGCCGGTGGATCTGGGCGAGATGGCCGAGCGCGCGGTGGGCTTGTTCGAGGCCGAGGCGGCCGAGCGCGGCATCACCCTGGCTACCGAACTGGCGCCGGGGCTGCCCCTGGTGCACGCCGACGCTCAGCGCCTGGGCCAGGTAATCGGCAACTTGATGAGCAACGCGCTGCGCTACGTGCCGGGCCAGGGGCGCGTAACTCTGAGCATGCGCCCGGCAGCGGGCGGCGGCGTGGAATTCTCGGTCAGCGACGACGGGCCCGGCGTGGCCGAGGCCGACCTGCCTCACGTTTTTGACCGTTTCTGGCGCGGCGAAAAGTCGCGCACCCGCGCGGCGGGCGGCGCGGGGCTGGGCCTGGCCATCGCGCGCCAGTTGGTCGAGGCCCACGACGGCGCCATTTCGGCCGAGAATCGCCCTGGTGGTGGGCTGCGGGTGACCTTTGTGCTACGCTGAACACCTTTAACTCCTCTGGCTGCCAGGCGGATAACCAGCGCAGCCTGCCCGGGCCCGGCGCCCGCCCTGCCAGGCTTATGATCCGGCTGCCCAAACTCAGCACGCACGCCTTACGGAACGGGGACACAACGCTCTGCCGGCTGCTCGCCTGCTGATCGTGGCCATCGACAGCGGCCAGGTGCACTCCCACACTACCCCACACAGACGCTCAGAAGAGATCCGGCGCGCGTTCGAGAGTGCGCCTGCGGTTTAGCTGAGGCGTAGGACGGCGTTTTGGAGGGCGGCGCGGCGCCGGCCTCCACCAGCCGCTCGACCAGCGCCTGAGGCTGACCCGGGCCAACGAGCGATTCGGCGTCGGCGCGGTTGGGCGAGAAGACATCCGCGGCGGTCAACAGCGCGCTCAGCGCGATCGGTGCGGGGCGCTCCATAGCGGACCCGAAGGGCTCGACGCTCAGCGTGCCGCCCAGCGCGCGCCGATCGGCCAGGAAGCCCAGGTCGGGCTCGTCAGGGTGCAGGCCCAGATGTCAGCCGCGCGGCGCGCGAAAGGCGGGCGGCAGGGCCACGGCCGAGCGGGCGAGCTGCGCGCTGACGACGGGGCCGGGCGTCAACCACTGGTGCCCGCGTTGGGGGGCCGCGTCGAAGCGCTGGCGCGCGCGCAGCGTGGGCCGATTGGTGACCGCCAGGCCGGCCGTGTCGATGCTGGCCGCGCGCAGCCAGGCCCAGACCCAGTCGGGCAGGTCGGCGCCCACGCGGGCGGCCAGGCCCACGTGGTCTGCCCATAGCCGCAGCCCAAAGGCCGTCTGCGGACCGCCGCCGCCCAAGACGACCCGCTCGGGCTCGACCGGGAGGTCAAGGTGATCGAGGGTGACGCCGAAGTTGATGTAGTCCAACTAAGCCCGGCGCGAGCCGGCCTGCAGGCCAAGCCGCGCGTGGAAGCGCGCCAAGAGCCGACGGGAATCGACGCCGGTGCAGACGTCGATCTCGGGCAGCGGGCTCCACTGGCGGCGCGGATCAGCCACCACCTGGCCGGCGCAGCGGCCCTCGGTCTCCACGTAGACCGGCATGCGCTGCACACTAAACAGGCTCGGGTCCAGAGCGAAGGCGATGGCCGAGGGGTCGTGGGTGGGCACCACGTCCATGTTGTGATAGGTGCGATAGGACTCCAGGTAGACAGGTAGGATGCGGGTGATGAAGCGCGCGGCGGGCGTGTCGACGCGGCTGATGGCCTCCAGGTCGTCCGGCGTCTGGCAGGTCTGCATGGTCACGTCCAGGCCGACCAGGGTCAGGGGCCAGCCGGCGGCAAACACCTGCCGCGCCGCTTCCGGGTCGTGGAAGATGTTGGCTTCAGCCACCGGGGTGATATTGCCGGGGCAGAACATTGCGCCGCCCATGAGGACAACCTGGCGCACGGCGCCGGGTAGGCGCGGCTGGCGCTGAAGCGCCTGGGCCAGGTTGGTGAGCGGGCCGACAGCGATCAGCGTCACCTCGCCGGGCCGCGCCAGCACGGTGTCCGCGATGAAGCCGGGCGCCCCGCCGGGCCACTGGGCCGGCGAGCGAGCCGGCGGCGGCAGGTTGAGGTTGCCCAGCCCATCGACGCCGTGGAACTTGCCGCGCGGCCAGGGCGGGCGCGCCAGCGGCTGGGACGCGCCGGCCACCACGGGGAGATCGGGCCGGGCAGCCGCGTCCAGGATGTGCAGCGCGTTCCGCGCGGTCTGCTCGACCGGCACGTTGCCAAAGACGGTGGTGACGCCCAGCAGCTCCAACTCGGGCGAGGCCAAGGCGAATAGCAGGGCCATGGCATCGTCGATGCCAGGGTCGGTGTCGAGGAGCAAGGGGAGTGGCATGGAGCGGTATTGCGCCAATGCGCTGGTGGAGATTGGCCCAACCCGAAGGCCTGCAGCAGGCGCGCCAGGCGGATTTGCATAGCGGGCCGCCCATGGGCGGCCCGCTGCCGTTGCTGGAGATGGATTGCGGCCAGCGGCTAGCGGATGGCCAACTCGGTTCCCTTATCGAAGAGCTGCATATTATCCACGTTCATGGCCACCTGGATGTCGCGGCCAATACGCGCCTGGCTGCGCGGGTCGACGCGGGCAGTGTAATTCTTATCGCCCGTGGTCAGGTACAGGAAGACCTCGTTGCCCATCAGCTCGGTCATCTCCACGCGGGCCGACACCAGCGCCTGGTGAATGCCGGGCGGCGAGTAGTTCGGGTCGTGGATGTCTTCGGGGCGAATGCCGAGGATGACGTTTTGGCCGGCGTGCGGCTGGTAAGGGCCGGCCTTGTTCTCGGGCACGGTGACGCTGAAGGTGCCGGCGTCGACCACCAGCTTGCCATTGCCGCGGTTGAGCCTGGCGTCGAAGAAGTTCATGGCCGGCGAGCCAATGAAGCCTGCCACGAAAACGTTGGTAGGCAGGTCGTACAGGTTCTGCGGGCTGTCGAGCTGCTGCAGCACACCGTCCTTCAACACGGCGATGCGGCTGGCCATGGTCATGGCCTCCACCTGGTCATGTGTGACGTAGATAAACGTCGTCTGGAGCCGCTGGTGAAGCTTGCTGATCTCCGCCCGCGTCTGCACGCGCAGTTTGGCGTCCAGGTTCGAGAGCGGTTCGTCGAACAGGAAGACGGCTGGCTCGCGCACGATGGCGCGGCCGACGGCCACGCGCTGGCGCTGGCCGCCCGACAGCTGCTTGGGCTTGCGGCCCAGCAGGTGACCGATGCCCAGGGTCTCGGCGGCTTGCTTCACGCGCCGGTCGATCTCCGATTTGGGAGTCTTGCGCAGCTTGAGGCCGAAGGCCATGTTGTCGTACACGCTCATGTGCGGGTAGAGCGCGTAGCTCTGGAACACCATGGCGATGTCGCGGTCCTTGGGGGCGACGTTGCTGACGTCGCGCGAACCGATCAGGATGCGGCCGGAGGTGATCTCCTCCAGCCCTGCCAGGCAGCGCAAGGCGGTGGACTTGCCGCAGCCGGAGGGGCCCACGAGGACCAGGAACTCTTTATCTTCGATCGCGATATTGAGGTCGTTGATCGCCGTGGTCTCGCCGAACTTCTTCGTGACGTGATCGTAAGTAACACTGGCCATCGTGGGAGTCTCCTTTTGTTTCTCATATAGTGATTTCAATTATAGTCCAGCAAAAATGGAAGTCAAACCTAACGTGCTACAATCCCCCGTATGGGCGTACAGACCGCGACCGACACCGAGAAGCTCAAGCGGCGCAACCGCGAGTTGTCGATCCTCAACGCCATCGCCGAGGCCCTCAACCGCGAGGTAGACCTGACACGCGCGCTGGAGGCCACCCTGGCCCAGGTGGCCAAGCTGCTCGACCTGCAGACCGGCTGGGTCTGGCTGCTGCACGAAGACACGGGCCAGCCCTACCTGGCCGCCGCGCTCAACCTGCCCCCCGCCTTGGCCAACGCCCCGCAGCGAATGGAGGGTGCCTGCTACTGCCTCGACACCTACCGCGCCGGCGACCTGGCGGGCGCGGCCAACGTCAACGTCGTCACCTGCACTCGTCTGAAGTGGCTCGCGGACGGCCTGCGCTATCACACCAGCATCTCGTTGTACGCCCACGGCCGGCCGCCGGGGGTGCTCAACGTGGCCAGCCCGCGCGGCTGGCGGCCTGACCGCCGTCGTCAACAACGCCAGCCTGCTCGGCGCCAGCCCGCAGCCCAGGCTGCTCGACTATCCCTTGGCCGTGCTGCGCGGCGTCTACGAAGCCAACGTGCTCGCCCCGCTGGGCATCCTGCAAGCCGTGGCCCGCCACCTGCGGCCCGGCGCGCGCGTGCTCAACATCAGCAGCGATGCCGGCTTGCAGGCCTACGCCGGGTGGGGCGGCTACGGGTCGAGCAAAGCGGCGCTCGAGCAGCTTTCGGCTAACCTGGCAGCCGAAAACCCCCAATGGAACGTGTATTGGATCGACCCGGGCGACATGCGCACGCAGATGCAGCAGGAGGCCTACCCGGGCGAGGACATCAGCAACCGGCCGCCGCCGGAGGCTAGCGTGCCTGGGCTGCTAGAGCTGCTGATGGCTGAGCCGGCGCTGCCCAGCAGGCGCTACGCGGCGCGCGATGTGACGCTGGCGGAGATATGATCCACGGGCGCGCGCGCCTGGCGGCCCGCGGCAAGAATGTCCCCGACAATCCGCGCCTGCCGCCAGTGGCGGCGCGGCGCACTGCGGCAGAAACCAGCCCACGCGTGACGAACGGCCCCGCCGGCCTGCCGGCCCTGGACTTCGCGCTGCCACCGGATCTGGAAGCGGCCGCGCCGCCCGAGGCGCGCGGGCTGCCGCGCGACGGCGTGCGCCTGCTGGTGTCGCGTGGCGCCGGGACAGCGCCCCAACTGACGCACACCTGTTTCGGCGCCCTGCCCGCCTTCCTCGAACCGGGCGACGTGCTGGCGATCAACACCAGCGGGACACTCAACGCGGCGCCGCCCGCGCGGCGGGCCGACGGCGCGGCGCTCGAACTACACCTCTCGACCCGGCTGCCAGCCGGGCTGTGGAGCGTCGAGGTGCGCCGGCCGCAGGCAGGCAGCACGGTCCCGTTCTACACCCCCTCGGCCGGCGAGACCCTGCAATTGCCAGCAGGGGCCAGCGTCACACTGCACGCGCCGCAAGCCAGCCCGCACGGCGGTCGCGTGCGGCTGTGGCTGGCGACGTTGAACCTGCCCGGCCCATTGGCGCCATACCTGGCCGCCCACGGTTTCCCCATCCGCTACAATTACGTTCCCCGGGCCTGGCCCGGCGAATATTACCAGACGGTGTACGCCACGGAGCCAGGCAGCGCCGAGATGCCCTCGGCCGGGCGAGCCTTTACACCCGAGCTGATCACGCGGCTGGTGGCGCGCGGTGTGCAGGTGGCGCCGCTGTTGCTTCACACCGGCGTGGCCAGCCTGCAAGATCACGAGCCGCCCTACGAGGAGTACTATCGCGTGCCGGCGGCCACGGCTCAACTCGTGAACGCGGCGCGCGCAGCGGGTCAGCGCGTGGTAGCAGTAGGGACCACGACGGTGCGCGCGCTGGAGACCACGGCCGAAGCACGCGGTCTGGCCCACCCTGGTGAGGGCTGGACCGACCTGATCATCTCGCCGGATCGCCTGCTGCGAGTGGTGAATGGCCTCCTCACCGGGTTCCACGAGCCGAATGCCACACACCTGGCCATGCTCGCGGCGGTGGCCGGGCTTGACCGCCTGCGGGCGGCCTATGCTGCGGCCCTGCGCGAGCGTTACCTGTGGCACGAATTCGGCGATCTGCACTTGATCCTTCCGTGAACGCCGCGCATAATCAGGCTGCCGGCTGTACGCGACGGGACGCGAGGTTGGCGGAGAAGAAATGGTTGACGCATATCTCGACCGCATCGACTATCACGGCCCGCGCGCGCCCACGTTGGAGGCGCTGTCGGCGCTGCACCAGGCCCACCTGCTGGCCGTGCCGTTCGAGAACCTGGACATTATCAGCGGCACGCCCATCGTGCTGGAAGAAGAGCGCCTCTTTGACAAACTCGTGCGCCGCCAGCGCGGCGGCTTCTGCTACGAGCTAAACGGGCTGTTCGCGACGCTGCTGCGCGCGCTGGGCTACGGCGTAACGCTGCTCTCGGCCCGCGGGCGCGCGGGCCAAGAGTTTGGCCCCGAGTACGATCACTTGACGCTGAGCGTGGCCGGCGGCCAGCTCCCAGAACCCTACCTGGCCGACGTGGGCTTTGGCGAGTGCTTCCGTGAACCACTGCCGCTGGCGGATGGGGCCGAAGTGGACGAAGGGCTGCACGCCTATCGGCTGGCGGCCGGCAGGGCAGAATGGCGGCTGGAAACGCGGCGGGCAGGCGGCGCCTGGGAGCCGACCTATGCTTTCACCTTGCAGCCCCGGCAAATGTCTGACTTCGAGCCGATGTGCCGCCACCACCAGACGTCGCCCCAGTCGCATTTCACACGCGGCCGGATCTGGTCCATTGCCACGCGGGGCGGGCGGTGGAGCCTGAGCAGCCACCAGCTAGTCATCACCCACGGCAGCCAGCGCGAGGAGCGACCGATCCAGTCGGAGGCGGAATTCTGGGAGGTGCTGCGAGAAAAGTTCCGCGTTGAGGCGTTGTAGCAGGCCGCGCTGAACCATGCACGGGTGGCGCCAGCAAGACGGATGGCACGGATACGGCGTTTCGCGAGGTCTGGGGCTGGGACTGCTACTTGTGATAATGCGCATTAGGCCGCGCCGGGCTCGGGAGCCTCGTCGCGGTAGGCGCGGATGAACTCTAGGATCGCCTCGGCGTCAAAGGCTTTCAGGCGATACAGGTGGCCCCACGACGTCAGCGTGATGTGGGTCTCCATGCCGGTCCGCGGGGCAGCCACCAACTTGAGTGTGCCGGTGACGGTCGAGACGCCGGCGCGGCCCATCACATCGCGGATTTGGGCCTTGAGCTGAGCGCAGTCGGCCTCGACCAGCGCGCTGCAGTCATACCAGATGATGACGTGGCCGTGCTCCATGTTATGGACGAGCTGTTCGTCTGGGGGCGCCTCGTCATAGAAGCCGGCCTCGGCGGGCTGCTCGTAATGTGGACCCGAGGTGGGCGGATCCGAGTTGTAGGGATCGTGAGGCTGGCCCACGGAGATGTGCTCGGCACCCTGGATGGTGATGACGTCGCCGGGCCGCGGGTCGGGGATCGTTTCCTGCCAGACCAGGTACGCTAACAGCCCGACAAACACCACGGCGACGCCGATCCAGCCGCCAATGATGAGCCGGCGGCGGCGCTTCTCGCGCTGTTCCCATTCGGAGCGTTGCTGGGCGTTGCGGGCTCGGGCGGTCGTCATCGTTCGGTCATTCCTCTGCTTGCCGGCTTGATTGGTCAATCATACCATTTAGATCGGCATTGATGCCAGGGAGCCGGGACGGCTCTCATGCGCCGCTCATCTGCTGCCAGGCGAGACACTGGCGCCTGGCCGGCGCCAGCCAACTGAGACGGGCAGCTACTGCCACCCCGCCGCCAGCCAGGGCCATGACGCGGAGGCCATCGTCATCACCATCGATCCGCCTGAGGCGCGCGGCACAATGCCGCTAGGACAGGCAGGTGACTGTTGGGTGCCCACGCTGGCCGGCTTGACGGTCTGCTGGCGCGGCGGACCATCACTGGGCGGGGTTGTCACAAACGGCGGCCGGGCGCATACTGGCGGGGTCCGCGGTTCCAAGTGACTGCACCCGCGAGGTCCTGCCATGCCCCTACCCTCCACGGCCGAGCACACGCGCCTGGCTGAACACCGCTCCCGCAGCGTCGACTGGAAGCTGTGGGGGCCTTACCTGAGCGAACGGGCCTGGGGCACCGTGCGTGAGGACTACAGCCCCCGCGGCACGGCCTGGAGATACTTCACCCACGACCAGGCGCGCAGCCGAGCCTACCGTTGGAGCGAGGATGGGCTGCTGGGCATCTGCGACCGCCGCCAGAACCTGTGCGTGGCGCTGGCGGTGTGGAACGAGCGCGACCCGATCCTGAAGGAGCGCCTATTCGGCCTGGCAGGTCCAGAAGGCAACCACGGCGAAGACGTCAAGGAATACTACTTCTACCTCGACAGCACGCCGACGCACTCGTACATGCGGGCGCTCTACAAGTACCCGCAGGCCGCCTTCCCATACCAGCAGCTCGTGGACGTTAACCGGGATCGTGGCCGGCTGAAGCCTGAGTTTGAGCTGCTCGACACCGGCGTCTTCGATAGTGACCGCTACTTTGACATCTTCTCCGAATATGCCAAGGCCAGCCCCACCGACGTGCTGCTGCGGGTGACGATCGTCAACCGCGGCCCCGACCCGGCCCCCCTCCACGTGCTGCCGCAGTTGTGGTTCCGCAACACCTGGTCGTGGGGCTATACCTGGATGGTGCGGCCCGAGCTGCACGCGGAAGGGCCGGGCGCCATCCTGGCAAACGCCAAGCACCTGCCGGGCCAATGGCTGTATTGCGACGGCGCGCCGGAGCTGTGGTTCACCGAAAACGAGAGCAACGCCGAGCGGCTGTGGGGCCAGCCAAACGCCAGTCCATATGTCAAGGACAGCTTCAACGACGCGCTGGTCCACAGCGCGCCCGGCCGGCTCAACCCCCAGCAGCGCGGCACCAAGGCCGCCGCCCATTATCACCTGAGCCTGGCAGCGGGCGAGACGGCCGTGCTGCGCCTACGGCTGACGGGCCAGGCGGTAGAATCCCCGTTCGATAACTTCGAGACCGTCTTCAAGCAGCGCGCCGGCGAAGCCGACGAATTCTACGCCACAGTGATGCCCGCGCGGCTCAGCGAGGACGAGCGACGGGTGATGCGCCAGGCCTGCGCCGGGCTGCTGTGGAGCAAACAATACTACGGCTACGACATTGACCAATGGCTGGAGGGTGACCCGGCCGGACCGCCCCCGCCCAGCCAGCGCCTCCAGGGGCGCAACGCCGATTGGATGCACTTGCACACCTCCGACATCCTCTCCATGCCTGATAAGTGGGAGTATCCCTGGTTCGCCGCCTGGGACCTGGCCTTCCACTGTCTACCGCTGGCCCTCATCGACCCCGACTTCGCCAAGCGGCAGCTCATCCTGATGCTGCGCGAATGGTATATGCACCCCAACGGCCAGATCCCGGCCTACGAGTGGTCTTTCAGCGACGTCAACCCGCCCGTGCACGCCTGGGCCTGCTGGCGGGTTTACAAGATCGACCGGCGCATCACCGGCCGCGCCGACGTGAGCTTCCTGGAGCGCGTATTCCTCAAGCTGCTGCTCAATTTCACCTGGTGGGTGAACCGCAAGGATACCGCTGGGCACAATATCTTCCAGGGCGGCTTCCTCGGGTTGGACAACATCGGCGTCTTCGACCGCAGCGCCCCGCTGCCCACCGGCGGCTATCTGGAGCAGGCCGACGGCACGAGCTGGATGGGTATGTTCTGCCTGAACCTTCTGGCCATGGCGCTCGAGCTGGCTCGGCACAACCCCGCTTACGAAGACATGGCTACCAAGTTCCTCGAGCACTTCATCTACATCGCGCACGCCATTAACCACATGGGTGGCAGCGAGCACAGTTTGTGGGACCCCGTAGACGGTTTCTACTACGATGCGCTCCACCTGCCGGATGGCACCCAGTTCCCGCTCAAGGTCCGCTCGCTGGTAGGCCTCATCCCACTCTTCGCGGTCGAGACCCTCGAGCCCGACCTGCTGGATGTGCTGCCGCGCTTCAAGCGCCGCATGAACTGGTTTCTGGAGAACCGGCCGCAATTGGTGCAGTCGGTGGCTTCGCTGACCGCGCCTGGCCTGGGCGGGCGGCGGCTGCTCTCGATCGTCGACCGCGGGAAACTTGACCGCATCCTGCCGCGCCTGCTTGACCCCGACCAGTTCCTGGGCGAGTACGGCATCCGCGCGCTGTCGCGCGCTCACTTGAAGTACCCATACGAGCTGCGCGTGGACGGCAGCGTCCGCCGTGTGACCTACGAACCGGCCGAATCGACCACCGGCTTGTTCGGCGGTAACTCCAACTGGCGCGGGCCGATCTGGTTCCCGACCAACTTCCTGATGATTGAGTCGCTGCAGAAGTATCACCACTACTACGGCGACAGCTACGTGGCCGAGTGCCCACGTGGCTCGGGCCGGATGCTGACGCTCGACGAGGTCGCGGCCGACCTGTCGCGCCGCCTCATCGGCCTCTTCCGGCGCGACACCGCCGGGCGCCGGCCGGTCTACGGCGGCACCGAGCGATTCCAGCGCGACCCGCACTGGCGCGACTGCGTCTTGTTCTACGAGTACTTCCACGGTGACAACGGCGCCGGTCTCGGCGCCAGCCACCAGACCGGCTGGACAGGCCTGGTAGCGAAGCTCATCCAGCAGTCCGGAGGTGAGACCTGAGCGGCGGGAGGTAGACCTCGCACCTCTGGCTTGCGGTGGCCCGCCTCCCAACTAGGCTATAATGCCCGCAAGCGATACGCGCCCGGTCCCGCCACCGTCATGACCGCCCCTCTAGCCCCCGCAGTGAGAGACACCGCCGCCGAAGGCGCGCCCCAGCTGGCAGAACAACCCGAACCTGAGATCAGGGCCGTGCAGGTGTCGGTAGTCATGCCCTGCCTGAACGAGCGCGGCACGATTGGAATCTGCGTCGAGCGCGCGCTGACGGCGCTGCGGGCAGCCGGGATCCAGGGCGAGGTGGTGGTTGCTGACAACGGCTCCACCGATGGCTCGGTGGAGATCGCCCAGGGGCTGGGAGCGCGCGTGGTCCACCAGGGGCTGCGCGGCTACGGGGCGGCCTACATGACCGGCATCGCCACCGCCGTCGGCGACTATATCCTCATCGGCGACTCGGACAACACCTACGACTTCATGGATCTGCCGCGGCTGATCGAGCCGTTGCGCCAGGGCGCTGACTTGGTGCTGGGGTCGCGCTTCATGGGGCGCATCATGCCCGGAGCCATGCCGTGGGCCCACCGCTATATCGGCAACCCGATCCTCACCGGCATGCTCAACCGGTTGTTTGGCCTCAAGATCACCGACGCGCACTCGGGCCTGCGCGCCTTCACGCGCCGGGCCTTCGACCGCATGCAGCTGCAGACGCCGGGGATGGAGTTCGCCTCTGAAATGGTCATCAAGGCCTCGCTGGCACGGCTGAAGATCGCCGAGGTCCCGATCACTTACCACCCGCGCCAGGGCACCTCCAAGCTCCAACCGCTGGGCGACGCCTGGCGCCACGTGCGGTTCATGCTGCTCTTTAGCCCAGGCTATGTCTTCCTGCTGCCCGGCATCCTGGCCGTGCTGGTCGGGCTGGTGGTCACGGCCGCCCTGGTGCGCGGGCCGTTCTACCTCGGCAGCACGTACATCGGCATTCACTTCCAGGTGCTCGGCAGCCTGCTGGCCGTACTGGGGCAACAGATGATCACCTTCGGGTTGTCGGCGCGAGCCTATGCCTTCAGCGAGCACTTGGTGAGCCGCGACCGGTGGGTAGACCGCTTCCTGAAATACTACAGCTTGGAGCGCGGCCTGGTGGTGGGCGGCGCGTGCGCGGCCGCCGGCCTGGCCACGTTTGTTTACATCCTGGTGCAGTGGCTAGCGGGCGACGTGCGTTTCAACGATTTAGTCCACCTGCACGAGGCCATTGCCGCCTCGACTCTGACCATGATGGGGGCCCAGCTCATGGCCGCCTCCTTCTTCCTGAGCCTGCTCGAGCTGCACCGCCCACCGCGCGGCGACCCAGAGCGGGCGTAGGGGCGCGCGTCCCGCCTGACCAGTGAGCGCGCGGCCGCCCGGCCAGCCTGCCCCCATCGACGGCATGAGCCAACCCCGGCTTTCGATCATCCTCCTGACACTCAACGGGGGCCAGCCGTTGGCCAACACGCTCGACGCCATTGCCGCGCAGGACCTGGCGGCCGGGCCGAGCCCCCTGCCCCCGCCCGAGATCGTTGCCATCGATTCGGGCTCGCGCGACGGCACGCTGGCGGTCCTGCGCGCCCGCGGGCTGGAGCCGCACCGCATCCCGTCTGAGCAGTTCAGCCACGGCGGCACTCGCAACCTGGGCGCGCGATTGGCCCAAGGCAACTGGCTGATCTACCTCTCGCAGGATGCCGTGCCGGCGCACCCGCGCTGGCTGGCCAACCTGACCCGCCACCTGCACGATCCGCAGGTGGCGGCGGCGTTTGGGCGGCAGCTCCCCCCGGCTGGGATGGACCCGATCGGCACGTTCTTCTTGGAGCAGACCTACCCGCCGCGCGCTTTCCGCCACGCCCCTACACCGCCTGGCGCCGAGCGCACTTCGATCCAGCGCATCTTCTTTTCCAACGTCAACGCCGCCATCAGGAAGGAAGTCTGGGCGCGCTGCCCGTTCCCCGAGGACCTGATCATGAGCGAGGACCAAGCCTTCGCGCGGGCAGCGCTGGCAGCCGGCTACAGTCTGGTGTACGACCCCGAGGCAGGCGTGACTCACGGTCACCGCTATAGCCTGCCGCAGCTCTTCCGGCGCCAGTTCGACAGCGGCTATTCGCTGCGCGGCATTGCTGGCGACAGTTTCGCCGAGGTGGCCCGGTTGGGACTGGACTACGTCTGGACCGAGATGCGCTACCTGGCGCGCGGAGGCCACTGGGCCCACCTGCCATACGCGCTGCTGCACGAGGCTGTACGCAGCCTGGGCTTCGCCGCCGGGCGCAACGGCCACCGGCTCCCCGACTGGCTGCGGCCACGCCTCTCGCTGCACTCGCACTACTGGACCACACGGCATGGCTGACGTCGCCATCGTGGTCTTGAATTTCAACGGGCGGCACCTGCTACCCGACTGCCTGGCCAGCCTGGAGCGGCTGACAGCCCCGGCCGACGTGGTGGTGGCCGACAACGGCTCCAGCGACAACTCGCTGGCCTACCTGCGTGCCGAGCACCCTCATGTGCAGGTGCTCGACCTGGGCCGCAATCTGGGCTTCGCCAACGGCTACAACCAGGCGCTGGCGGCGGTGGACCGGCCCTGGCTGGTGCTGCTCAACAACGACGCCGCGCTGGCGGCCGACTGGCTCGAGCGCCTGCTGGCGTACGCGGGCGCCATGCCGCAGGCCGGCATCCTGGGCGGCAAGCTCCTGTTCTACCGGCCCGGCCAGCCCGAGACGCGCACGCACGTCCTGCAGAGCGCCGGCGCCTGCTTTACCGACGCGGGCACCGCCTTCGAGATCGGCTGGGGACAACCCGACCACGGGCAGTACGACCGGCCGGGCGAGGTCGGCGCCATCCCAGGCGCGGCCATGCTCGTGCGCCGCAGCCTGTTCTTCGAGCTGGGCGGCTTCGAGCCCGACTACCACGCCTACCTGGAAGATGTGGACCTGTGCTGGCGGGCCTGGCTGCGCGGCCACGAAGTCCATTTTGTGCCGGGAGCGGTGGCGCTGCACCAGTACGGCGCCTCGGGCGGAGGGCGGCTGTCGCCATTTCGCATCCGCTGGATGCAGCGCAACCGGCTGGCCAACATGGTCAAGAACCTGGAGAGCGGCTCGCTGCCCGGGGCGCTAGCCGTGTCGCTGACCTACGATGGGTACCGCGTGTTAGAATACCTCGCAAAGCGGCGTTGGCTGGCGCTCCGGGCGCTGCTGGCCGGCACGCGGGCATTCTGGCGCGATCTGCGCCCCATCCTGGCCCGGCGCCGGCAGATCCAGAAGAGGCGCCTCCTCAGCGACCGCGCACTGCGCAGCCGCGGGCTGCTGGTTCCGGCGCTGGAGGCCTTTCGGGAGTACCGCCGGCTGGGCAAGACCGCGGCGCGCGGTGTCCCGGACTAAGCCCGCCCGAATAACCCTGCCATTCCGAGGCGTTCCTTTTCCGAGGAATCTCGTCTCTTGATGGGCGGCCAGGCTGAAACGCCCGCGGCCGATGGGAAGAAATGCTGGCTCAGATTCAGGCGCTCTATCAATATCGCGAGGCGGTCCGCCACCTGATGGCGCGCGACCTTAAGGTGCGCTACAGCAACTCGGTGCTGGGTATCGCCTGGAGCCTGTTCGCTCCGCTGCTGATGGCGCTGGTCTACTACGTGGTCTTCACCTGGCTCGTGCCGCAAGGCGTCGACAAATACCCGGTCTTCCTTCTGGCCGGGCTGCTGCCCTGGACGTTCTTCACCGGCTCGGTGGTCGGCGCCACCAGCATTATCACCGCCAACGGCCACCTCATCAACCGGGTGTATTTCCCGCGCGAAGTGCTGCCGGTGGCCAGCCTGCTGGCCAATGCCGTCAACTTTGGCATCGCGCTGGTGCTGCTCTTTGGCTTTATCCTGCTCTTCCGCGTGCCGCTGGGCGCCTCGCTGCTCTGGCTGCCGGTGATCTTCGTGATCCAGGCGGCCTTCACCCTCGGCCTGGGGCTGTTCCTGGCGGCCATCAACGTCTACCTGCGCGACGTACAGCAGATCGTGGACGTGGGCCTGTTGGCCTGGTTCTTCCTGACGCCCATCATCTACCCGCTGGAGCGCATCTCCAGCGGCGCGCTGCGCACGCTGCTCCAGGTCATCAACCCCATGGCCGGGCAGGTGGCGGCCTATCGCGCCGTGCTCTACGCCGGGCAGGCGCCCAACCTGGCCATCCTCGGCGTGTCAGCGCTGGAGGCGCTGCTCGTGCTGGCGGTCGGGGCGACGGTGTTCCAGCGCCTGAGCCCGTCTTTCGCGGAAGAAGTGTGAGCCTTGAGTTGCTTATTGGATTGTGGTCCCATGCGCGCCCCCCTGGCATCGATCCGTAGGTACGGCCCGCGGCCGGCGGCCCTGGCCGCGCGCGCCGCCATCGCCTTCGCGCTGCTGGCGCTGCCGGCAGCCGGCTCCTCAGCCAGCGCGGCGCCCGGCGGCGGAGGCCTCCAGGTGTTCTTGCCGTTCGTGGGGAAGAACGCCGTCAAGGATGTCGAGGTCGCGAATGGGTCATTTGAATGGAATACCGTTGAAGGCTTGCCAGATCCGATTCACTGCCGATATGACGATTGGCGGCCTGACGACCAGCGGACCAGCAACCAGCCGCCGCAAGGCTGGGACTTCTACTCGCCTGCCTCCGGCCAATTGATGCCCTTCCCGACCAAGCTACAGGAGGGCAGCCTCGTGCCTGCCACCAGCGGGGGCGAGGGGGAGTACGTTCATAAGTGTGAGTGGCACCTGCCGGAAAACGAACGGCCAGGTATGCCTCAAAGCTTGATCATGCACGGCAATTGGACGTACAAGGCCTTCAGCGACCACATCCCCCAGGCGCTGCGGCTGTCGCAGGTCATCACCGGCGTGCCCGGCTTGCAGGTGCGCCTCACGGGTTGGATCTTGGGCGAGACACACGACGTGCCCAGCCCGCCCAATACCAAGCTCGAAGACGACCATTTCATTGCCTCCGTGCGCCTGGGCAATGTGGTGGACACTCGCTACTACGCCGAGATGATCCAGACCTTTGACGTGCCCGGCAACACCCGCCCCTGGAACTTCTTCGTGCTGACGGCCACCGTCCCGGCCAACGGCCTGCTCAACCTGACCGTGATCACCCAGCAAAACTGGCCCGGCAATGGCCAGGGCGGCCCAGGCGGCACCGACTTCTTCCTGGACGATTTCCGCGCGACTTATGTGCTGGACTGAGAGCGCGCTGAGCGAACTTATAGGCCGGCCCAGCGGCCGTGCGTGGTAGGGCCTTGACGATAGGCCGCATCTCCGCCGCGCGCGGGCCGTGGTCCCGCGCGCGGTCTTTATTGCCCCTGCTGCTCCTGCTGGCGGCGCGCCTGGCACTGGGTCTGGCCTACAGCCAGGTGGTGCCCATCTGGGAGTCGTACGACGAGGACGGGCACTTCGCCTACGCTCGCTACCTGGCAGTGCACGGCACGCTGGCGCTCGACCCCAACGACCCGGAGGCCGTGGCGATCTGGGAACGCTTTCAGCCCCCGCTGTACTACAACCTGGTCGCGCCGCTGATCGCCCGGTATGACCTGGGCAGGCGCTTCGAGCTTCCCGAGCGCAACCCGCACTTCGTCGCCGGCGACGCGGGCGTGAACTACGCGCTCCACCCGCTCGCCCTCAGCGGCCCAAAGCTGGCGATCGAGCGGGCGGTGCGCATGGCGCGCGCTCTGAGCGTGGCGATCAGCACCCTCAGCGTCGTGGTCGTGTTCCTGGCGGCGCGGCGGCTGTGGCCGCGCGACCCGGCTGTGGGCTGGGCGGCGACCAGCTTGTATGCGTTCTGGCCGCAGTTCCTGTTCGTGGGCAGTATGGTCAGCAACGACGTGCTGGTCACGGCGCTCTCGGCAGCGGCGCTGCTGCTGGCGCTGCGCCTGGCGCTGGACGGCTTCCACCTGGGCCGCGCGCTGCTGCTGGCGCTGGCGGTGGGCGCGGGCCTGCTGGCCAAGCTCAACGCCGTCGGGCTCATCCCCCTGGCGTTGGCGGCGCTGGCCCTTAGCCTGCTGCCCGGGCCAGGGCGCGCGGCCCGCTGGCGGCCATCGCAGATCGTACTGGGTTTGGGCGGCCTGGCGCTGTTGGCGGCCGGCGCGCTAGGGGTGCTCAGCTCGCTCGACTTCGTCACCGGGCAAGTCCTGCAGCTCGCCACGCTCAGCGACTTCATCCGGAACCTGGACCCCGGCGGCGAGGCCGGCGGCGCGGGCGGCCTGGTCTCGGCCGCGCTGCCCTACGCCTTCCGCACCTACTACGCCTCGTTCGGCTGGGGCAACCTGGAGACCGCCGGCTGGCTCTACTGGCTGTGGAGCGCGGGCGCGGCGCTGGGCGCCGCGGGCCTGGCGGTAAGCGGTTATCGGGCGTGGCGGCGCGCCGGCGGCCAGAATGGCGCCTGGCGTGCCTATCTGCTGATGGGCTTGCTGCTGGCCTCCATCCTGGGATTGACGCTGGCGCTGGCCATTGCTCACGGCAGCATCCACCTGGTGCCGGGCCGCTACTTGCTGCCCACCTTGCCGGCCGTGATCTTCCTGCTGGTAGCGGGCTGGCGCGCGCTGTTGCCGCGGGGCGCGCCGCGCCGGTGGGCCTGGCGAGGGTTGGGCGCGGGCGCGGCGCTGGCGGGCTGGGCCATCGTGTTGTGGACCCTGATTCCGGCTTATGCCCGGCCCGCGCCGCTCCTGGCTGGCGCGGCCGACGTGGAGACGCCGCAAGCGCTGTTCTTCAACCGCCAGATCGAACTGCTGGGCTACAACGGCCCCGAGCGTGCCGTGGCCGGCGAGCCGCTGCGCCTGGCGCTGTGCTGGCAGGCGGTGGCGCCCGTGGCGGAGAACTACACTCTCTTCCTGGAAGTGGTCGGCGCCGACAACCAGGGCTATGGCCGGCTGCAGACGTATCCCGGCCGGGGAAATTATCCTACCTCGGCCTGGCGGCTGAACGAGCCGTTCTGCGACGACTACGTGGTGGAGATGGGCGCCAATATCCCGGCCCCGGCGCTGTCGCGTCTGCGTGTGGCCTGGCGCGACGACGCCACCGGCCGCGCTCTGCCGGTGGAGACCTTTGCAGGTGAGCTGCTGCCCGATCCAGAGATCAGCCTGCAGTTCAAGGTATCGACGCCGGACGGGTACCGGCCGGAGATCGCCAATCCCGTCTCGTACGCCTTTGGCAGCACCAGCCTCGCCACTGCCCCACTGCGCCTGACGGGTTATGCCCTCGCGGCCGGCGCGGGCGAGGCGCGGGTGATCCTGCGCTGGGAGGCGCGCGCGCCGCTGCCCGGCAACTACATGGTCTTCGTCCACCTGCGCGACATGCCTGACGATTCTTACGCCCAGGGCGACAGCCTGCCGCTGGGCGGCGCCTACCCCACCTGGCTGTGGCAGCCGGGCGAGATTGTGCTCGATCCACACGTCCTGGAGCTGCCCGCCGGCAGCAGCCCGACGCCGCCGCTGGACCTGTACGTCGGCCTGTACGACGTGGACACCAACCAGCGCCTGCCAGCCTTCGACGCTGGCGGCGCTCAACTGCCGAACGACGAGATTATCCTCGAGCGCGGCATCCGCCTGCCGTAGCAAAGCCGCGCCCCTCGCCTGGGCCCCTGTTTGTGGGGACCGCCTGTAGCCGCGATCGGTAGCCACACACCCACCGGCGCACAAACGCGCGCAAGGCTTACAACCGCGATGCGCTTCCGGCTGTGTGCGGGAACGGCGCGAAACGGCCGGGCGTCACGCATCGACTACTCGACGACAGCAAAGATCCACGCTGAGCCGTTGGTGTAGACCAGCGCATACCCCGGCTGATCCACGAACATTTCCGGCCGCAGAGGACCGCCGCGGGCGCCGATGAAGATATGCGTTACGTCGGCCGCGCGCAGCAGCTGGGGCGCCGGCGCCGCGCCCTCGGCGGTGGCCTCGGCCAGGCGCTGCTGCCAGGCATTGACTTCTGCCTGCCAGCCCGCGCTGCCATAGGCATAGTCAGCGGGCGGCAGCGTCGTGCGCCGGCCCGTCAGCGGCCAG
This sequence comes from Anaerolineales bacterium, assembly GCA_020845955.1. GTDB lineage: Bacteria > Chloroflexota > Anaerolineae > Anaerolineales > UBA6663 > JADLEU01. The sequence continues at coordinate 31,713 of JADLEU010000287.1, forward strand.
ATCCAGCCCCCGGCATCCGAGCCGGCCCAGGTGCCGTTGAGCCACTCCCAGCTGTTGATGGCAAAGACCGCGCCGGCAGGCGTGTTTGCTTCGAGCCACTCCAGCGCCGCGCGGTCGGCCGGCGTGGCCAGGACCGTCACCCGGTTGACGACGCTTACCTGGGCCGGCAGCCCACGCGCCGCGCCGTAGGCCAGGAGGCCAGCGAGCAGGGCCAGCATGAGCGCGCCGGCCAGGAGCCGCAGCCGAAGCGCCAGGCTGGAGCCCGGCTCAGCACTTGCCGGCGCCGCATCGCCTGGTGCGTGATCTGTGCGCATAGCCTCAGTCGCTTCTGAGTTGCCAGTGTCCCTCCCGTCGCCGCTGGTTATGGCTATGCGCAGGTTTTCAGGTGAAGTAAGCGTTGGGCGGGCCGTCGCCTGCGTGGGGAATGGCGCAACCCACGCCAGCGCCACGCCCAGCCAGCGGTCTGCTCCCCACCCCAGTACGATAGCGCCCGGCACGAACAGCGAGATGGCCAGGGCGTTGTTGTTCACCAACCAGTTGCCGGGCCCCAGGTTGACCAGCGCCGCCAGCGCGCCCAGCCAGGCCGCCACGAACGCCACAAGACGATCGCGGCGAAGTAGCCCCCAAACCAGGCAGCCGCCTGCCAGGGTCAGCCAGCCACACTCGAGCGGACTGGAAAAGTACTCGAACGGAAAGGCATTGTAGCCCAGCGGCGCGGCCAGCCGTTGGGGCTGGGCTGCCAGGCCGGCCAGCGTGCCCGCTAGCCGCCACAGCCAGGGCGCGGCCAGGAGCGCGCCGGTCAGGCCCGCCAACAACAGGGAAGCGGCGGGTTCGCCTGCCGCGCCAGCGTGGTTCGCATCTGTGCCAGGGCTGGGGGCAGACCGCCGGCCCAGGCGCCCGCCGACCAGCCGACGTGCCAGCGCCGCCGCCCCAGCCAGCGCTGCCCAGGCGAGCCACAGCACGAAGACCACGTAGTGCGTCACCAGCAGGCCCGCTGCCAGGATCCCCGCCAGACCAATGCTCCCCACCATGCCGTCTTGCCGCCGCGCTGCTCGTGGCGCGGGCAGCGCCAGTCGCCAGACCAGCGCCAGCGCGGGGAACAGCAGCAGCACGCCGGTGAGGTGGGTATACCGGCCCCAGGTGAGGTAGTAGCCGGGGAAGTATGACACCAGGGCCAGGAAGGCGGCCGCCAGCAGCCCGGCGCGCGGCCGGCCGGTGAGGGCTGCCACGCCGGCGTAGGCCGCCAGCGGCACGAGGCCCTGCAGTAGTTGGCCCAGATCGAGAAGGACCTCCTCCAACGGCAGCCCGCTGAGCCAGTGCACCGTCACCGCCAGCGCATGAAAGCCGAAGTGATACAAGAACGGCGCGATGGGCAGCACCGGCTCATAGCTTGGCGGTACCTGCCCCGTCTCGGCCAGAAGGCGGGCGATGGCGAAGTGGTGCGGGCCGTCCACCCACTGCGGCAGCGCCAGGTCCCGGGCAGCCACGAGGCGGGCGAGCAGGCCGGCGACAAGGAGGATGAGGAGCGAAAGGATGTGTGCGGGCGGCTGAGTACTGCTGACTGCCTCGTTTGCATCGCGAGGTTTAGTGTCTCTACGCCGCAGGCAGACGACCAGCACCCAATGAAGAGCCCAAACTAGTCCCAACAACCCATAGGCGACGCGCAGGGCGGCCAAGGACCAGTGCAGGCCAAACACACCCACCCACAGCCAACCCAGGGCCAACAGCGCCAGGCTGAGGGCCAGCGCCGCGCCCCAACGCGCCGCGCGGCCGGACCCGGCGGGCGCGGCGCGCGGCGCCAAGGATAGCAGTAGCAGGCCCGGCGCGAACAGCACCAGCCAGGCCGGCAGCGCCAGCCGCCCCAGGCGGCCAA
>JADLEU010000288.1 GCA_020845955.1 Anaerolineales bacterium
CGGCGGACTGGCGCAGCCCGGCCAGGTTTTGCTCCTTGAGGGCGTGCGGGTAGTAGGGGATAAACGCATCGACGCCGATCACGCGGTGGCCGCGCGCGATCAACTTCTCGCTGAGATGGGAACCGACAAAGCCGGCTGCGCCGGTGACAAGACAGGTCTGCATAGAGGGTCCTTGCTGGCAGGTTGGTAGTGGCAGATATTCGCGGCAGAAGTTAGCGTGTGGCCGGTTTGCTGAGATAGTGATGCCAGAGCAACCGCGCCGCGACGGCACGCCAGGGCCGCCAGCTTTCGGCCAGCGCGCTGAGCGTAGCGGCGTCCGGGCGCTGCTCCAGCCGCTTGACCTCCTGTACGGCGACCACCAGCCCCAGGTCGCCCGCCGGCCAGGCGTCGGCGCGGCCCAAGGCCATCAGCAGATAGATCTCTGCCGTCCACGGGCCAATGCCCTTGACCGCTTGCAGTTGGGCGCGCACGGCGTCGTCGTCTAGACCGGCGAGCGCCGCCAGGTCCAGTGTACCCGCAAGCAACGTCCCGGCCAAATGGCGTGCATAGGCGCTCTTCTGGCGGCTGAAGCCCACGGCGCGCAGCGTGGCGTCGTCTAGCTCAAGCAGCCGGGCAGGGGTCAACGGGTGGGCCGCGGCTTGCAGCCGGTCATAGGCGGCGCGCGCCGAAGCCAGCGAAACCTGCTGCTCCAGGATGATGTGGATCAGCGTGCCAAATCCCGGCGGCCGCGCCCAGAGCGGCGGCGGCCCCCAGCGTTGCAGCAGCGCGGCCAGGTCGGGGTCGCGGCGCGCCAGCTCGTCTAGACCGTGATGCAGCGCGGCCTCGTCGAGCGGCGTCAGGCCAGGGTTCGCTAAGGACATCATCGGCCGGCGCGGGCGACCAGGATCAGCCCGCTGGCCCATCCAAGCTTGGTGACGTGCAGGTCTCGGCGCGCCTCCAGGGTGGCGATCAGCGCCGCGACTTTGGGCGGATGATCGGCGGGCCAGTTGGCCTGGGGCAGCATATCGTCGATCAGATAGAGTCCACCAGGCGCAAGCAGCGCCAGCGCCTCATCCAACAGCCGGTATTTGCCCGGCCAGGTGTCGGCAAAGACCAGATCATAACGCTGGGGTTGGGCCGCTGCGGCGCGCAGAAAATCGTCGCCGTCCTGGCAGACCAGGCGCAGGCGCGGGTGATCGCCCAAGTGCGCCTGGGCAATCGCCTGTACCGCGGGGTCGTTGTCGACCGAGAGCAGGCGCGCGGCGGCGTCCATGCCGTCCAGCAGCCAAGCGGTCGCCAACCCTGTGCCGGTGCCCAATTCGAGCAGATAGCCCCCTGGTTTGGTCGCCGCCAGGGTGCGCAGCAGGCTGCCCGCCAGCGGTTCCGAGGGCATGGAGAAGCCCGCGGCGACGGTCGCCTGTGCGATGGCCGCCAGCCGTGGCGGCGGGTTCAGGCGGGCATGATCCTCCATACTCAGCCCCGTTCCTGCCAGACCAGCGACGCCGCGCCGACCGCGCTCGACATCACCTGCGACGGCACGATCTGAAGCTGGGCATAGCTGGGGTGGACGACGCGGCGCGCCAGTTCGGCCTGCGCGCCTGGCGCCAACCAGTCATAGGCCGAATGGCCCAGCCCGCCGCCCACGACAATCGCCGCCGGGTTGAGTACCGCGACCAGCGCCGCGAAGGCGATGCCCAGCCAGCGCGCCGTGTATTCTAGGGCTTCGAGCGCCACCGAATCCTCGCGACGTGCAGCCGCGACCACCTCTTCGGCGCTGAGCGTCTCTGGGTTGGTCATCAGCGTGTGATGGTGATGTTGCGCCAACAGCTTGCGCGCCGTCATCACCAGCCCCGGCCCGGAGACGACCGTCTCTACACAGCCGCGCAGCCCGCAGACACAGGGCCGCCCGTCGGGGTCGAGCGAGAGATGGCCCATTTCGGCGGCGCTGTGGGCCGCGCCGGAGACGAGCCGCCCGTTGACCACGATGCCGCTGCCCAGCCCAGAGCCGATGGTGACGCAGACTACCGGGTCTAGGCCGCGACCCGCGCCAAAGCTGACCTCGCCCAGCGCCTGCACATTGGCGTCGTTGTCGACCCAGACGGACACAGGCGCGGCCAGCCGCTCCTGCACCTGGCGCGCCAAGGCGACCTCCTGCCAGCCCAGGTTGACGGCGTTGCGTACTACGCCGTTGGCCGGGTCGACATAGCCCGGCGTGCCGATGCCCACGCCGTGCACCGCTGCGGGCGCGCCCGCAGCCAACCGGTCGATGGCCGTCACGATGCGCTCGACCACGGCCTCTGCGCCCGCCTTGGGCGCGGTCGCCAGCCGTTCTTCGGCCAGCACCGTGCCCTGGCGCGTGACCAGCGCGGCCGCAATCTTGGTCGCGCCTACATCAATCCCAATGGCAAGTTCGTCGCTCATGGGGTCTTTTCCTCATTGCCCTTGGCCTGGTTATATGCGTCTTGTTTGTTCTCGGCCTCGGCGCAGTCGCGGCGTAGGGTGGCTAGCTCGGCCTGGAGCCGGCGCACCTCCTCTTGCAACCGTGCGACCTCCAGCGCCAGGATGCCGTTATAGTCGACCTGTCGCTCGATGATGCAGTCGAGATAAGCTTCCTTGACATGCGACGTCAGCGCGCGGCGCACGGCTGCAACCCAGCGCCCCACCAGCGGCAGGCCGGAGTTGACCCGATAGCCGCGCAGCGCAACATCGTAATAGCCGAAGAGTGGGCGCTGGCGGGCCGCCGGAACGGACGGTCTGCCAGCGGCGGCCAGGCCGCGCACCTCCTCGACCACCTGGGCCACGTTGGCAGCTAAGCGATCGGGGGCGTAGCGTTGAGCGCGGGCGCGCCCGCGGCGCGCCAGGTCGGCATGCAGCGCGCGGTCGTCCAGAATGCGCGCGATCTGGTATGCCAGGTCGGCGGCGTCCTCCGGCGCAAAAAGCAGCCCGGCAGCGGCGTCGGGCCGATCCTCCGGCTCGCCCGCGCCGATCACCCAGGGCAGCGCGCCCGCGTCCCCGGCGATCACCGGCACACCCGCCGCCATGGCCTCGACCAAGGGCACGCTGAAACCTTCATGACGGCTGGGCAGCACTGCCAGATCGGCCAGATAGAGATAAGGCTCAACCTGCGCCACACGCCCGGCCCAGGTCACCTGGCCGGCCACCTGGCGCGCGGCGTCGTTCTGGTCCGTGTCGCCCACGACCAGCAGATGCAGGTCGGGATGCGTAGGCCGCAGCAAGGCTAACGCTTCGCTCAACAGGTCGATGCGCTTGTCGCCCGCAATGTGCCCGATGGAGAGCAGAACGCGCTTGCCCGTGAGATGCAGCCGGCGGCGCAGTTTGTCGAGCGCGGCTGGGCCGGGCGCGCGGGCAAGCTCCTCGACCGGGACGGCGGGTGGAACCACGCGCATGCGCTCCAGCGGATAGCCGCTGTGTTGATGCAACTCCTGCGCGGCGAAGGGGCTGGGGGTGACGGCCAGATGGGCATGCCAGACCAGGGCGGTGCGTAGCTGTGCGACCTCCAGATCGGCGTCGCCGCCCCACCGCGCCGGCGGCGTGACGCCGTGATACCAGAAGATCGACGCGCCCGGCGCGTCGCGCAGCCGGTCGGCCAGATGAAACCAGCCGGTATGTTCGACGGCGTATTGGACGATGGTTAAGTCGGCGGAAGGGGTGTAGCCGGCATAGTATGCCTGGCTGGTCACCGCGCCGATCTCTTCGGGCAGATCGTGTACCTGGTCTTCATAGAAGACGCGCACGTCGATCCCCTGGCCGCGCAACACGCGCACCAGGTCAAAGGTGTGATGGCTGGTCGCGTCATCGCTGTGCAGGCCGGCGACCAGGATGTGGGCCGAACCGATCGCCATGGGTTACCCGCCCTCCGGGTCGGCAGGACGGCGCAGCCGGTCGATCTGCGCGGCGAGCGCATCTAGCGCCGCCGCGCGCCGCGCGGGGTCGTCCATCTGCCGCGCCGCGTCCACCTGGGCCGCCAGATAACCTAGCACGGCGTCGAGCCGCTGCTCCAATTGCGCCATGCGCGCCTCGGTATCCGCCGCCGTCTCCGCCTCAGGTTGGGCGCGATGCAGCAGGCGGTTGACCTGGCGCAAGGTCTGCACCACCTGCCAGTTAAATCTCTCCTGGCGCTGTAGTGTGGGGTCTAGGTAAGGTTCGCGCAGATGCGAGGTGAGGTTGCGCCGTACCCAAGCGATCAACGGGCCGACAAGCGGCGCGCTTGAGCGCACGGCATAGGGCCGGAGCACGGCGTCGGCGCTCTGGGCCAACTGCTCCACTTCGTCGGCCAGGGGCAGATCATGCGCCGCGGATGTTCGCGCCTTGCCCGTGCGGCCCGGCGCAGTGGCGATCACGGCGGGCCGGTAGGGGTGTTCGGCCAGCCAGAGGGTGGCTTCGTCGACGATCTTGGCCCAGCCGACGTTGAACTGTTCCAGTGAAAAGTCGCGCGCCCGCGCCAGCCCGCCCCGCACCAGGTCGCCGCGCAAGGCGTCGTCGCCCAGGACGCGGGTGATCTGCGCGGCTAGGTCGGCGGCGTCCTCCGGCGCGCAGAGCAGCCCGGCATCGCCCACCACCCAGGGGTGCGCCGTGGCGTTGCTCACCGCCAGCGGCACGCCGGAGGCCATGGCCTCGATCAGCGGCACGCCAAAGCCTTCATGCAGGCTGGCGCTGGCGTAGACATCGGCCAGCCGGTAGTAGGGGGGCAGATCGTCCACGCGCCCGGCCCAGACCACATCGTTCGCCACGCCTAGTTCGGCGGCGCGGCGGCGGATGGCGCTAGTCACTTCCGCAAAGGCGGGGTTGCTGCTGTGGTCGCCGACGACGAGCAGCCGCGCGTTGGGCACGCTGTGCTGAACAAGGGGCAGCGCCTCGACCAGCAGATCGACGCGTTTGTTGCCCGCCACGCGCCCCACAAAGAGGATCACGCGCTTGCCCTCCAGCCCGTGGGCGTGCAGCAGCTTGGGGTCGGCGGGGCCGGGGTGGAAGGCATCCAGCGGGACGGCAAGGGGCAGCACGCGGATGCTCTCCGGTGCGCAGCCGTGGTCGCGCGCCAGCTCTGCGGCGTTGAAGGGGCTGACGGTGACCACCAGGTCGGCATAGCGCGCCAGCTTGCTCACCCCGGCTTGGCCGCGCGCCAGGTCGTCTGCGCCCACATGTGCGCCCCAGAGCTCGGGCGGGGTGACGTTGTGATAGTAGAAGATCACCGCGCCGCGGTCCAGCCCTTTCATCGTCTCCAGCAGGTCATAGCGCCCCGGATAGTGGTAGACATAGAGGTCGGCGGTGCGGAAGTAGGCATCGCGCTGCGCCAGGAGATCGGCGGCGCTGACGACCTGCACATCGGGCCGCACGTCGTCTGGGATGCCTTCCGGCAGGTGCTGCGTGTAGATACGGACTTCGTCGCCGCGGCGGCGAAAGAAGCGCCACTGGTGCAGCAGGCACTGGCCGATGGCATCTTGGGCGATGAAGTTGAGGTTGATCAGGCTGACGCGCATGGGTTGGGTTCCTGCAAAGCTAGAGCCGGGTTCGATGGCGGCGCAGGGCGCGGCCATAGCCGCCTTCGACGATATCGGCGATCTGGGTCGTGGTGTAGCGCTGCTGGAGTTTGGCCTGGCCCGCCGCGCCCATCTGCCGCGCCTGGTCAGGGTGTTCGGCCAGCCAGGCCAGCCGGGCTGCCAGCGTCTGCGTTTGGTCGGGCGCGACGAGGAAGCCATCCTCGCCGTCGGCGATCAGCGCGGCGACCGCGGTGATCGGCGCGCCGATCACCGGTTTGGCATAGGCCCACGCCTCCAGATAGACAATGCCAAAGGCTTCGCCGGTGGAGGGCAGCGCCAGCACGTCGCAGGTCGCCAGCGCTGCCAGCCGCTCCTCCTCGCTCACCGCGCCGCGCGCCACCACGCCGGGCTGTTGGCCGTAGGTCAGCCAAAGCTGCTGGGAGTCGGACGTCTCTGGGCCGACGGCCAGAAAATAGGCGTGGGGGCAGCGTTGGCGCAGATGCAAAAAGGCGCGCAGGCTAGGTTCCAGCCCTTTATAGCCGATCTTGCGCCCCAAAAACAAGACGACAAAGGCATCGGCGGGCAGGCCAAAGCGGGCGCGGCCGGCGGCGCGATCCTGCGGCGGGAAGGCATCCAGGCTGAGGCCATGGCCGGCGGTGGTCACGGCGACCGGGGGAAAGCCTTGGCCGACCAAAAAGTCGCGCTCGCCTGCGGTGTCGGCAAAGATGGCCTGGCTGCCGCGCAGGATCGCCAGCATATAGTCGACGTCATAGGTGGCGGGCTGCTCGGCGTGGAGATGGGGCGTGGTGACGATGGGCAGGCCGGCGCGCCGCGCCGCGGCATAGGCGGTGGCAGCATGGCTGTAGTGCAGTTGGTTGATATGCACTAGGTCAAAGCGCGGCGCATTGCGCAGGACGGCCCCAAACAGCCCAGGGCAGATCGGGCCGTTGCCATAATAGATCAGCGCAGCCACGGCCGCGGCGCGGCCCGGCCAATAGTGGCGCAGGCCGAGCCTGAGCGCGGCCCAAGTAGGGCCGCGGCGCGGCCAGGCATCAAAGCGCCGCACCTGCACACCGTTGCGCGTCTCCTGCACCGGCAGGACGTTGGCCCAAGTGTGATAGTCCGTCGCACGGCTGGTATAGACCTCGACCTGGTGGCCGCGCCGCGCCAGTTCTTCGGACAGGTCGGTGATATAGCGTTCTGCGCCGCCGATGGCCGGGGCATACTGGTGGGTCACATGCAAAACACGCATCAGCCGGCCCGCTCCAACGCCCCGCCGTGCGCCGGTTGCGCCCCCGCGTTCGATGCCCCCGCGGCCAACACCTCGGCATAGACGGCCTGGATCTGGTCTAGGTGCGCCTGGAGCGAGAGGACGCTGCGCGCCTTTTGTACACAGGCGTGGCGCATCTGGCGGCGTTCCCAGGCCGGGCGCTGGAAATGCTGGACGACCTTGGCCGCCAGTTGATCGGCTGCGCCGGGGGCAAAAAGATAGCCGGTGCGCCCCTCGTCGATCAGTTCGGGCGTGCCGCCCAAGGCGCTGCCCACCACCGGCGTGCCCATTTGAAAGTTCTCGTAGATGACCACAGGCGAGTTTTCATGCCAGACCGAGGCGACTAGGCTGAGGTCGGCTGCGCCAAAGAGCGCACGCATATCCAAGAACGGGACGCTGCCCAACATGCGCACGGCATCGCCAAAGCGGCTGTAGCCGCGCAGGATGTCCGGGTCGCCCCAGCCTGCCACGGCCAGTTGCAGGTCGGGCAGCGCCGCCAGCAGCTTGGGCAGCGCGGCCTGCACCACCTTGGCGCCTTTGATCTCGACGCCGCCGCCGGCAAAGGCCAGCGTGGGCCGTGTGTGGGCTGTGGCGCAGACGGCCTGCACGCCGGGGTGCTGCGGCAGGGCCAGGGCCGGCTCGGCCAGCCCATAGGTCACCAGCCGGAAGCGGGCCGGGTCGAAACCAACCTCGACATGGCGGTCGATCAGCGCCTGGCTGGGCGAGATAAAGCGCACCACGTTGCGCGTCAGCGCCATCATCCAGCGCCGCCGCCGAGGCAGGTCGGCCCAATACTCATAGCGACGGAAACAGTTGCCACAGCCGTCGGGCCAGCGCCGCGGGTCACAGTAGGTTCCATCGGCTTGATAGCGCATGCCGTTGGGGCAGAGCAGCCACAGGTCGTGCAAGGTGAGAACGGTAGGTGTGCGCGTGGCGCGGGCCGCGACAAAGGGGGCCAGCGAGGCGTGCGCCACATTGTGGACATGCAGCAGGTCGGGCTGAAGCTGTGCCAGCTCGCGGCGCACGGCGGCAAAGACGCGCGGCTCAAATAGGTCGAGATAGCGGTTGGGCCAACCGGTCGCCAAGGTGATGCGGCGCACGGGGATGCCGTCTACCTCATGCCAGCGGTCGTCGGGGTTGACATGTTTCGCCGCCACGTTGAGCACCACACAGTCGACGCCGCGCGCCTGCAGCCCGCGGCAGGTGTGGTAGAGCGAGACCTCGGCGCCGCCGGTATAGTCGGGCATAAAGGAATGGGTGAAGAAAACAACGCGCACTAGCAGTCTTCCTGTCGCTTTTGAGCGTCTAGCTCTGCCCGAAGCGCGGCCACTTCTTGGCTGAGCGTTGCGATCTGGCGTGCTTGACCGGTCAAGTAGCCGGTCAACACCAGCGCCAACCGCTGCACAGAGGTCAAGGCCGCCTGGTTGAAGCGGCTCTGCTGCTGCATCATGGGCAGCACATACCATTCGGTGCTCACTCGGTTCCATCGGCGGCGGAAAGCGGCGATCCACCGGCCCAGCAGCGGCACAGCCGAGCGAAATGGTTGGGGTTGAATGTGGGCCAGCGCGGCCATCTCGCCGAAGGTGGGCGCTGCCGGGGGGTCTCCGCCGCTTATGCCCGCCGCGCCCAAGGGATAGACGGCGTGGAGGGTGGTCAAGACCTGGGCCAGGGCCGGGGTCTGCGACGGGTCTTCGCCCAGCAGATGCTGACGCTGCGCGGCGAGTTCGGCCAAGCCGAGCAGGTGGGCGAGATAGGCCTCATGCACGGCAGCGATGAGCTGTTCGCTGCCAGGCCCCAGGCTTTCGAGCCAGGCGCGTTCGGCGGGCAGAAATTCGTTCTCCAGCCGAGCACGCGACCAGTGCTTGGCGACGACGCGCAGCCGGTTGCGCTGAAAGAGCAGCAGCGCACCATGGCCCGGTGTGGCGGCGCGGCTCTCTTCTTTATGCACCAGCACCGAGCGCGGGGCATAGACCACGCGCCACCCCGCGGCGCGGGCACGCAGACAGAGGTCCATGTCTTCGCAATAGGCTTGGCCAAAGCCTTCGTCAAAGCCGCCGATGGCGTCGTAGAGGTCGCGACGCAGCGCCAGACTGGCCCCGGTCACATAGTCCACGTCGGCGGGCCGGTCAAACTGGCCTTGGTCGGGCCGGCGATAGCCCAGATGGCTGCCGTTGCCCTGGGTGTCGATGTGGCCCCCGGCGTGTTGGAGCGTGCCGTCGGGGTAGAGCGCCTTGCTGCCGGCGATGCCGATAGCAGGGCCGGCGGCCAGCGCATCCACCAGCGCCGCCAGCCAGTCGGGCCGCACCTCGGTATCTTGGTTGAGCAGCACCAGGACATCACCGCGCGCCTGGGCCAGACCTGCGTTGCAGCCGCCGCCAAAGCCCAGGTTGGCCGTTTGGCGCAGCAGCCGCACACGCCGGTCATGGCCGTAGCGCGCCGCGACCCAATCGGCGGAGCCGTCGGCGGAGGCGTTGTCCACGACAATGACCTCAAAG
>JADLEU010000289.1 GCA_020845955.1 Anaerolineales bacterium
TGTTGACGCTCACCGAAAACTGACCATCTCTGCTCGGTGAAAATTGACCAGGGCTCGAAGCCGGCAGCGGTGGCCGCCGACGGTGATTCTACTCTGGTTGGTCAGCGTGGGTCGGTGGGGACCTCCTGGGGCTTGAGCCGGGCCTGCTCGCGCGACTTGATACGCGCCTTGGCCGTCTGGCTGCTGTGACGGAAACGATAGGACTCATTGCCCGTCTCGACGATGTGGCAGTGGTGCGTGAGCCGATCGAGCAGCGCCGTCGTCATCTTGGGGTCACCGAAGACGCTGGCCCACTCCGCGAAGACCAGGTTCGTGGTGATGATGACACTGGTGTGCTCGTACAGCTTGGACAGCAGGTGAAAGAGGAGGGCGCCACCCGCCTGCGAAAACGGGAGGTAGCCGAGTTCGTCGAGGATGACCAGATCCAGGTGCATGAGCTGGTGCGCGAGGCGCCCGGCCCGCCCGCTCGCCTTCTCCTGCTCCAGCGTGTTGACCAGTTCGACCGTGGAGTAGAAGCGGACCCGCTTCCCGTGCTGCGTGACGGCCGCGATGCCCAGTGCGGTGGCCAGATGGGTCTTGCCCGTCCCGGTGCCCCCGATCAGCACGATGTTCTCGGCTTGCGCGGTGAAAGCGGTCGTCGCAAAGCCCGTGATCTGTCGGCGATCGACCTTGGTCGGCTCAAAGTCGAAGCCCGCCAAGTCGCGATGCATCGGGAAGCGGGCCACATGCATCTGGTAGCGGATGGAGCGCGTCGCGCGATCGGTCGTTTCGGCCTGCAGCAGCTGCGTCAGCACGGGCGTGGCCGTGGTCATCACCGGCTGCCGCTGCTCCAGGCCTTCGGCGTAGCAAGCGGCCATGCCATAGAGCCGCAGCCGTTTGAAGTCGGCGACCAGATCAGCCATGGGTCACCTCCTCCTCATGCAGTTGGTCGTAGCGGTGGGGATTGGCCAGCGGTGCGGTCGCGACCGTCAAGGCGGTGGCCACCGACGGCGGCGTGGGCCCATCGGTGAGCCGGGCCAGGACGTTGAGCACATGCTCGGCACTGGGCCGCCCACTCTCGAGGACGAGATCGACCGCCACGAGGACCGCTTCCAGCCCATGGGACGGGACGGCCATCAGCACGCGCGCCATGACCTTGTCACCGCCGTCGTGCCGGAGCAGGGCGCGGCGCAGCCGTTGCAGCGACTCGGGCAGGTCGGCAAACGGGGCGCCGTTGCGTAACGCCCCGGGCTTGCGCTCGACCAGCGGCAGGTAGTGCTGCCAGTCATAGACGACATGGTCGCGGTCAACCGCGCGCGGGTGCTCGGCGACCACCTGCTGGTCGGCGACGACCACGACGCGATCGGGATACAGCCGCACGCTGACGCGGTGGCCGGCCCAGGCGCATGGCACCGAGTAGCGATTGCGCGCGACCGACACCAGGCTCGTGCTCGAGACGCGGGCGGGGATCTCCACGTAGCCGTCGAAGGGCGTCGGCATCGGCATCAGCTGCGGGCGCTCCTGCGTCCAGGCGTCGCGGATGGTCACGCCCGACAGCTCGGGGTGGGGCGCCTCCCATGCCGCCACGCACTGCGCCGCCAGCCAGCCATTGAGCTCGGCAAAGCTGCCAAACCGCTCCTGCGTGGCCTCCTGCCAGATCCGCCGGCGGGCATCCTGCACGCCCTTCTCGACGCGGCCCTTCTCCCAGCCCGACGCGACATTACAGAAGTCCGGCTCGAAGAGGTAATGGGCGGCCATCGCCGCAAAGCGAGCGTTGACGACGCGGCCCCGATCCTTGCGCGGGGTGCGGTCGACCGCCGTCTTCATGTTGTCGTAAATGCCGCGCCCGGCGACCCCGCCCAAGCCGGTCAGGCAGCGCGTGTGCGCGTCAAAGAGCATTTCGTGCCCCTGGCTCGGATAGCCCACCAGCCAGAAGGCCCGCGACGCGCACAGCTTCATATGCGCCAGCTGCACTTTGCGCCACACGCCGCCGATCACGAGACCTTCCTCGCTCCAATCAAACTGGAAGGCTTCGCCCCAGGCAAAGCTGAGCGGCACGTAGGCGGCGCGCGCGGCCGTGCCTTGGTCCACCCGCCAGGCGCGGATGAACTCGGTGATCCGCGCATAGCTGCCGGGGAACCCCTCCGCGCGCAGCTGCGCGTAGAGCTTCCGCGCCGTCCGCCGCTCCCGCCGCGGCCGGCGCGCATCGACGGCCAGGGCCTCGCGGAGGGCCGCCTCGTAGGGCCCGATCTTCTTCGGCGTGGCCGACCGCCGATACTTCATCTCGCTGCGGAGGGGCCCCCGCAGCCAGGCCTTAATCGTGTTTCTCGACAGACTGGTCCGACGGGCGATCTCACTGATCGACAACCCGTCCCGCAGCCGCAGCCTGCGGACTTTCGCGTACATCGCCATGGTGTGCACCTCGTTTCCCTACAAGGCCACACGCCCTGGAGGGAAGCTGGAACACCCTGGTCAATTTTCAGTGAGCAGAACCGCGTTTCCCTGGTCAGTTTTCAACGAGCGGCAACA
>JADLEU010000290.1 GCA_020845955.1 Anaerolineales bacterium
CGTCCACGTAGATGTCATTGTGCTGCAGCGCGTAGTGCGGCCGTGACCGGGTGAAGACCGTGACCGTGCTGCCGCGGGCTACGGCCTCCACGCTGTAGAAGCCCCAGGCGTCATACACATCGGCGACCGGCGACCAGATGATGTTCGCGCTGAAGGCATTCGTGCCGCCGAAAGGATCGATACCGACGCGCATGCCCATGGTCTCCTGGCCGGAGGAAGGGCCGTAGTCGGCATGCGTCGACCAGGCCTGCATGTAGGCGCTGAAGCGCAGCCGCGTGCCGGGCGCGATGCCGCCCACCTGCTGATACATGCCCGCCTCGTGAACGCTGTAGAACGTGAAGTACTTCTGGGCGTTGGCGCCGCTGTGGATGCGCAGGCGGCATTCGTCGTTGCCGCAGTTCGCCTCGCGCCATTCGGGCCGGTGCCACGAGGCGCAGCCAGGGCAATTGCTCGGATATTGCGGGCTGGAGTCGGGCACCAGCCACCATCCCAGCCAGCCCTGGGCCACTTGGACCTCGTCAATCGGCGTGTTGGGGTTGTAGGTATTTAGATCAGTCTGGCAGCACTGCTTGACGAAGGGGCTTTCAAAACCGGGATTCTGCAGCAGATTGGGCCCATCGGCCAGCATGGCTGGGGCCGGGGCGGCCGCGGGCGCCGCGGTTGGCGCCGCCAACGCCAGGCTGGCGGGCAAGGCTAAGGTCACAACGAGCAGCACACAGGCAAGACGTGCGGAAATGGTCATGGCTTGATCGCTCCCTAAGGTGTCACGATGATAAAGTCAAGATCGCTGTCCGTGCGCGGATAGCGCGTGTTGTTGGCTGGGTCGTACAGCCCAATGCGCACTTGCGTGCCGGCGGGCGCGGCGCCGCCCGGCCACCGAAACCGCCGCGTCTCCACCACGGTCTCGCCGGCCCGCCACCAGTTGGCTGGATACAACTCGGTCCCCAGCGGCCCATCGGCCTGGGCCGTAATCGCATCGCCCGCCAGGGCCTGTGCAAACACCTGGATGCCACGCCCCGGCGCCAGGGGCGCTTGCCAGGTCAGCTCGAGCCGCAGGCCGCCCGCCTCGCTCGCTGGCTGCGCGGCCAGTAACCGCACCCCGCCCTCAAACTCGGCCAGCGCCGGCTGCCCGCACCGCGCCGGCGTGCACGGCTCAACCTCATAGGTGGCGTACAGCGCGTATGGCACGGTCTCTAGATCGCCGCGGTACTGGGCGCCGGGGTTGGGCTGAACCAAGCCGCCCTCGGGCAGGTTGGCTGCCACCGGACGCAGGTCGTCATAGGGCCAGGCGATCACCAAGGCCGGCGCCGCGAGCGGCGCCGGCAAGCCCGCCGGCCCGAATAGGTGCGACCGGCTTGAGGGCGACAGCAAGAACCGCACCGACGCGAAGGAGTCCCAATAGCGTTGGTCAACGTATACCTGCCGTTGCGGCGCGCCGGCAAGATAGGCGTTGGCGGTCTCCGCCAGTTCGGTCGCCGCCGCCTGGAAGAGGTAGCCAGTATCCGCCGCGGAGGCATAGCGCCCGAAATAGTCTCGCGCCGTCAGCGCCAGCCCGGCGGTCAGCGCCGCCAGACAGGCGCCCCGCGCCGCCCAGGTGCGCCATTGCCCGGCGGCCCGCCGGCTGTTTGCATCGCGGTCCCCGGCCGCCCGGCGGTCGACCGCCCACAACCAGTCCAAGGCCAGGGCTGGAAAGGCCGCGATCAGCGGCCATACCCCCACGCCGCGCAGAAAATGCGGC
The DNA here is from genome assembly GCA_020845955.1 of Anaerolineales bacterium. Taxonomy (GTDB): domain Bacteria; phylum Chloroflexota; class Anaerolineae; order Anaerolineales; family UBA6663; genus JADLEU01. The sequence goes on from JADLEU010000290.1 coordinate 1,739, forward strand.
GCGTCCTCTGCCAGCACCGTCGGCAGCAGCATGACCCCGGTCCAGATCAAGAGCAGCCCATGTGCCAGGCTGCGCCGGACCCAAACCGCCCGCAGCGCCAGCGCAACACCCACGAGCCAGGCTAGGCTCAGCAGTGGGTCGAAGACCGGCCGGCCCGGCAGATTGTGCCTGGCAATGTCATCGCCGCGCCAGGCGAACATCCCCAGCGCCGCCGACAAGTTGTGAAAGAGCGTCCCGACCAGGTCGCCACGGTTTATGTCAGGGTTGAACACCGACACCTGCCCAGCCCGGCCCAGCAAGATCTCGGGCTGGCCCAACGCGGCAAGGGCAAGCGGCATTGCCACGAGGGCTGTCGCCACCCCAAACACTGCCAACTGGCGCGCGGACGGAAAGCTGGATCGCCGGGCACTATACCAGAAAATCAAAAATCCGAGCAGCGCCATTGGCGAAAAACGCGCTGCCAGATAGGTGTAGAAGGTGAGGCCATACAACGCGCCGCCCAGCGCTAGCCAGCCCAGGCGCCGGGACGAGCCAGCGGTCTGGCCGGGCGGCGCGCCTGCCTCAGCGTCCAGCCCGCCGCCGCATAAGCCGCGGGCGGCGCTGGCCAGGCTGAGCGCCGCCATTAGGGGCAAGGCGCCGGCTCGCAGCCCAATACGGCTTAGGGCCACCGGCCAAAAGGTGAAAGCCGTGACGGCCGCGGCCCACAGCCCCACCCGCCGCCCGAAAAGCGCGGCCGTCATGGCGAAGGCGGCCGGGATGGCCAGGGTACCCAGGACAGCCGCCGGCAGCCGCACCGCCAGCGGGCTCCGGCCCAGGGCGCGTATGCTGAGGCTGGTGAGATAGATGTAGAGGGGTTCGCGGCCGTTGTTGGCCGAGAAATAAAGCGGGCGCGCGCCGGCCAGCACGTTGAGGGCATCCAGGCCGTTGTAGGCCTCGTCCTGGTAAAGCCCTGGCGGCAGCTCCCCCAGCCGGTAGAAGCGCAGCGCAGCGCCAATCAGCGTGACGCCGAGCAGCAGCGCGGCCGTCAGGCCAGGGGCGAGATTGCTCCTGGGCCTCACTCGAGGGCTACCAGGCGCACCTCGGCCACGTACCAGGCAGCCAAGGGCAGAGCCTGCCGGCTGCGCAGCTCGAGCGCTACTGTCGCTGCCTCCGCGGGCGCCGCAAAGGTCAGGCTGAGGCGGGCGAACTCTCCAAATGGCGTTTCCACTCCGGTGTGCCAAGCGCCCTCAAATGTCTCGCCGCCGCACTCGGCCAGCAGGCGCGCTTCCCCGCTTAAAGGATCAGCGGCATAGGCCGGGTGGGGCGGCCCATCCGACCACAGGTCTGGCAGAAAGTACGCCAGCAGCCGATATCGCCTTCCTGGGATCAGTCCGCCGACCGGCTGGTGCAGCCGCACCCAGATCGGCGTGGCGGCGCCCGTGACTTTCCACAAGAACGGTACTTGTCCGAACAGCCGGGAGCGGTCGGCCGGCTCCACTGCCAGGCTGTTGATGAGAGCCGTGATGGGCGGGCCGAAAGGCCCCGCCTGGCCCGGCAGCGCCGGCTGCGCCTCGGCGTGATAGCGAAGCGACCAGCCGGCTGGCACGGCCAACTCGTGTGTCTGGCTGGCAAAGTAGGCCTGGCCCTGCTCAAAGCGGCTGTTCGCCGATAGGCTCGCGCCGCCAGGCGGGAGCGGGGCTGAACCCGGCGGGACCGGTCCAGGCGGCACCACGATTAGCGCCTGGTCACCACTGCCGCCGGGCGCCGGCGGCGGCTCGATGACGGGTCCAGGGCCGCCAGAGCCGCCCGGCGGATGTGGCCCTGGCAGGGGCTCCGGCGCCGGCTGGACCGGCGGGGTGGGGGGCGGCGGAGCGGGTACGTCACGTTGGGCGCGAATATGCTCGACGACGAAGCGGCTGACGCGCGTCCCGCTGATGTCAAACTCGGCCCACTGGCCGCCGGTAGCGCCTACCGTAAAGATCGTGGCGCCCACCACGTATGGATCCTTTTGTAGTTCGCGGTCGTACCAAATCAACTGTTCGGCGTAGTAGCGTTCGGGGTCTCGCTCGGGACCGCGCCAATACTCGATCGGATCACGGTGGCCATCGTGCCGCCCCCAAAAATCGAGGTGCGTTTTCCATGGCCCGCTGGTGTAGTCGGGGCAGACCGCCCCGATGCTGTCGAGGCCGCACTCGGTTAGGATGAGCGGCACCCCGTCCAGTCTTTGCGGCGCCAGGAAGCCCCGATAGACCTTGCGATAGCGCAGCGTCACAAAGCCGGTGTCGCCCTCGCCGGCGAAGTCGGGCCGCTGATCGCAGTTGCCGGTCTGGTAGTTGCCCGTCAGCCACCACATCCACGGCGACGAATACTCATGCAGGCCGAGGTAGCCCTGGAATTGCCGCGCGGCCGCGACGGCGGGCAAGAAGGCCGGCCAAAGCGGCAGATCTGGGTTGCCGGTCGCGAAGTTACCCACCACGCCGCGCCAGCCCTGATCCGCCAGCAGCCGCAGGCGCTCGGCCTCGAAAGTCGCGTACCAAGCGACCGCCTCGACGTTGGCAGGATCGTCCGCCGTGCCGAAGGCCGGCTCGTTTGGGCCCTCCCATACCCTGATCAGAGGGTTGAGCTGATACTTCTCAGCCTGCCGCGTGACCCAGGCCAGCGCTTCGGCCTGCGGCGTGGCCCCGCTGCGAGCCGCGGCATTGGCGTCGTAGTCCTCAAACACCCGTCCGATCAGCAGCACAGCTGGCTGCCGGGCCAGCAGCTCAGCGGCGACGCCGAAGAAATCCACCAGCTTAACGACGGGACATCCAGCCTCGGCGAAGGCCAACACATCACCGTGCGCGTTGAGCGTATGTGGACAGAGCTTGCTGGGCATGGCAGACCTCCTCGGGCACCTGCCAGGCGATTATACCCTGGCATCGGTTATACTCCGCCGGCATGCGTGTCTTCATGCTCTCGAAAGCCTTGGTCGTTGGCGCTTATCAGCGCAAGCTGGAGGCGATCGCCGCCTGTCCCGAGGTCGATCTGACGGTGGCCGTGCCGCCAGACTGGCGCGACGCGCGCGGCGTCATTTCGCTCGAACGTGCTTATCTGCGCGGCTACCAGTTGGTCGTGACCCCCATCCGCTTCAATGGCCATTTTCACTGGCACTATTACCCTCAGCTTGGCCGGGTGATGCTGGCCGCGCGGCCCGACCTGGTCCACGTCGACGAGGAACCCTATAACCTGGCGACCTGGCACGCGCTGCGCTGGGCGCGCCGGGCCGGGGCGCGGGTCGTCGTCTTTAGCTGGCAAAACTTGCTCCGGCGCTACCCCTGGCCCTTTGCCGCTTTCGAGCGGCAGGTGCTGCGCGAGGCGCGCGCGCTGATGGCCGGCAACCAGGATGCGGCCGGCGTCTGGCGCGCCAAGGGCTATGCCGGCCCGATACCCGTGATCCCGCAATTCGGCGTCGACCCCGAGTTGTTCAGCCCGCGGCCCGCGCCGGGGCGGCGCCTGCCCGGCTTTGTGATCGGCTTCGCCGGCCGGCTGGTGCCTGAGAAAGGCGTCGACCTGCTGCTGCGCGCCGCGGCCCGGCTGCCCGCCCCGGCGCTGGAGCAGCTCCAGGTGCGGCTGATCGGGGCCGGCCCGGAACGCGGCCGGCTGCTGGCCTTGGCCGAGGCCCTGGGCCTGGGCGGGCGCGTGCGCGCGGAAAGCGTGGCCTCGCTGCACATGCCCGCGCAGCTTCAGGCGCTGGACTGCCTGGTGCTGCCGTCCCGCGGCCGCTCGAACTGGAAGGAGCAGTTCGGGCGGGTGTTGATCGAGGCCATGGCCTGCGGGGTGCCCGTGGTCGGCTCAACCTGCGGCGAGCTGCCTAACGTCATCGGTCCGGCCGGACTGGTCTTCCCTGAGAACGACGTGGCCGCGCTCGCCGATCACCTGGGCGCGCTTTGGCAGGATCCAGGGCTGCGGGCCGATCTGGCGGCGCGGGGGCGGGCGCGCGTCTTGGCCCACTACACCCAGCAGCAGGTTGCGCGCGCTACCGTCGCGGTCTGGCGGTCTGTCGCCGAAGCGCCCGCGCAGGTCAGCCGTCAGGCGGCGCGACCAGCCGATACGCTATAATCTGGGCATGCCCGTTTCTTCGGCGCAGGTGGCGCTCAATGCCCAGCTGCTCTATGGGCGCGCCTCTTACCGGAGCGCTGGCATTCATCACTATATTGACCAACTGCTGCGTCACCTGCCGGCCGCGGCGCCCGATTTTCGTTTGACGGTATTCACCGGCGCCGGCCGGCCGGTGATGCCGGGCGCGCACGTCCGGACCACGGCGCTGCCCACCGCGCGTCCGCTCGCGCGCATCGTTTGGGAGCAGCTCTTGCAGCCGCTCGAGTTGGGGCGCCTTCGCCCTGATCTGCTGCACTCGCTGGCGTTTGTGTCACCCGTGATGTCCCGCTGTCCCGCTGTGGTCACCGTGTACGATCTCTCCTTCCGGCTGGCGCCCAGGCGTTTCAAGCCGGCACAGCGCTTGTACCTGAACGCCTTGACCGCGCTGTCGTGCCGGCGGGCGCGGCGGGTGCTGGCCATCTCTGCTAACACCCGGGCCGATGTCGTCCGCCTGCTGGGTGTGCCGGCCGACCGGGTCGACGTGGCCTACCCTGGGCTGGCGCCGTCCCTGCGTCCACTGCCCCCCGCCGAGGTAGACGTCTTCCGCCGGCGCCGCGGCCTGCCCGAGCGCTTTGTCCTCTACCTGGGCACGCTCGAGCCGCGCAAGAATCTAGGTGTCCTGCTGGACGCTTATGCGCAACTGCGCCCCGCGCATCCCAATCTGCGCCTGGTGCTGGCCGGCGCGCGCGGCTGGTGGTACGCCGATCTCTTCCGGCGGGTAGAGGCGCTGGGTCTGGCGCAGGAGGTGATCTTCCCCGGCTTTGTTCCGGAGGACGAGCTGCCGCTGTGGTACAACGCCGCCGCCGTCTTTGCCTACCCTTCGAGCTATGAGGGCTTTGGGCTGCCGGTGGCCGAGGCTCTGGCCTGCGGGCGCCCGGTGGTCACCACCGCGGTCTCGTCCCTGCCCGAGGCCGGGGGCGAGGCAGCCTACCTGGTCCCCCCCGATGACGCGCCGGCCCTTGCCGAAGCGCTGGCCCAGGCCCTGGCGGCCGGTCCCGAGCGCGCGGCCGCAGGGCGCGCGCACGCCGCGCGCTTCACCTGGGCCGGCACTGCCGCGCAGACGGCGGCCTGCTATCGCCGGGCCCTGGACCGCGCCTTGCCCGGGAGCGAGCGCTCGTGACCGCCACGGACGTGTCTAGCTCCAGCGCTGAAACACGCCTGTCCGCGCGCCGCCCGACGGCTGCCGCCCGGCGCGCGCGGTCCCTGACGTATTCGCTGCTGCTCGACGCGCTGCTGGTGAACGTCGCCTTTATGCTCGGCTATTACGTGCGCTACGAGCTGCAGCTCTTTCGGCCGGTGCTCGACGCCAATGCCGCGCCTTACCGTGACTATATGCCTTTCCAGGCCGGGTACGCCCTGCTGCTGATGGTGTTCCTGGCCATGGATGGTTTATATAGCGGCCGGCGCGAGGGCAGCTGGTTTGACGAGCTGTACCGCATCGGCAACGCCACGACCACGGTCGTCGTCATCCTGATCGCCGCCACGTTCATCATTCTACCGATCGTCTACTCGCGCCTGCTGCTGCTGGAAGCCGGCCTGTTCACCATCGCCCTGCTCAGCGGTTACCGCCTGCTGCGCCGGACCATCGAGGCGAACCTCCGCCGCCGGGGGGTGGGCGTGGAGCGCGCGCTCATCGTCGGCGCGGGCGAGCTCGGCCGGATGGTCGTGCGCAACCTGGTCGCCCGGCCTGAACTGGGCTACCGCGTGGTGGGCTTTGTCGACGACGACCTGAGCAAGGGCGACCTGGGGCGCTTCAAGGCGCTCGGCGGCCTGGAAAGCATCAGCGGCGTGCTCAAGTCTGAGCGCGTGGACGAGGTGATCATCACGCTGCCCTGGATGTACCACCGGACCATCATGGGTATCGTGCGCACGTGCGAAAGCCTGGGGGTTGTGGCCCGCGTGGTGCCCGACGTGTTCCAGCTTTCGCTCAGCCGGGTCGACCTGGATGACCTGGGCGGCATCCCGGTGATGGGCCTCAAGGAGACCCGCCTGCCGCGCGCCGCGCGCCTGCTCAAGCGGGCCCTCGACGTTGTGCTGGCGGTGGCCGGGCTGGTGGCGCTGGCGCCCTTCTGGCTGGTGGCGGCGCTGGCCATCCGCCTGGATTCGCCCGGCCCGGCCTTGTTCAGGCAGCGCCGTGTGGGCGAAGGCGGCCGCTTCTTCGAGATCTACAAATTCCGTTCCATGCTGGTCGGCGCGGAAGAACAGCAGGCTGACCTCAAAACGCAGAACGAAGCCAGCGGGCCGCTGTTCAAGATCAAGGCCGATCCGCGCCTGACGCGCCTCGGCCGCTTGCTGCGCCGCTCGAGCCTCGACGAGCTGCCGCAGCTCATCAACGTGCTGCGAGGCGAGATGAGCCTGGTTGGCCCGCGTCCGGGATTGCCGAGCGAGGTGGCCGAATACGAGGCCTGGCATCGCCAGCGTCTCGAAGTCCCGCCCGGCATCACCGGCCTTTGGCAGGTCTCGGGCCGCAGCGACGTCACCTTCGATGAGATGTGCCTGCTGGACATCTTCTACATCGAGAACTGGTCTCTGGCGCTGGACCTGGTGATCATGCTGCGCACGATCCCGCACGTCTTATTCGCCGACGGCGCTTACTGACTCGCGGCCCAAGCGGCCGCCGGCGCCGTCGCTCGGAGCAATGTTTACAACATGCCACTTCATATCATCGTCGGCGCTCAATGGGGTGACGAGGGCAAGGGCCGCATCACCGACCTGTTGTCGGCCGATGCAGTCGCCGTCGCCCGCTTTTCGGGCGGCGACAACGCCGGGCACACGGTCACGGTCGATGCGCCCGGAGGCCCCCAGATTTTCAAGCTCCACCTGCTTCCCTCCGGACTGGTCCATCCGCACGTCGTCGGCGTCTTGGGCCACGGGATGGTCGTCAACCCCAGCCGGCTGCTGGCCGAGATGGATCGGCTGCGCGCCAGCGGCGCGTCCGTGACGCCTGAGCGGGTCAAACTCTCCGCCGCGGCCCACCTCATCACCCCGGCGCACGTTGCGCTCGACCAGGCCGACGAAGCGGCGCGCTCCGCGCCGAGCGCCGGCGGCAAGATCGGCACCACCGGCCGCGGCATCGGCCCGGCGTATACCGACAAGACCGCCCGGCGCGGCCTGCGCGCTGAACTGATGCTCGACCCCGCGCGCCTGGGCGACCGGGTTCTCGAGCACGTCCGCGCGGCCAACCTCACCCTCGAGCGCATCTATGCCCGGCCGCCGCTCGACGCCGCCGCCGTCGCGGCCGAATACACCAGCTACGCGCGCGCGCTGGCGCCCTACCTGGCCGAGACCTCCCTCTATCTGCACGGCCAACTGCGGGCCGGCGCCGCCGTGTTGGCCGAGGGCGCCCAGGGCACGCTGCTGGACCTGAATACGGGCACCTATCCGTTTGTCACCAGCTCGTCGCCGACCAGCGGCGGCGCGTTCGTGGGGTTAGGCCTGGGACCGCAGTTCGCCGGCCGCATCATCGGCGTGACCAAGGTCTTCCAGACGCGCGTCGGCGAGGGGCCGTTCCCGACCGAAGCCTTTGGCCCAGAAGCCGAACGCCTGCGCGGCACGGGCGCCAACCCCTGGGACGAGTTTGGCACGACCACAGGCCGGCCGCGCCGTTGCGGCTGGCTCGACCTGGTGCTGCTGCGCTACGCGATCCGGGTCAACGGGATCACGGAGCTGGTGCTGACCAAGCTGGATGTGCTCGCGGGGCTGGAGCAGGTTCGGCTGTGTACCGGCTACGAGGCCGGGGACCAGCGCTACGAGGAACTGCCGTGGGGGCCCGCCGACCTGGCGCCGTTTCGTCCCATCTACGAAAGCATGCCCGGCTGGGCTGAGGACAGCAGCGGCGCGCGGACGCTGGCCGACCTGCCGGCGCAGGCGCGCTGCTATGTGCGCCGCATTGAGGCGCTGACGGGTGTGCCGGTCAGCCTGATTTCGGTCGGGCCAGAGCGCAGCCAGATTGTGCCCGCCAGATAGGTCTCAGGCGCGCCACTCGACCTCCGCCCGC
>JADLEU010000291.1 GCA_020845955.1 Anaerolineales bacterium
GAGCGCTCGCCCCGCCGGCGCAAGAGGTCGGCCAGTTGCTCCGCGGCCTCGACACGCGCTTCGTCGGGCCGCGCCGCGTCCATCAGCAACAGCGCGGTCCGCACGTGTTGGATCGCCGTCTCATAGGCGTAGACAGCCACGGCCCGCTCGGCCGACCGCCGCAGGTAGCGGATGGCCATCTCGCGCTGGCCGGCAGCGGTGAAGTGATAGGCCAGGGCTTCGACGTCTTCGGGACGGCGCGCCTGGATGGCGCTGGCGACCCGCGCGTGCACCCGCTGCAGGCGCACGCTGCTGAGCGTCTCGCGCAGCGTAAAGGGGATCAGCGCGTGGGCGAAGGTGAACCGCCCGCCCGGCCCAGGCGGGGTTGAGCGGTTCTCATGCAGGAGCTGCGCGCGTTCGGCCTGTTCCAGCGCCGTGAGCACCGCCTCGGGCGCCTGATCGCTGGCGGCGCTCAGCGTCTCGAACTCAAACTCGCGGCCGAGCACGGCCGCCAGGCGCAGCGTGTCTTGCACCGGCGCTGGCAGCCGCCCCACGCGCAGCAGGATCGCGGCGCGCACGCTTCGCGGCAGCACGATGGTGGTCAGGTCCTTGCGCCGCCAGGTGCTGCCAGCGAGGTAGAGCTGGCCCTGGTCGATGAGCGCCTTGCACAGCTCCTCCACGAAGAACGGATTGCCCTCCGTCTCCTCGAAGACGCTGTCGATGAACGGCTCGCTGACTTCGCCCGTCGCGAGCAGCGCGGCCAACAGATCGCCGGTCTGGCCGCGTTGGAGCCGACCCAGGCGCAACGTCTGCGCAAGCCGTTCACGGTTCAAGTCAAGCAGAGCTTCTGAGAGGGGTTGGGCTTCCGCGAGTTCAACGTCCGTGTCACGGAAGGTCATCACCAAGAGCAGTCGGCTGGTCCTGAGCTGCCGGGCCAGGTGCCGCAGGATGGACAGGCTGCCGCTGTCGGCCCAGTGCACGTCCTCCATGACGAGCAGCAGCGGTGAATGGGCAGCCAATGCCTTACACCAGGTAACGACGCTGTCGAGCAGGCGCTGCCGCTCGAAGCTCGGATCGAGGGCGGGGTTCGGGGCAACGGACTGAAAGCGCGGGCGCAGGTGAGGCGCCAGCAGCAGCAAATCAGCCAGAACATAATCGGGCAGGGCCGGCCCCGGAGCGGGCTCACTCAAGGCTGTGCCAATCATTTGGGCCAGGGCGCCATAGGGGGGACCCCCCTCAGCGTAGCACTCACCGGTCAGGGCGCGTGCGCCTGACGCCTGTGCGAGCGACCGCAGCTCGCGCACGAGGCGGCTCTTTCCAATGCCGGGCTCGCCGCTCACCAGCAGCACCTGCCCCTCGCCCAGCTGCGCCCGGCTCCATAGCTGGGCGGCCATCTCCAGTTCGCCCTCGCGGCCCACCAGTTGCGCCTGGTGGATGCGGTCCAGTATGGAGCGGCCCGCGCCAGCGGCTGGCTGTAGGTGATCGGCGACGCGCGGACTTTGCACGGCGGCCGGGTTCAAGTGTGCCCGAGGCTCAGCGCTGGCTGCGACAGGTGTGCCCGGTTGGGGTGGGGGCAGGCGATCGCCCAGAATCGCCTGGTAGAGTTCCTGAGTCTCGGCCTGGGGCGCAACGCCCAGCTCCGCCTCCAGCACCCGTGCACACTCGGCATACTGCCGCACGGCAGCGCTGCGCTGACCGGACCAGGCGTACAGCCGCATCAGGCTTTCGTGGGCCGGCTCGTGCAATGGATCAAGCCCCAGCCACTGGTGGGCATAGGAGGCGGCCGGCTCAAGCTCACCACGGCTGGCATGCACGCGCACCAGCCGCTCGAGCGCGCCCGCCAGGTCACGGCGCGCGGCCTCGGCTTGGGTCAACTGCCAATCGTCGAAGGCCGGCGCATCGCGCAGGCCAAAGCCGGCCAGGAAGTCACCGCGGTAGAGCTCGACGGCCCGCGCCAGGGGCTGCAAGCAGCCGGGGCAGGTCTCGCCGGCCGGGTGCCCGTGCGCGCGGCAGGCTGCCAGCGACTGGTGGAATTCGACCAGGTCGAGCCACACGTCCGGGGTGGATTCCAGGCCAACGGTTTCCCGCTGAATCGCCCACCACGGCCCTGGCAGCGCGGCGTTGAGCGACCACAGGGCAGCGCGGACTCCGGCACGCGCCCGCGCCTGGGCGAGCTCCGGCCACAGCAGCGCCGCCAGCGTGTCGCGCCGCTGGCGCGTGCCCGTGACCGCCAAGTAGACCAGCAGGGCCAGGCTCTTGTGGCGCTCCAACTCGACTTCTTGGCCGTCGAACTGGATGCGCGGTGTGCCCAGGACGTGTAGGGCCAGGTGCGGCATGTTAAGTTCCCGGCGGGCAGTGCGCGGTGACTGGCGGCGGATTATACGGCTTCCGCGCGAATCGGGACAACTCAGACCGGGCCACTGCAGTTTCTGAGGCGATCTCGAGGCGCTAGCCGCATACGCTGAATCTAGGCCGAACACCAACACCAGGAGGCAACCATGTCCGCCAAGCTCTTGCAGGTCAACTACAAGTTCGCTGGAACCCGCGCCGAGTACGAAGCCGCCAACCTGCCCGCCGCGCCGCAGATCGCCGGATTCCCCGGCTTGCGCTGGAAGATCTGGCTGATGAATGAGGCGGGCCAGGAAGGCGGTGGGATCGTGCTGTTCGACGATGAGGCGGCGCGCCAGGCCTATATCAACCTCGTCCAGTCCGTTGTGCAGAATGAGCCCGGCTTGAGCGACTTGAGCATCAAGTCGTTTGACGTGCTCGAAGCGCACACGGCCATCACGCGCGGGCCCATCGAGCATGGCGTCCCCGCCTGAAGTTCCCACCCAGGCCAGGCCGGCAGCGTACCGCGCTGCCGGCCTGGCCTGGGGCGCAGGTTGTGATACCGGCGGCACAGAGCCGCCTCTGGACGGGCAGCAGCTACGTGGGAGGTGCCTGGGCCTCAACACGACACGTTCCGCTTCTGATTACGACGCCCGCGAGAAGTTCCTGACGCCCGGCTTCAAGCGGTGCGCGGCGACGACCACGCCCGTCAGCCGGTTCATGTCGGCAGGCCGCTGGACCAGGAGAGCCGCTCCTGTTCCAACGCCGCTGTGAGGCGAACCAGGAGAGTGTGACATGAATGTCATTGAGAGCGTCCTGCGCGTCATTCACGTCGTGAACGCGGTGCTGATGGCGTGGCCGTTCTACACGCTCGTGTTGGTCAATCAGCGCGCCCGACTGGGCCCGCCCCTGGGCGACCGCGCCGACACGTACCTGGAGAACATCATCAAGAACCGCACCGTGCCGTGCTTTGTGTTCCAGGCGACGGCGCTGGTCACCGGGCTGGCTATGGTGCTCGTGTCCGGCCTGGGAATAGGCGCGCTGCTCACCCACCCGGCGCTCGGGGTCAAGCTGTTGCTGTTGCTGCTGATCGGCGGGCTGCTTGCGTATGTCAACTGGGGCGTGCAGCCACGGCTCGACGCGCTCTTCGCCCAGGCCGGGAGCCCGGTGCCCGCCGAGACGGCGGCGCAGATTGGCCGGCTGCGGCTGTGGCGCAAACGTATCGCTTCCACCTGCCTGTTCGTCGTGCTTACCAACACGATGCTGGGCGTCCAGGCCTGGGTGGCCTTTCCGGCCTGGCTCACCCTGGTGCTGGTGGCGGCCATTACGCTTTTCGTCTGGCGCGCCTTCCGGAGCCTGACGTCCTATGGCTGGGCCTGACTGTCCATTAGGCCGCGCGCCGCAAGCCGACGCCGCCAGCGCAGCTTCTAACAATGATGAGGTGTCCGCATGAACACCGCTCTTTCCGACTTGGATCGCGACACCTACAAGGCCCAGCAGCGCCGGCAATGGGGTGCCACGGCGACCGGCTGGGGTAAGTGGGGGCCGATGCTGGAGCAGGCCTACGGCCAGCGGCTCAGCGAGGGCCTGGTGAGACTGGCGGGCATTCAGCCCGGCCAGCGTGTGCTCGATATTGCCACGGGCTATGGTGAGCCGGCGCTGACGGCCGCGCGCCGCGTCGGGCCAGCCGGCCAGGTGGTCGCAACGGATCTATCGCCGGAGATGCTGGTCGTTGCCCACGAGCGTGCCCGCGCTCAGGGTGTAACCAATGTGCGCTTCGTCGAGGCCGACGCCGAGCGCCTGGACTACCCCGATGGCACCTTTGACGCCGCCCTGTGCCGCTGCGGGCTGATGTTCGTGCCCGATCTGCCTGGCGCACTGCGCCGTATTCGCCTCATGTTGGTTCCCGGCGGAGTGTTTGCCGCAGCCGTCTGGGATACGCCACCCAAGGGATCACCGAGCGCGCTGGCATTCGGCCTGGCGCGCGAGATGTTCGAGTTGCCCAACCCGACGCCGGCCAAAGGCGCGCCGCAGGACAGCCTGGCCGGCAATGCCCTGGACCGGGCCCTGACGGAGGCCGGGTTTCGGGATGTGAAGCGCGAGATCGTGCCGGCCGACATGGTCTGGCCCAGCACCGATGTCTGTCTGGACTTCATCCGCGAGATGTTCCCGGGCGTGAGCGGGCCGGTGAGCCAGGCTACGCCCGAGCGGCAGGCCGATTTCTGGCAGCGGTGGCGGGAAGCCGTCCAGGTCTTCGCAACGCCGGAAGGCAGCCTGAGCGTGCCGAGTGCGGCTATTTGCGTGGTGGGCCGGCACTGATACTGGCCGTCTGGACTCGCCGGTTTTGCGCTACCGGCTGCACGCCTTTGCTACGTCGTTCTTGTGGCTGATGACGGCCGATCGGGGCCCCGAGCAGATTACGCGTATTGACATCCGGTCCATCCCGGAGATACTCTGTCCACGGCAACATCGTACCGGCCCAACCAAGGGAGAAACACTGATTCCAGAAGCTGGAGGAAATACCAAGAGATATAGAAAAATACAGCCTACGGAGAGGCTGGAAACGCAGTCTCTGTTGGGCCAGAACGGCGACAACCTCGGCAGCTACTCATAAGCCCTTGGTTGATGGTTCAAATCCATTCCTCGCCACAAGTCCAAAAAGCCTTGAAAACGAGGCAAACGCGCCCATCTGACCAGAGCGGCGCGTTGTTTTGTGTTGACCGACCACGGCCACCAAAGTCCCCTGCTCGTCAGGCCTAACGCGCCAGAGGTTGTCAGACCAAAGCAGACCACACGTCTATAGTCAGATCTATTTGAGACCATGGCAGACCACGCTTATCTCGCCCGAGTTGAACTCGACAGGGTTTAGGCAGCTCTACTTTTGAGACCCACAGTCAGTTGAAAAGCAAGTGTGATATTTTCTGATCGTCGGGCTCATGACCCACGGGACGGGATCGCCAGCGGTACGGGTGGGAGCCGCCTGGGCTCGATGAAGCGAGCCGGCCGTCGTTCGCCTGGGAGGCGCCTGGGCATCGCGCAACAGGTCCAGCGCGAGGCGACCGTGGAGGTGTGGCTGGGTGCGCACGCGATAGATCCGCGTACGCGTTTGCATCTTACGATGGCGACGATTGCCGCGCTCGACGGCATTGGGCGAGTTGCGTCTTGGACCGGGCACGGGTGTTCGGCTTGCGCACTGGCATGGTGAGACCTCCCCTACTGGTCGGGATCACCACAGTTTATGCCAATTTGAGATCGTCGCGCCCGCGGCCGCTCGGCCATGAAAATCGCGTCTACTGAGACTCCATTTCCGCGGCATTTTCTGGTCCGTCGCACGAACCAGGGACCTGCAGGTGATGAGCCCGTATCGTATTCCGTTACTTCTGGCGACTGCTTGAACACCCGGAGCTGATGCGGGTCATCTCCTACGCGCGTTCACCGTTAAGTTCGGAGAGCCAGCCTATGCCAGGCTGGCTCTCCTGATCTGGCCGGGAAATGCTTGAGCTGGTACACGGCGCGATGTGCGCCGGCGGCCGTTGCGGGTTAACCGTTTACGAAGACAATCCGGTCTGTCCATGTCCTGCGCACGACAGTTACAGCACCTCTACCACTGGCTGCCCATGCAGTAGCCAAAAGTCGCTTTGGCCTGCAGCCCTACTCCAGTTGATTTGAACAGTTTGTTGACCGGCTGTTTAAGATCTTCCGGACCGCCCTTGACCGAAACGCCGTCTCCATTGGTGCAGAAAGGACCCAGACACACCTGGCTATCGCTCGAGCGCCCGCAGTCGTCGTACTTGACCCCTTTTTTGGCGGAGAGGGGCCCCAACTTGGCTTCGATCTCGGCGCCTGCTGTCAGCCCGTCGCGGTCCAACCCGCCGAACGGATCGACCTCCACGTCGGCGCCGGCGCCGATCCCGCCCTCCCAGCAGAAGGAGAAACCCTGGCTGGTGACGCTGAACTTCACGCCAAGACCCAGCAGAGCGTAGGCTGAGGCGCTGACCGAGAACAGCCCGCCCACGTCGCGGCGGTTGACGGGATCATTCCCTGCGTAGACGTATAGGTTCGGCTGATTCGCCTGGAAGAGCGCCGCATCGCGCGCCGTCCAGCGGCCGGAGAGGGGCTCGTAATCGCGCAGGCCGATCCGCACCAGCCCTGTGACCGGCTCTGCCAGGCCGCCGGTGAAGCCGATGGGCAGGTCGAAGGCCAGGTTGGAGTCGGCCAGCAGCACGCCAAAACTGTCGTAGTCCAGCGTCTTGACCACGCCGCCGCTGGCGTCGCTGACGATCCGCGGTGTGCCGACCAGGTCCGTCGCCACATAGTACAGGGCGCCACCGCGCTTGAAGGCGATGAGCAGCCCCGCCTCGTCGTAGTAGAAAAGCGTCCACAGCCCGGATGGGCTCCTCATCGCCGTGATCTGGAAGACATCCTTAGGGTTGCCGTACAGGTACTGCGTCGTCCCCGCGCTGTCGGTCCGCCCGACCCGCCGGCCCAGGCCGTCGTAAGCGTAGGTGATGGTCTGGCCGCCGACCGCCGCCTGCAGCAGTTCGCCCCTGGCGCTGTACTGGAAGCTGTCGCCGCCCCGGCTGGCCAGAAAGCCGTCGCTGTCGAAGGTATAGGCTACGCTCCCGCGCTGCGTCAGGCGATCCTGCGCGTCGTAGACCGCGGCTTCGGCCGCGCCGCTGATCAGGCGACTGGTGCGGTTGCCATTGGCGTCGTAGGCATAGCGCTCGGCTAGCGTCCCATCCCGGTAGACCTCGGTCAGCCGGCCAGGCGCGTCATACACGTAGCGGTAGGTGAGGCTGGCGCCGGCGACCGTTTCCACCGTCTGCGAGATCTGGCCGCCCGGGCTGTAAATGAGCTGCGCCTGGTAGCGCTGGGTGCCGCCGGCGCTCTGGGTGCGCCCGGTCACGCGGCCCAGGGTATCGTAGCTCGATGCCAGGCTGAGTGTTGCATTGTGAATCTCGCTCACCGCCCCGGCCGGGCCGCCGCGGACCAGGGTGAAGGGGCCGTAGCCGGTCAGGAAGCCATCGTTGTCGTAGCTCAGGCCGACCGTCTCGTTGACGCCGGCGCCGCTCAGGGCGATGCCGCTCAACCCCCCATCGCCCAGGTAGGTGTACTGGAATTGCCCGGCCGCCATTCCGCTCCAGGCGGCACCCGTCAGCCGATACCCATCGTAGCTGTAGTCCAGCGTCTGGCTCGCGCCGCCGCCCGTGCGGGTGATCTGCCTCACCTGGTACGTGTTGCCGGCGTAGGCGAAGGTCACATCGGCCTCGGGGTAAGCGAAGCCCGCGGGCCGGCCACCGCTGTCAAAGAGACTCGCGATCGTGCGGCCGCCGGGAAGGCTGACCAATGACCGTTGGCGATCGAGGTTGAAAGACCAGAGATAGCCGCCGGCACCTGGCGGCGTGTAGCTCGCGCTCAGGTTGACGGGCGTGTAGGTCAGGCTGTGATCCGCGCCGCTGGGCATGGTGATGCTGATGCGGTTGTCGTTGGCGTCACTGGCGATGCTATGCGTGCCGCCCCCGGGCAGCGCTACGCCACTTAGCCGCCCGGCCGAATCGTAGGTGTAGGCCGTGACTTGGCTGGCAGGGTCGGTGACAGTCAGGCGAGAGGGGGATTCGTAGTTGTAGCGCCAGACGGTGCTCCCCTGCACTTCCTCCGCCAGCCGCCCCCGGCTGTCGTAGGTGTAGAGGACTGAATCCAGCCCGGCCGCTTCCACCCCAATCACGCGCCCGCGGTTATCCAGGACGACCTGGCGTTGGGTGCCGCCAGCACCGGTGATCGTGTACGTTCGCGTGGCAGCGTCGTATTGGCTGGTCGTGGTCTGGCCGTTGATGGTGACTTGCTCGGTCTGGCTCACCAGGCTCAGCGGGTTGTTTGCCTGGGCCAGCACCGCCGTCCGCTGCCCGGTCACGATCTCTTGGGCGCCGCTCGGCAACGTGCGTACCAGCGACTGGAGGACCGGCGCCAGCATGCCCCAGCGCGGATCGGGACCCCACACCACCTGTTCGACCGTGCCGTCCGAGTGCCGAATGGTCTGGCTGCCGTCGGGGTTGTAGTCAATCTCCGTTCCGGCACCAGCCGGACCGGTGATGATGCGCCGCTCCACGCCGGTCGGCAGGTGTTGGACCTGATAAGTTGTGGTACGGCTGAGGGCGGTGGTCAGGGTGACGGTGTAGCCGCTGGCGGCCTCCACGAGCGCCAGGGTCTTGACGCCCCCGGCCGGGTCCTGGTCGCGGACCAACCGCCCCCAGGCATCGTAAGCGAACTGGTAGATGCCTCCCCGGGGATCCGTCAGGCGGGTCAGCAACCCATTGGCCGTGTAGTCAAACTGCGTCACGTCACCGGCCGGCCGGGTGATGGAGGCCAGGTATCCGTTGGCGTCAAGCGCCAACGCGGTAGTGTGGCCATATGGGCCCACAATGTGCGTTGGATTGCCATTGGCGTCCCGGAATATCGTGGTCACATTGCCATCGCCGTCGTGAACCTCAGCCAGGCGGCCAGCGCTGTCATAGGAAAACCAATACTGCACAGCGCCCGTCAACGCGTTCAGGGTGCGCAAGTGTCGTCCTTTGACATCGAACTGGAAAACCTGTGTGCCATCCTCAGATGGGATGGTCAGGTCTTCGCCCAAGCTGGGGACGGGCAACGCCACCCGGCGGATAACGTCCCGATATGAGTCGGCCAGATAGAGGCTGCCGTCTGGGCTGATCGCCAGGCCGTGAATGCTACCCAAGGAAGCCTGAGTGGCCGGTCCGTTGTCGCCGCCGGAGCAGCAACCGCCCGTGCCGGCGATCGTGGTGATCACGCCGCTGGGCTGCACACGCCGCACACGGCCGTTGTCCGTATCGGCAATGTAGAGACTGCCATCGGGCCCCAACGCGATTCCGGTTGGAGCCGTCAGTTGCGCCAGGGTCGCCGGGCCGCCGTCGCCGCCGAAACCAGGGACGCCGCTGCCCGCCACGGTCGTAATGATCCCAGACGGCGTCACCCGGCGGATGCGATGGTTCTGGGTGTCCGCGATGTAGACCATACCGTTGCCATCCACCGCCACGCGCTGCGGGCCATCTAGTTGCGCCTGCGCTGACAGGCCACCATCCCCGCTGTAGCCGCCGATGCCCGTGCCGGCCATGGTGGTGATGTACCCATCGGGCGCGACGCGGCGGACGCGGTCATTCCCAGCAATGTAGACATGGCCGTCTGGCCCGACGGCTACGCCGTCAGGAGTCAGTTGCGCCTGCGTTGCCAGGCCGCCATCGCCGCTGTATCCGCCCACGCCAGTGCCCGCCACAGTCGAGATGATGCCATCAGGCGCGACGCGGCGAACGCGGTTATTGCCGTTGTCGGCGATATACAGGCTGCCATCGGGGGCGATCGCGAGGCCTTCGGGATAGTTGAGTTGGGCCAGAGGCGCCGGCCCGCCGTCGCCGCTGAAGCCCGGCGCCCCCGTCCCCGCGATCGTCGTGGCCATGCCGTCCGGCCCCACCCGGCAGATTCGATGGCCGTCGCGATCCGAGACGTAGTAGCTGCCATCGGGCCCAACCGCAACGGCCCCGGGAGAATTGAGTGCAACCTGGGTAGCAGGGAAGCCATCACAGGCGTTGCCGTCTTCGACCGCGCCGGCCACTGTCTCGATCACCATGTTCACCGACTGGGCGCTGCGCTGGCTGCCGTCGCCGTAGTAGAGCACCCCGGCATCTGGATCGTACACATGGTGGACATCCAGCGTCCAGCCCCCCAATCCTTGCCCCCGGGCATCCCAACCGCCGGACCCCATATCGCCTGCGAGGGGCATCGAGCCATACCAAATCATGCTCAGTGCCAGAGGCTCCCCAGGCGCTACCACGCGATCAAGAGCTATGCCTCCATCTGACACTTCTCCAGGATTTCGCCCGAAAGCTGGGGATCGGAAATAGGCTGCTCGCGCGGCCGTGTCTGTGCCAACGTACTCCCAATTGTACGTGTAGTCGAGGCGCGTGATGACGGCTTGGATCCCCTGAACGGTGCGTCCGTATCCATCCTGTCCATCCCAGGCGTAGTGAAAGACCTGGTTCGCCTGAGGCGGCAAGGTCAGATCGATCCTTTGTCCGGCCACCTGGGCCCGAAGGCGAACGCCCACGAGACTGGCAGGAACGTTCGCGCCGGTCACCGGGATCGACAAGTTGCGGATCCCAGTGCGCCCCAGTACCCGGTCGCTCTGATAGTGCAGCCGAAAAGGCGTACCGGTCAGGTCCACGGCTTCGCCCAGCGTCTGGCTGAGGCAGCCGATGATGGAGCCAGCCTCGGTGCAATCATCGTCCTGGCCCGGACGGTGATCTGGATTGACCTGCGGCGCGGGCACACTCGGATAATCCGCGTCGGCGGGCGGACCGAATGGCCAATTCCAGTCACAGGGCGTAAAGTGAGAGATGGGCACCCGCCAAAGGCTTTGGCCCGGCTGATAGAGTTCAGCCAGGCGCTGCAGCTCGGCACTGGAAATGCCCAGTTGCGCCAGGGCCGCAGCGGGGTCGGCGATATCATCACCGTCAATGTCCAGACTGGCCTGGCCGCCGCTGATGCTCAATACTCGGACGACCAGCCCGTCGGGCATGCCCACCCACTGCCCCAGACGACGGTCATAGTAGCCGGCCGGCACCAGGACACCAGCAGGAAAGCCGATGAAGTTCTCCAGGTAGGCAATCACCGGCCGGTCAAAGCGTACCTCCGTCGCGCCAGCGGCGAGGGCCTCGTCCACACTGAACTCTGCGGCGTAGGTGTATCCCGAGTTGGCCGGTAACTCCGCCGGCATGGCGTTCGGTCCGTTGGGCTCCACCGTATACTCGGTGGCTCGCACGTTCAGGGTGGTCAAGGTCCGCGTCAGCCCGTTCGGGAGTACCATCTCCGCCTGGGTGCCTTGAGCAAATAGCAGCGTGGCCTGACGCACGCCGCGCGTGTCGCTGATCGCGCTGCCGCGCGCCACCTGCATCGGGATGCTGGCGCTCAGGTCAATGGTCGTCACTTGAGAATCGAGCGGGATCAAGACCACGTCCGGCAACCAGGCGTAGTCCTGCCAGGGCGCCTGCACCTGGCGCTGAGCCGGCAGGTAGCCCGCCTTCTCATAGTTCACTGTCAGCAAGCCACCGCCGTTGACGGCCAGGTCGAACAGGCCGTCAGCCCGGCTCAGGGTCTGGCCGAACTCCGGGCGATCCAGGATGGAAATCGCTACTCCGGGAAGGGGCTGGCCGGCCCGGTCGAGCACGACGCCGCGCAGCACGGCCACCCGCCGCGGCTCGATGGTGCCCGAAACGACACCGGTCTGGATGGGGTCGCTGCCGGTGTAGAGAAAGGCGGTGGCATCGGCGAAGCTGGTCGGCACGCTGGGGTCCAGCGGCGGGGCGACCTGGCCAGGATCCGGCGGCAGGCCGGCCGCCTGGACGACGATGCGCCCGGTGTGTGCGGGGTTGTTGGCCAGGTAGTACGGGTGCTCGCCGACAGTGCTGAAGGTATGGGTAAAAGCCCCGCCCGGCGGGAGGGTGACCTCGAACGCGTCCGCCTCGGCAGTGGATGGCGCCGTCGTCACGGCATTACCGGCAGATGTCCCGCCGCCGCGAGCGACAAACGGCAGGTAGACGAGATGGGCCGCTGCCGCGGTCGGCGTCCCACTCCGCAGCGTCTGGTCCTGGCTGGTTGCATTGTGCCACTCGACCTGGTCACCCGCGGTGAGGGTGAGCACTGCCGGCGCGAAGCCAGCATCTTCGATAGCGATGCTCCACGTCTGTGCAACCGCTCCCACATAGTGCTCGACGGCAGGCGCGGCCAGGGCCAACCCGGGCCCCGCGAGGGGCGCCCCGAATGCGCTGGCCGGCATGGCCCGCAGGCAATCGCCTACCACAAGCAACAAGACTGTAAAGTATGATAGGAAGCGTTTGCGTTTCATTGGTTACATCCCTGGTGCCTGGCACTGAACACGAGTAGTTCGATTGTGGGCGCACCTCTGCCACACGCGCAGTGCAAACATGTGTGAAGGGCGATGGCTCAGTTCATTCGTCATGGTTTAGTCCTAAGCGCGCTCGATGCCTGGCCTCCGCCAGACGACCGAGGCAACTTGAGTGAATTTACAGCAGGCAGCGTTAGTGACGCGTGAGTACAGCACATCCAGACCAGGCGAATTTCTTCTTGTCGGCAGGACTTATGTCACCGGGTTGCATATCCTGCCGGGGCAAAAACAAAAGCGCCGCCCCGATGAGGGACGGCACTGGCGCTCCGTGCAGCGCGATCAGGAAGAAGGGGCTTTTTCAGTTCACGTCGGGGGAGGGCACTTCGGCGATGGCGGCCTCCAGCGGCATCGCCCGGCCGGCCTGGCTCAACGCCAGTTCGCGCAGCGCATCGAAGGTCATCGCCTGCCCGGCCTGCCAGGCGGCTTCAAAGGTTGGCCCGTCGAGCCGGGCGCGGGCCGCGCTCACTTCACGGTCGTACTCGGCCTGCTCGCTGGGGGCCAGCGTCGTGCCAGCCTTCTCTCGCAGCATGCTCGCCGCCCCGCCGAACCGCGCGGCAGTCTCGAAGTCCGACTTCGCGTTCGCCAACATCGCCAGGCGCTCGAGGCACTCGGCCAGCCCGTCGTGGTCGCCGAGCTCGCTGAACAGCCGCATGCTCTCGACCTGCCAGGCCAGCGCTTCGGCCAGCTTTCCCAGGCGGGTCGCCATGTGGCCCAGGTTGCCGTAGGCCGCCGCCATGCCGAACATCTCGTCCGACGCGCGAAATATCGCCAGGCTCTCCTGGTGAAGCGCGTAGGCCGCCGCGCAGTCGCCGCGATCGCCCGCCACGAGCCCCAGGTTCATGGTCGTGTTCGCCCTGGGCGAGTCGAGGCCCAGTTCCTGCTTGATGGCCAGGCTCTGCTCCAGGAGCCGCTGCGCCGAGTCGTGCTCGCCGCGATACCGGTCGATCAGCCCCAACTCGTTCAAGGCCGCGGCGATGCGCCGCCGATCGCCCAGCTGTTGGTAAATCTGCAGCGCCTCCTCCACGTGCGCCCGGGCCGTCTCGTAGTCGCCCTGAAGGACGGTGAAGACGTTCGAGGCCTGCAGCGCCTTGGCGCGCGCCAGGGTCGGGGCCGGCGACAGCGGGATGAGCGCTTCGAGCCACGCGCGCCCCTCGCGGTTCAGGCTGCGCATGTGCCAGTAGCGCCATATCGAGGCGGACAGCCTGAGACCGAGTTCGACGTCGTGCTCCCGGCTCCAGGCCAGGGCGGCCCGCACGTTGCCGTGCTCGAAGTCCAGCCGATTGACCCACTGCAGCTGGTTGGCCGTCGCCAACTCCGGTTCGGCGCGCTCGCCGAGCACCAGGTAGAACTGCGCGTGACGCCGTCGCACGCTATCGACCTCGCCGCTGGCGGTCAGGCGCTCCAGCGCATATTCCCGAATCGTCTCCAACAGGTCAAAGCGGACCTCACCCGAGTCCTGATCCATCTTCACGAGTGACTTGTCCACGAGCAGGGAGAGCAACTCAAGCATCTGATGCGATTCGAGGTCGGCGGCGACGCAGATGGCCTCGACCGCCTCCAGCGTGAACCCGCCGGCAAACGCCGCCAGCCGCTGGAACAGCGCGCGCTCCGCCGGCGCCAGCAACTCGAAGCTCCAGTCCATGACCGCCCGCAAGGACTGGTGCCGGGCGCTGGTCTGGCGCGGCGTCGCCTTCAGCAAGTTGAAACGATCGTCCAGGCGCTGCGCGATCTGATCGACCGTGAGAATCTTGGCGCGCGCCGCCGCCAGCTCGATCGCCAGCGGCAGCCCATCGAGCCGGCGGCAGATCTCGGCCACGGCCGGGGCAGTGCTGGCCGTGAGTTGGAAAGCCGGAAACGCCAGCGCCGCCCGCTCGCTGAACAGGCGCACGGCCACCGCCTGGGAAATCTGCGGGAACGAGTCCTGGCTGGACACAAGCTCCGGCGCCGGCACGGACAGCGGTGGGACCGGCCAGGTGGCCTCGCCCTCAACCCGGAGCGGCTCGCGGCTGGTGGCCAGGAGGCTCACGCCGGGGCAGGCCCGCAAGAGCGCCTCGGCCAGTTGCGCACAGGCGCCGATCAGATGCTCACAGTTGTCCCAGACCAGGAGCAGGCGCTTCCGGCGCAGGTAAACGATCAGGCTCTCGACCAGGGGCTGGCGGCGCGCCTCGCGCGCTCCGAGCGCGGCGGCCACGGCCTGCGCCACCAGCCCGGGATCGCCGAGCGGGGCCAGTTCAACCCACCACACGCCGTCGGCATGGCGGGGGTCCGCCGCCTGCCCCCGCTGCGCCAGGAGCAAATGCACCGCCACTTCCAGGGCCAGGCGCGTCTTGCCGCTGCCACCCACGCCCGTCAGGGTCAGGAGGCGCGCGGTCGCCAAACGCCCTGTGATCTCGGCCATCTCCCGTTCGCGCCCGATGAAGCTGGTCAATGCGAGCCGCAGATTGTTTGGGGGGGCTTCGGGAACCAGCAGGGCGGCGTAACCAGGCGCCGCTCCGGAGGCCATCGTGGAAGGCGTGGGCGCGGCCTGGCGCAACAACTGTTCGTATTCGGCGCGCGTGGCTGGGCTGGGCTCGACGGCGAGCTCGCGCTCCAGCACGGCCGCGCACGCGTGGTAGACCCGCAGCGCTCCGACGCGGTCGCCCCGCCCGGCATGCAGGCGCATGAGCTGCCGGTAGCTCTCCTCGTGCAGCGGGTCTTGTCGCAACAGCTGCTGCGCCCGAGAGATGGCCGCGAGATACTCGCCCTGAGTCTCCAGGACCTGGACCAAACGGGCCAGGGCCGCCAGGTACAGCTGCCGGAGGCGTTCCCGTTCCGGTAGGACCCAATCGTCGTAGCAGTTGGGCAGCAGATCGCCGCGATAGAGCGTGACGGCGGCCTGCAGGGCGCGCGCGGCGGCGCCGGTTTCCCGCTCGGCCTCCGCCAGCGCGTCCTCAAAAGCAGCCACGTCCAGGGAGAAGGAGGCGTCGGCCCGCCACGTCACATTGGCTTCGCCTATTTCCAGGAATCGGGCTGCGTCCGGCAGGGCCCGGCGCAGGCGGTGGAGGAAGAACCGCAGGTTGGCGCGAGCCTTGGCCTCGACCGTGTCGGGCCAGAAGAGGTACGCCAGCTGCTGGCGGCTTTGAGGCGCTTGACGATGGATCAGCAGATAAGCAAGGAGGGATTGCAGGCGTGCCGTGTTGACACTCCTGAGTTGTTTGCCATGGTAGGCGATCTGGAAGTCACCCAGCAACTGAAGCTGCAAAGTCGGCACCACGCCCTACCTTCCGCGGCAGCCGCTGATCGGCACGATTATGATCCTGGGCCAATCGCTGACTCGAGCCCGATTGACTGACAGGGTTTAGGAAACGGGGCCAGCTGGCGTGCATCTGTTAAGTCTATTTAAATCCTCGGCTGGCGCAAACGACAACGGTGCTGCCCCGCCCGACCGCGCGGCTAGGCTGTTGGCTGGTCGTCGTCTTCCATGGTTCGGTTCCTGCCGCTGACCGCTGTCACACACTCCCGCACCGCCGATGCTGGCAAAGCCCGGCAGCAGTGCCGGTCGGCTGGGCACCAGAATCTAGGCGCGGCGCACCTGCGTCCGGGGGCCGATCCCGACGGGAAATGCCAAGGGCAAGCGGTTTCGTCATTTGAGCACTTCCACATACTGATCCAGTGATCGGTGACCGAGTTCTTTTTGCGAATGTGCTCCAGCATCGGCCAGTCTTCGGAATATTGGTGCTGGGCCAGCACGCGGCGCAGCCGGCCGGCAGTCGGTTGGGGCGCGCGATCCCAGAACCCGGTGGGCTCAGCCGGCTGGGTGGCGGCCAGATACACACCTGCCTACTCAGGTGCAGGTCAGCAGGGAGCTGCACAGCAGCGCCAATTCGGGCAAGCGCTGACGCGAGTCTTCACCAAAGACAAACTGGCGGTGGGCACCCAACAGTTGTTTAGCGGTCTGGGGGAGTTGTTCCACCGGCCAGCGTTGGCGGTAGGCGGCATGCGCCTCGGCCGCGGAGAGTTTCAAGGAAGAGACCAACAGCAGCGGGGTGCAATAGGCTGGGTCGGTAATCAGATAGCAGGTAAAGGTCGGCGCACCCGGCGCATCGGTCGAGTCGACCAAGGCTGCCCAGATCTGCGCTTGCAGCGCCCGGCCTGCATGCGGCCAAGTTTCGGTCCGATCCGGTGGCGTGGCGGCCAGGCGGTGGCCGCGATAGGTGCGCGCACAGGGTCGGACGAGCGCCCCACGCGTGGGGCGGCGGCCGCGGCCACGGTATTCCGGCAGGGTCGCGCGGCGGGCGGTGAAGTTCTTGGCCACGCGCAGCACAAACCGGTCGACCTGGGCGGCGTGCATTTGGGCCACGCTTCGCGAAATGCCGCGGTCGGCGACGAGATACTCATCCGGGGCGAAGTGGGCTTGGGCGGCGATCAGCAGCGCATGGTTGTCTGGGGCGCGTACCAGGTCCCGCAGCACCAGGACAGTTTGGTCCGCGACCGAGCCCACGGCGGTGAGCACGTCGAAGGGGATGGCCGGCAACGCCTTGCCGGCTTGGGAGTTGAAATGCTTGGTGGGGCAGTCCTTCAAGCGCGGCCGGAAGTAACCGACGTAGTCGACCGCCACGGGCCGCAGCCCGCCGACCCGGTGTCGCTGCCAGCGCCCTTCGTGCCGCACCAGGTCCTGGAAGCGCGTCAACAACTGCGTCAGGTCCCAAGCCCCATGCGCCAGCGTCGCCCAGGCGCGCCGGAGCGCATCGGTTGCCAAACCACTGGCGGCCAACGCCGGGATGATGGCCCCACGACTTTGCAGCAATCGGCCGCTCAGAATCGTCCACAGCAGATGGAAGATGCCCAGGTTGGTGCCAAGTGGCAGATCGGTGACCAAGACAGACAGCACTTCGATCATCCGGTAGACTATGCTGGGCATCGGGTTCCTGGCCTGGTGAGTTGTGGTGGCACACTAACTCTACCAAGTTCGGCCCGATGCCCTTCATTTAGCGGAAACTAGAGTAACAGGCGTCTGGCCCAAAACCAATGCACAAGTATCACGATTTGGCTGGACCGTGGGCGGGGGGCACGGGAGTGCAACCCAAGCACTTTCATCCAAAATGCCGAGCTTGCCAGAATGCAGGGCCGAAGGCGTCTTGAAATCCGGAGGTGGCTAACGGGGTGGCGGCTAACACACGGGGTGGCGTGGCTGGCCCCCAGATTGGACCTCTCAGACTGCAGCGATCGGAAGCGGGCGGCTGCGACTGATGGTGCAAACTAGTGTGGAGCTGACCTCCCTACGGGGTAGCTTCGCGTGGCGGCTGGATGATGGTTCCGAGGTCGCCGGCCCTTTGCCCAATCTCCTCGTCCCACGTGACCAGCGGGATTGATAGGTGCTGGGCCAGCGCGGCATAGACGGCATCGGCGCCGCGCAGCCCTGCGGAAGCCGCCAGTTGGGCCGCTGCTTTTCCGAGCCGTCGGTCCAGTGCAACCAATCGCAGCCCCGGCAGTTTCAGCAGATGCTTGAGCGCCCGGTGAGCGAGCTCGGGCTGGCCAGTGCGCCGGGAGATTGCGCCGACAACTTCAGCCAGCATGAGCGCCGGCGCAACCCACTGGCCACCATCCTGCGCGTGTTGGGCGAGCCAGCGCCGGCTGGCGGTGTGGAACACGTCGTCGGTCACCAGCCGGCTGACCCAGACGCTGGCGTCGACGACGACCACTGCCCCGGCCACTAGCGCCGGTCCTGACGGATGGCGTCCACGGCTGTCACGTTCTTCGGCCAGTGCGCGCTGATCTCCGCCGCCAGTTGGTCCAGGTCCGCCCACACCGCCTCGTCGGCGGCCGCTTTGGCTCGGCGCTTGGCCGACAGCACCGGAACCAGCAGCGCCACGACCTCGCCCCGGTAGGTCACCTGGATCTGTTCTTTCTTTTCTCGGACGCGCCGCAGCACTTGCGTGGTCTTCTGTTTGAGTTCGCGTACACCCACGGTGTCCATGCCTGCCTCCTATGTATCTACATCAGTAGTCACATTCTAGCACGGCGACGGTCGTGCGGCAAGACAGGCGCAGTGCCAAATGCGAATATCTGCTACCGGGGATATCGTCACTCGTTAGATGGGGGGTGTCGCCTCCGATCCGGCCACGCGCCCAAGGGACTGATCGGCCGTCGGGATTGAGTTGACTATTGCCATCGCTGATCGAATTAAGGCAGAATTCACATGTACCGCGTCGCCTGGGGCAGATCCACGATTCCGGAACACAGGCGCAACACGGCAAAGCCAGCCAACGTATGCGCATGGTCGTTCCTCCCGGGTCGCGCCATTGCGAGGGCTCAGATCGCCCCGGGCAGGCTGATCAGCACGACGACGAAGAACGCATTCGCTCCGGCGCTGAGCACGACCGTACTCAGCCCCTCGCGCCAGCCCCGCCCGAAACGCCGATCCGCCAGCGCGGCGGCCACGCCAAAGAGCAGGGCCGGCACCAGGGCAAGGACGACTACGCTTACGCCGTACCAGCCAATGGCGCCCAAGGCAGCCAACGCGCCGCAGGCCATCCAGGCCAGCGTGGGACCGCGCAGGCTGGGCGGGCCAAAGGAGCCCGTGACCCCTGCGAAGCCAGCCAGCCCGAGCAAGACGATTTCCAGAAGGATCAGGCCCGGCAAGGGCCACAGCGTCGCCATTCCCGGTTGGTTGCCTGGCGAAGCCAGGATCAGGATCGGTAGCGCGAAGCAGGCCAGCGCGGCAAGGGCAGCAACCAGCCATTCGAACGGGGTTGCTCGGCTCGATATTGGCGAATTGTTCTTTTGGTCCGTCATGATCACATCTTTCCGCTGGGTTCGCGTTTGGATCCGATCACGGCAGTTGCCACGCCAGGGCCCACGGACCCCGCACGCCGAACGTGGCGCCACTGATCTCGACGTGGTAACGGCCCGGCTCGAGGCTGCGCTGATCGGCGGCTGCTGCCGGGATGATGTTGACAGCGACGTACTTTCTATCCGGGCTAAAGCTGTCCAGCCCGGCGCTGCTGTGGGCCAGGGCTAGGTCAATTGGCGCGCCGTCAGGACCGGTGATGGCGGCCAGCCGCAGGCCAGTTAGGAAGCGGTCGCCTGGCGTGTTGAGTGGATCGGACCGGAGCACCAACTGCGGTAAGCCGTTCATCCCGGTCAGCCACGCTTGCGAGAAACGCAGCGCCTGCCCGGCTGCGGCCAGGGGGATGTCCACGGGCCAGGTCTGATCGAGCGTGCCGCCCACAAACTCAGCCGGCACGTCCACATCGAAACTGGCCGCGGCATCCACCGCGATCTCCGCGGCCGGGACGTGCAGGGTCATGCTCTGCGCCAGGGGCTGGGCGGCGTCGAACACCACGGTATCGGTCAGCGGCCGGCTAGCCGTCTGCCAGATCACGCCGGGGTCAGCGTAGCGCTGGCCGCGGTTATCTTCCAGCCAGCAGGCCGAACCAGTCTGCTCCGGCAGCCAGCACGACAACTGGTGCAGCCGCGTTACGGCGGGCGCCTCTTCCAGGGTGAGCTCCACGACCGTCACCCGGTCGGTGAGCGTAACGCTTTCGGCGCGCAAGGTCAGGCCGCTGAGGGTCTGGCTGGCTCCACTCGGCGATAGCGCCACCGGCGCGCTGGGGGGCGCGGTTCGGCTGGGCGTGTCCCAGGTGAGTTCCCAGGGGCCGGGCGCCACCAGCGTGGCCGCCGCCACCTGGATACGCACCGGTCCCGCCGCCAGCGGCTGGTCGGTCTTTAAGCGCAACGCGGCGTCCAGGCGCTCGGGGGCAAACTGTAGCCGGTTGAGCCACCGCCGAAAGCAGGCGTGCTGGTGCCCACCAGGAAGTGCAGCCCGCGCACGCTGGGGCCGTCTGAAGCCGGCTCAGCGACGATGTCAAAGCGCAGCCAGGTCTCAGGTGGCTCGGCCCCGCGTTGTTCCCGCTCCAGGCGGGCGCCGGTGATGCGCAGCGGCACGCCGGCCGCGTCAATGCGGATGTCGAGCGGGAAGGTGTCCCCCACTTGCGGCTGCGGGCCCAGGTCTACCTCGAACTCCAGCGGTACGGGCACGTCGAAGGCCATGGCCTCCACCGGCAACGTCAGGCGCGTGGCCGAGGGCGACAGGCTGGCGAAGGTCTGGTCGATCTCGTAGTGATAGCGCCCAGGCGCGGGCGCGACGGCCCCATCGGGGTCCGGCGGTGGCATTTCGATCGCCTATTGTATCACCACGTTAAGGGGGATGGCGTGACCGGCGGGCCGTAGCTGTGCCCAAGGTCATCCCGCAGGCGCAGGTCTTGCCCGGACGTGAAGAACCCGATGCGCCACGTCGGGTCGGCCCATTCGGCCTGGAGCTTCAGGACGGTGGTCGCGGGGCCGTGCGCCACGACCAGTAGGCGCAGGGTGATGTCACGCCGAGTGTCTTCGGCCCCGGCCGGCACATACGGCTGCGGAAAAGCTCGGCCACGACCTCGCCGGTGGCCAGGCGCAGCGTCAGCGGGACCTCCTAATCTTCGGGCGCCGTGCCGGGCTCGACGGAGGGCAGGCGCCCCAGGAGCAGGGTGACTTTGTACGCGCCCTCGGGCAGGGGCGGGAAGCGCAGACTGCCGGAGAGGGTGGCCTCGCCACGCCCAACCGATTGGCGTGTGTTGGTCCATGTGCTGCCGTCCGGCAGACGCAGCGCCGCCGCCAGGTCCTGCTCCGGACTCTCATTGACCTGGCGCGCCTCGTAGGCGGGCAGGCCATCAGCCTCGAATACGACCAGAGCCTCATCCGGCTTCGCCAACACTTGCATGATGCGCAAGGAGACGCCGTTACGTATGACCTGCACCGGCGCGGTCAGCACGCGGGTCGCGTCCAGGTCCACAAAGCCAACACCCGGTATGTAGCCGATCAGCCGCTGGAACTCGGCCAGCACGCGCTGATGGCCGGCCACGGCTAGCGCCAGCGCCAGCACCAGCGCCCCGGAGGTCTGCAGGGTCGGCATATACCCATCCGCCGCGCTGCCCTCCTGGCAAACCCGGCTTATGGCCTTGTGGTCGTGACAGGGACACAACCAGCGCCTGAGCCGACCCACTAGCCGACTGCTTTGTCCAGCCTTGACTTGTCCGAGGTCACCATGTTACTATCAGCTTCATGCAAATGATTTGCATTTGCAACTATTCGGGAGCCTAGCAATGTCACCAAAGGTCACCCCAGGCTTAGCCCAGATGCAGCCGCCCGCGACTCTCCAGGAGGCCCTGCACGTGGCCGGGCGGCGGCTGACCCCCCAGCGGGCGTTGATCCTGTCTGTCTTGCACCAGGTTGATGGCCACCTGGACGCTGAGGGGATTCACAGTTTGGCTCAACATCACTACCCGGGCCTCAATCTGGCAACGGTGTATCGAACGCTGGCTGTGCTCAAGGAGATGGGGCTGGTTGAGCAGCGGTATTTTGCGCGCGATCACAAGCGGGAATACTACGAGGCCGTGGGCAAGCGCGAGCATTATCACGCTACCTGCCTGGGCTGTGGCAAGGTCATCGAGGTAGAAACGCCGCGCATCCGGCAGGCGCAGCGTGAGCTTAGCGAGAATTCAGGGTTTGTCTTCGTGCATGCCTGCGTGTGCTTCGAAGGCTATTGCGCCGAATGCGCTCAGGCGAGGTCTCAGGATGCAGGCGAAGGCGAGGCGGGGGCCGACGGGGCCTGACGATCTCGACACAACGCCTGCGCGCAAGACCATCACGACCGCACTCAACGATATTGGCAGCCACTCGGGCGATCTTCCATATGGACTATGTCACTAAAGTCTTCCGTTGGATCCACATTCTTACCGCGGCGGCCTGGCTGGGCGAAGTGGTGGTCATCAACTTCGTACTGCTGCCGGTTCTCTTCCGGCTGGCGCCGGCCGAGCGTGGGCGTTTTCTCAAGCAAATCTTCCCCAGGCTTTTTCGGCTGGCTTCGTATCTGACGCTCACCATCCTCGTTGCCGGTGCCGTTCTGGCAACGCTCCGAACGCAGGGGCATCTGAGCCTGTTGGTGACCACCCGCTGGGGGCAGGCGATTCTGACCGGCGGCGTGCCGGGCTTGCTGCTGATCCTTTTCCACTTTTTCATGGAGGAGCGGTTCGAGCATCCGGTGTCCATCGCCGAGGACGAACCGCACGGCCAGGATGCGGAGCGGGTCTATCGCCGCTTGCGCGTTGTCCCGCGAATCGGCCTCGGCCTGATCGTCTTTATCTTCCTCGCGATGATGGTTGCGGCGCACGGAGGGCTTTGGTGAATTCGAGACCGATTGCGCCTTGCCAGACGAAATCTCGAAGAAGGGGATGCCTGCCGATCAAGTTGTCTCGATCCTTGGGCCTGCGCTTGAGCCCATGGCTCGTCTTGGCGCTGGGGCTGGTTACCGCCGCATCCATCCGCGCTCAAACTACACCCGCTTGGGACTCGGCCCAGCAGATTCGTGAACTTGGCTTTCAAGCCCAGAGCGAATTGTACGCCGCCGCGCGGGCCAGCGACGCGACGGTTCATCATCGCGCCGCCGCGAACTTGCTGGCTGACGCCGCGCACATCTACGAAACAGACCTACAGCCGTCTTTCCGAGAATTCGCTCCCGAAACCGACGCGCTGATCTTGGAGGCCTTGGCCCGCGCGCAAACCGCCGCGATGGACGGCGCCCCGGCTGCCGTAGCAGCCGCGCGCGGGCGCCTTTGGACGGCGCTCTTGCAAGGCAGCCAGGCCCTGACGCTCTCTATGCTGAGAGCCGGGGACTCCACGTCGGCGGCGGAGTGGCTGCGACTGCGCGAGTACCGCCAATCGACGCGCGTCAGCACTGTGGATGACCCGGCCGCATTGGCGATTGCCGACGTGGAACAGCATCAACTCTCAGCGGAGGCGGCGGCGGCGATTGTCGCCAATGATCTGCGTGGGGCCTACTACTTCCGCCTGCGCGATGCTATGGCTCAGATCGAAGTCGCCGTGGAAAAGAACTTCCCTACCCGGGCCGCAGAATCGGCCGGACTGGCGGCGGGCTATTTCTCCATTCTGCAAGCCGACATGCGCGAGAAACTCGGCGCGGAGGCGGCCGGCCGACTACAAGGATCCTTTACCACGCTGGAGGCCGCCGCGCTGAACGAAGATTGGGCGGCCGTTCGAACGCGAGCGAACGCAATTCGTGACGCGTTGGGCAGCTATCAACCTGTTCAACTTACGCCCGCCGAAATCGCCGAGCGCGGACACTTGCTCTACCTCTTCACCAATCTCGTGTACGTTGAATACAAAGACGGCGTGCGCGACGGGCAGGTCACCGTCGCCATTGAATATCAGGAAGCCATCACCTTTCGCGGACAAGCTGAAGTTGCCTTCGAAGAGCTGCGCCCGCTCATCGCCAAAGCCGACGCACAAGCTGCCGCGCGGCTCGAGGCGATCTTGGGCGAACTCGAAACCACCATGCTCAACCTGGGCCAGCCGCAGGCCGTGAAGGTGCTGGTGGATGAGGCGCTGGGTATCATCGCAAGCACGCTGAACGCCGGCCCGGCCGCAAGCGACACCGCGGCGTCTTTTGCCATTCTTGACACGCTGCTCAGTGAAATGCTGACTGCCATCCGCGATGGGCGCTATGAAGAGGCCGAGCGCGCCCGCATTGAGGCCTATGCCGTCTTCGAAAGCGGACCCGAGCAACGGCTGGCGCACCGCGCGCCGATCCTTTCGCGCGAATTGGAGGGCATGTTCTGGGAAGGCACAGATGGGAAGCCAGGTTTGGCGACCTTGATCGCCAATAAAGCCTCAGTCGCAGACATCACGGCAAGCACAGACCAACTCAATGTCAGATTGAATCAGGCTGAAGACTTCCTCTCGACAGGCATGAGCGGCTTCCTGGCCGCCGTCAACAGCATGATCATCATCTTGCGCGAGGGATTGGAGGCGGTCCTGATCCTCGGCGCAATCCTTGGGTACTTGCGCGCCACCAACTGCCCGCGCAAATTCAGCCTGTGGGTCTATCTGGGGACTGCCGCCGCGATTGCCCTGAGCGTGTTTACCTGGTGGGCGGCGCAAAGCTTGATCACCATCACGGTGGCGCAGCGCGAGATCATCGAGGGCGCTGCCAGTTTGCTGGCGGTCGTGGTTTTGTTCTATGTCACCAACTGGCTGTTTGAAAAAGTGTATGTCGTGGATTGGATCGCCTTTGTAAAAGAGCAAGTGGGCAAGGCGCTTTCTACGGGCTCTGCGCTGGCGTTGGCGGGGCTGGGTTTCACCGTCGTGTATCGTGAAGGCTTTGAAACGGTCCTGTTCTATCAGGCCCTGTCATTCGACGCGCCGGCAAGCTGGATGTGGCTGGGTTTCATCGTCGGCAGCCTCATCATCGTTGCCGTGGCGGTGGCCATCTTGATGATGAGCAAACGCCTGCCGCTTAAACCGCTCTTCACCGTCACGGGACTGCTGCTTCTGCTGCTGGCCTTCAACTTCATGGGCTCGGGAGTGCGAGCCTTCCAGGAAGCGGGCCTCATCTCCGCGCATCTGCTGACGTGGATTCCTGAACACTTGCTCCTAATGGAACTCCTAGGCATTTACCCCACGCTCGAAACCACGCTGGCACAGGCCTTCTTCTTGCTGACCATGGCGGCCACATTTGCGTACAGCCTGTGGCGCGGCAGCCAGAAGAAAGACGGGGCGAAGCAGAGCGCCAACGCAAGTTTGTCGCGGGCAAAGTAGATTGAACCCAGCAACAACTATTATGGGAGTCAAGCCGATCATGAAGAAACATCCAATCGCGCTTCTTGCCAGTAGTCTCACCCTCGGCATTTGCCTCGCCGCCTGCGCGCCTCAGATTGCGCCGACAGCGGCCACTGCTTCGGGGGAGCCCGCTGCCGAAGCCGACCTGGGCGCGGTCAAGGTCTACGCGGCTGATCAGGCTGCCCGTATGAAAGCGGCAACAGCCGCCCTGCGCGCTGGCGCCGAGAAATATCAGGCCGCCATCGCGCGCATCAAGCTAGAGTATCCTGACCAGAATCCCTACGAGTACCTATGGTCGCATCACTCCGATGCCGCCCGAGCCCTGCTCGACCAAATGCGCGCCGACTGGCTCGAATCCCATACCCATTACGAATTGAACGAAGGCATCATCGCGGGCATCCCGTCGCTGGCGTATTACGACGGCTGGCTTGACGCCGGCCCGCCCGCCTCAGAGGACCCGGAAGCTATTCAATGGACGTTGATCCTCGCGGACGGCGCAAGACTAGAAAGCCCTGGCAACTTTTTCCACAACCTGACGGAACCCGCGCTTTACGGGACAGTGGAGAAATACGTTGGTCTGCCTGTGGACCTGAACGGCGATGGCAGTGTTGGTGTGAGCGAGGCCCTGCCCGAAGCAGAAATACTGCTCGCCTCAACTCAAGGCCTGGACATGGCTGCCGCGCAGGCACTGGAAGCCGTCAACGTCTGGGAGCCAACCCTGGATGACGCCTTCATGGCGATGGTCACAATGATCCCGACCATGAACGAATATTTCGAACAGTGGAAGTTGTCCGCCTTCGTCTCTGGCAACGATTTTGAACAGACGGGCTTTATCGCCGCCAGCCGCCTGTTGGATGTCACAGGCATTTTGAAGGGCCTGGACCTCACCTATGACAATATCCGCCCTGTGGTTGGCAATGTGGACGTAGGCCTCGACGCCCAAATCGACTCAGGCTTTACCGATTTGGTGACTTACGTCAACGACCTGTACACGAAGGAAAGGGCCGGCACGGTCTTTTCGCCCGAAGAAGCCGACGCCTTTGGAACTGAAGCACAGGATAGCGCCTCCGCCCTCGCCGCTCTCGTCGCTCAAGCCGCTGCCAAAGCAGGCATTTCGCTCGACCTCGAAGCTGAAGGCTGGTCGCCCGATACACCGCCTATCATCGAAGCCAGCCCGCTCGCGCCCGCCGCAATTGAATAGAAGCCGCCATCGTTCCAGCCCTCCCACTGGCAGGCGCGAGGCCCTCTCCCAATCGTGGGAGGGGCTGGGGTAAAGAGCGGCGCAAGCCATGGCCACTGACAGGCTCGTCTCAACGAAACCTCAGCCCGCCGCTGCGCAGGCCATGACCCACCAACTCCTGGTGTTCATGGTCTGCTTCGCCGTTGCGCTGGTCAGCGGGCTTTTCTACTATCTTGCCCCGCATGATTGGAACTGGACGACATCGCAGGCGGCGCTTTGGGTTCACCTCATTTTTGGCGTCGCTGCCTTCGTATTTCTGATTCCATTCGTGCTGGCGCATTCGAGCTGCAAGCAAGAAGCCGCCCTCAACCTGATCCTTCTCTGGCGCGCTTTCCGCCGCCGCGACGATGAGTCCGACTGGTCGTACCAACAGCGGATTTTTGGGCACTTCCTCAACTGGCTCATGGCCCTGCTCGGCTTGAGCGGCCTTATCCTGGCTCTACCTGGCATCTTATGGCTGGGCGGTGTGACTTGGATGGCAGGCTACCCTGCCTACCAAATCGCCAACCTGACTCATCTGGGGCTTGCCCTCTCCTCGCTGGCCCTTATTGGTCTTCACATTGCCCGAAAAAAGAAGCGAGCCAATCAACGATGAAGACGCCTATTCGATTTCTGGTCACGGGCGGGGCGCTTACCCTGATTGTCCTGACGTCCGCCGCATTTCTCTTACCCGACCCGCAGGGCACCGGGCTAAGCGTGGGTGAAGACATTCCATTCTACTCTCTGCCGTGGAATGACAACCCCTTTTTCCCCGGCGAGATAAGAACCGCCGACGGCAAAATGCTGAATAGCCAAAACATCCTCGCCGCCGAGTTTTGCGCTCAATGTCACGAAAAGGAATACCGTGAGTGGGTCAGTTCTATCCACTCGGTGACCGGGCCCGACATTCTTTACGAAACCGCCATTCGCAACAACGAACTCGCGCACAAGAACCGCCTTGGCAAGGAAAAGACTCGCTGGTGCGATGCGTGCCACGAACCCGTCAACTTGCTGATGGGCGAAATCAACCCCCTCGCCGTCGTCGGCCCCAGCCAGGCGGCAACCGAAGGCACGACCTGCGTCATCTGCCACACCGCCGAAGGTACCGACCCGCTGGCGGGCAATGGCGCGCTCACGCTCGACATCAACGACCTCAATCGCTACAACGAGGCGCTCATCATGGCGGCGCCTGGCGAACATGCCCGCAGCATGCAAGCAAAAACCCATAACCCGCTCATGGGCAGTTCCGATTTCTGCGGTGCGTGCCATACCGAAATCCGCCCCAGTGAAATCAACGGCGGTCAGCCAATGCATCTGCAGAACACCTACGAGGAATGGCGAGACAGTGACTACGCCGACAAGAACATCCAATGTCAGGACTGTCACATGCACCCCGACCCAGCGGCGTACATCTCCGAGTTGAACCAAACGGGACGCATTCCCGAACGGATCGTCTCGCATCGCTTTGTCGGTGTGAATTATCTGTTGACCGATTCCAACTTGCCATCCAACCTGGTAACCTTCCTGCGCGGCGGGCTGCCGCCTGGAGACATAGCGACCGATGAATGGAAGGCCGAATTGCTCGAACAAAATCGCCTCATTCGTGGCCTGTTACAGGCAGCGGCCGACCTAAGTATTTCCGCCCCCGAAAGCGTTTCCCCCAACTCTGAAGGGGCTCTCTCCGTCACTATCTCCAACAGCGGAGCCGGTCATAGCCTGCCGACAGGCGCGCTCGACCAGCGTCACATCTGGCTCGAAGTCAAAGCGACCGACGCCGCGGGTAAGGTGGTTTATCACAGCGGCTGGTTCGATGAAAAGACCGGACAGATTGATCCCGCTGCTGTCATTTACCTAAAAATCCTCAACGATGTGGCCGGCGAACGCATCTACGAACACATTCTTTTTAACGTCGCTGACTACACTTACACCCGCGACCCGATCCCGGCCAAAGCGAGCGACACGGTTGACTACGCCTTCCCCATCCCGCCAGCCGTGCAAGGTCCGCTGACAGTTGACGCCACGCTCTGGTACCGCCTGGCTCTGCAGGAGCTGGTGACTTACAGCCTCAAGCTTGATATCGTCCTTCCGCCCGTGATGATGGAGCAGGCGCATGTGGAGATACCGATACGCTAGTGGCCCACTTGCACATCGGACCGCGTCATCACTGGCCGCACCGGCGCGCGAAGCGTGTCCACTGGGTGCCGCCCCTTGACCTTGTCGGCCACCACCTTTCCACCGCAACTCGGGCAGCGGGCCGGCAAGGGGGCGCCTTCCCCTCGATGCACCTTCTGTGGCTTGGGTCGCTGGGCGGCTGGATGGCCAACTTTGCGCCTGGGCGCCCTGGGGGCCGATACGAAATCGCCCTGGTGGCGCTCGTCACGCCACAGGCCCACCGGGCCGTTACGGGTTGCTTGTTCCAGCAAATGGGCCTAATCTATTGGTAATCATGTGGGGCTGGCCATCTGCAAGCGGATCGCGCAAGTCCAAAGGGGGCGTATCTAGGCTGAGAGCACGCCCGGAGGTCGATCCGTGTTTCTCTTTCCCCCTGCCGCCGACTGGCGATGAAGGATGAAGAAGTCGAGGGTCCTCGTCGTCGACGACGAGCCGGAAGCGGTGAAGTACGTCGTGGCCAACCTGCGCGCGCGCGGCCTCGATGTGGTCTCGGCCCAGGATGGTCGAGAAGCGCTCAAGCTGTTTGATGAAACCACGGTCGATCTCATTATCCTGGACATAATGATGCCGGGTCTGGACGGTTTCCAGGTGTGCCAGACCATCCGCCGCCAGTCCGACGTGCCCATCATCATTCTCAGCGCGCGCGGGCAGGAGAAGGACATCGTGCGCGCGCTTGACCTGGGGGCGGATGACTATCTCACCAAGCCCTTTGGCGCCGAGGAGATGCTGGCCCGGGTGCGGGCGGTAATGCGGCGCGCCGCCCAGGCGTCTGCCACGCCGCGCTCTCCCCTGAGCGTGGATGCCTTGAGAATCGACTTCGCCGCGCGGCAGGTGACGATGCAGGGCCGCGCTGTGCACCTGACCTCTACCGAGTATGGCCTGCTGGCGCATCTGGCTATCAATGCCGGGCGGGTGCTCACCCACCAGGCTCTCTTGCAGGCTGTTTGGGGCCCCGAATACAGCAGCGAGACCGAGTACCTGTGGGCCTACATCCGGCGGCTGCGGCACAAGATCGAGCCTGACCCCGGCAACCCACGTTACCTCCTGACCGAAGCAGGCGTCGGATACAAGCTCATCGCACCAACCTAGAGCAAACGACAATCTGACCAGCCGTCCTCGATTGACCCTCCCGATGCCAGACGCCTGGCAGCCAGCGGGAGGGCCTTTCATTTTTTAGGAATTATTCAGGGGGAAGCAAGACCCTTTCAGTCTCCTTTCAGGCCAGCCGGCGAAAATCAAGGGCATGACAGGCGCGGAAGGCACATTGAAGCCCGCTTCATTGAGCCGCCCCAGGCAGATTGCGTGGGCCGCGACGATAGCCGCTGCCCTGCTGACCTTGGCCATCGGAGTGATGACCGCGGGGTTCAGCCGGCTGCCCTTTTTTCAATCCCACACTTTTCACGGCCTGCCGCTCGAGCCGCCTTTACCGGCCGCCGACTTTACGCTCACCAACCAGGACGGCCAGCCGGTCCGTCTCACGGATTACGAGGGCAAGCTAGTCCTGCTCGTGTTCGGCTACACGCAGTGCCCGGATGCCTGCCCGCTAACGCTGTTCGCATTGAACCAGGCGCTGGCGGAACTGGGAGATGCGCGCGGCCAGGTGCAGGTGCTCATGATCAGCGTGGATCCACAGACTGATACGCCGAAGGCACTAAAGGAGTATCTCAGCCATTTCAATCCGGGCTTCGTCGGGCTCACCGGCTCGCCTCAAGAGATCGAGGCCGTGACCAGGGCCTACGGCGTCTTCGTCGAAGTCGAAAAGGAGGAGGCCACGGTAGATAGTCATGCAAACCATTTGGTCGCCCATACGGCCCCCACGTATGCCCATACGGCGCTCACCTATGTGGTTGATCGCCAAGGTCAGCGGGTGCTTGCCTTGCCCCTGGAAATGACGCCGCAGGATGTGGCGGCTGATTTGAACTTCCTGTTAGGGCAGTAGGTCAGGAGGTCTTAGAGAATGAAAACATTGGTCCTCGGCATCGCGTCGCTTCTGGTCATCCCGAACGTCCTAATCTTGTGGCTCATGGCCACGC
>JADLEU010000292.1 GCA_020845955.1 Anaerolineales bacterium
GCGCCACGCTGCTGACGGCGGCGAGCTGCGAGGCGTCGACCACGGCGGCCAGGCCGCTGGCCAACACGCGGAAGCGGCCGACCACCTGGCCGCCCAGCGCCGTGATCTGCGCGGCGACTTCATCCTGAGCGGCCTGCACGGCGGCGGCCGCGGCCAGCCGGTCGGCGGCCGAGGCGCTCGGGCCGAGCGAGGCCACCGAGGGCACGTCCAGGTGTACGATGACTTCAACCGGGCCGCTCTGCTGCGACCGGCTGAAGGTCTCCACGTCGATCTGGCCGCCGGGGACGGCCTCCACGCCGGGTGGGGCGCCTTCCTGGGCGAAGAGCGGGGCTGAAAGCGCCAGGCTGAGCGTGATGAGCACGCCAGCGATCGCTCTGAGTTTCCTTAGCATAGTCATTCTCCTGTAGCCTAAGGGTCTGTGGGGTTGGTCAGATCGGCAGGGTCAAGCTAGTCGCGCGCCACCTCCTTTCATTCACCAATGATGCTCATGGTGATGGTGCCCTCGCCACACGGGCTGGCGCTCAGGAACAGGTCCTCGAAGCGATACTGGCCCGGCGGCAACTGCGGGTCGAGCGAAATGATGGACGTCATGTAGAGATAGTCCATGTTGGCCACGCGGCCGTCGGCGTTGTAGACCGTGGCGATAATGGAGACGAAGGTCTCGGGCGGCGCGCCGGAGTGGGTCCAGCGGCCGCTGATGCCCGTCAGGCCGTCACCCTCCGCCTCGACGACGACCTCGCCCAGGCTGAGGTCGGCGCGCGGGGTGTGCGCGCCGGGCGCGCCGGCCACGTCGATCTGGTAGCGGTCGTATTGGGCCGTTCCAAGCTGGACCACGACCTCGAAGGGCAGCCGGCTGTTGGCGGCCACATAGTAGTTGCCGGGCAGGTCGAACGACTGGCCGGCGACGTTGATCTCGCCTGAGGGACCGAAGACGCGCGCGTTGAGCCGGTCGACGTCGAAGGGCTCGGCGCCCGGGTTGGCGAGCTCGCCGTAGATGTAGAGCTGGCCGGTTTCGGCGCGCAGGCAGGCCTGGTCGTTGAGGATCGCCAGGGGAGGCGGCGTCTCGGTCGGTGTCGGGGTGGGCGACAGGGTGTGGGTGGGTGTGGGGGTGAGGGTGAGGGTCGGTTCAGGTGTGTGGGTGGGTGTGTGAGTGGGCTCAGGGGTGCGGGTCGGCGTGTCAGTAGGCGGGTGGGTTGGCACGCTGGTGTTGGCGCGGGTGGGCGCGGGCCGCGTCAGGGTGGGCCGGCCGGCGAGTTGGGTCAGCGTGCGGGCCGGCTCGAGGCTGCCAGGCGTGTGAGTAAGGGCGTGTGTGGGTATGTCGGTGGCGGCGCTGGAGGCCGGCCCCGGCGAGCCGGGGGTGTT
This sequence comes from Anaerolineales bacterium, assembly GCA_020845955.1. GTDB lineage: Bacteria > Chloroflexota > Anaerolineae > Anaerolineales > UBA6663 > JADLEU01. Next base: position 1,363 of record JADLEU010000292.1, read on the forward strand.
CGTGCCCACGAGCGCGCTGGCGCTGGGCGCGGGCCGCGACGGGCCCGGGGAGGCGGAGGCGGTGAGCGTGGGCAGGGCGGCCACGAGCTCGGGCATGGACTGGGCAGACAAGAGCCACTGGCCGGCGATCACGAGGCCGGCGACGACGAACAGAATGAGAGCGCCAATGCCCAGGGCCGCCACGGTGAGGAGCCAGAAGGTTGTTCCGCCGGAGCGGCGCGGCGCGGTTGGTTTGATGGCGCTTTTCCCGATAGGTGGGCGGCGGGGGCACGCGCCCCCTGCCGGTCTAGCTCAGGGTTGAAACCAGCGGCGTAGGCCGACGCTCGATTGTGTGACAACGTGGTCGCGGGCACGGGCGGCTGGCTGCGCGCTGGACGACGCCGTGCCCCGGGAGTGTGCCCGACCCAGATCCCACACCGGTACTGACCAAAACGACCGCTCAGGCTGGCGCACAGAATCATAAGCGAGTCTTGGCGCGGGGGTCAATATGACCTCGCGGCCGGGCGGCGGGTTGAAACGACATTCAAACGGGGCGCGTATGGGTCGCACGGTCGACGGGAGGTGGCCGGCTTTCGATCAGATTTGTTGGGGTCAACAAAAACTGGCCTTGCCGGCCGTTGCTTGTGGAACAAATCCCCCGTAGAGTTGGAACCAGGCAATAGAACATTAGTTCCGACACTTGAACGAGACGCCACTGCCCCCGATTGAGAAGACGCCGCTGATGCGGCGGGTGGAGGCCGCGCACCAGGGCCGCGACATCCGCGCGCTGCTGATCGCGCTGTACAACGAGTTGGGCAGCCAGAAGGCGGTGGCGGCCGAGCTGGGCGTGGCGCAGGCCACGGTGGATAACTGGCTGGCGCGGCTGAACATCGGCACGGCGTCTTTCCCCGATGCCTGGCTGAACAAGGCGCGCCGATGAATGCCGCGATCCTGTTCATGCACGCGCTCAAGGAGACCTGCGCGCTGCACTGTCTGCTGGCGCTGCACATCGCCGGGCCGCTGCCGGTGACCCAGCGGACGGTGATGGCCATCACGGGCTTTGACGACGAGGCCGTGCGCAAAGGGCTGAACAAGCTCCAGGCGCTCGGGCTGGCGGTCTGCAGCGGCCAGCGCCAGCAGACGGGATGGCAGTTGGCGCCAGGCGCGCGGCAATTACCGCTGGGCGGCATCGTTCCGGCGAAACCGGAACTTGAGCCAGCCCTTAAAGAAGAAGGGTGTGAAGGCATTGAAGGGGGTGAGGGTTCTGAGGCGATTAAAGAGATCGAGGCGCTTGAATTGACACAATCTTCTTTGGTCGGCGACGGGGAGGCAGAGAAACAGGCAGCCTTGGGGGGGACCGCGGCGGGGGCTCAGGCGGCGGTGGAGATGGGATTGGCTGGTGGGACCGGCAGGCGGGCCGGGCCGAAACCGGCGGCCAGCCGGCCGGCGCGGGGCGTGGTGAACACGCCGCCGAGCAAGTCAGCGGCCAAACCAAGACCACCCTCGGGCGCGGGCGCGAAGCCGAGGACGCCGGGGCGCGGGGCCGCGGCGCGGCCGGCGCCCGAAACGGGCACGCCGGCCAACCCGGCGGATCGGACGCTGCGCGCGCAGCTTCTCACGGTGATGGCGCGGGCGCACGTGTGGCCCAATTTGCGGCTGGGGTTGGCCGACGAACTGCTGGCCGAAGACGGCGCGGGCTGGGTGCGGCAGGCGCTGGGCTGGGTGTGTTATGGGGTGCGGCGCTTTCCGCGCTGGGACCTGGGCGCGGTGGTGTATCCGGCGCTGCGCGACCGGCTGCCGGTGGACCCCGACTATTGGCCGCCGCCGGAACTGGAGTTTGCGGCGGCGCTGGCCTGGGCCGAGGCCGGCGGCGAGCCAGGACCGGGCTACGCTAACGCGGCCCAGCACGCCCCCGGGCCGCCCGCGGCGGAAGACGAGCGGCCAGAGCCAGGCCGCGCGGCGGGGGCGGCCGGCCCGCAGACGCCCGAGGACGGGCTGTGGCAGCAGGCGCGGGCGCGGCTGCTAGCCGAGATGCCGGGCGCGCCGCTGGAAAGCTGGCTGAGCGGGGCGCGGCTGGAGGCGCGCGGCGCCGGGCGCTACCGGCTGGCCGTGCCCACGCCGCGGGCACGCGATTGGCTGAGCAACCGGCTGCAGGCGCGCCTGGAGCAGGCGCTGGGCGCGGCGGCGGGCGAAGCGGTTGAACTGGAGATTGTCCTGCCGGCGGATAAAAAAACCCCAACTGAGGGGGGGCAGTTGGGGTGACAGTCGGCGAACCGGCTGTCAAGGGTATTGTAACGTATATCTCAACAAATTCAAGTGGCACTTGCCTGAATCAGGCCTAGGAGTTTTGTCCTGTCCGCCCAATGGACTGATCACGCTGAGTTATGTATACGCATCAACGAGGACAATGCCCCGGCGGCCGGGTGTGGGCGGGCAAGTTCGTGCTA
>JADLEU010000293.1 GCA_020845955.1 Anaerolineales bacterium
CGTCGGCAGGCAAGCCGCCGCGGTTGCCCATGTTGCTGCCGCCGTACGCAGCAGCATCGCTGTTGAGCAACTCCTTGTAGAAGCCAGGGGCCGGCACACCGACCCGGTAGCCCCCGCGCGGCACGGGGGTGAAGTTGGCGACAACGACGACGAATTCGGCCAGGGCGGGATCTTCGGCCGCAGCCCGGCGCAAGAAGCTGATGGCGCTCTGGTCGACGTCGTGCAGGTCAATCCACGCAAAACCTTCCCAGCTAAAATCCACTGTGTGCAACGCGGGCTCGGCCTGGTAGAGATGGTTGAGGTCGCGCACGTAGTGCTGCAGCCGGCGGTGAGCATCCAGATCGAGGAGGTCCCAATCGAGCTGCTCGGCAAAGTTCCACTCGCGCCACTGACCGAACTCACCACCCATGAAGAGCAGCTTCTTGCCGGGGTGGGCATACATGTAGCCGTAGAGCGCGCGCAAGTTGGCGAACTTGCGCCAGTCGTCGCCCGGCATGCGTGACAGCATCGAGCCCTTCATGTGGACGACCTCGTCATGCGAGAAGGGCAGGATGAAGTTCTCACTGAAGGCGTACATGAGCGAGAAGGTCAGACTATTGTGATGATAGCGGCGGTAGACCGGATCCTTGCTCATGTACTCGAGCATGTCGTGCATCCAGCCCATGTTCCACTTCAGGCTGAAGCCGAGGCCGCCGAGGTAGGTGGGCCGCGACACGAGCGGCCAGGCGGTGGACTCCTCCGCGATGGTGAGCACGCCGGGGTACTTCTGGTAGACAAGCTCGTTGAAGCGCTTGATGAAGCGTACGGCCTCCAGGTTCTCGCGGCCGCCGAATTCATTGGGCAGCCACTCACCCGGTCGGCGTGAGTAGTCGAGATACAGCATGGAGGCGACCGCGTCGACGCGCAGGCCGTCGACGTGATACTTGTCTAGCCAGAACAGGGCATTGGTCAGCAGGAAAGCCGAGACCTCGTTGCGGCCGTAGTTGAAGATCAGAGTGCCCCAATCCTGGTGCTCGCCTCGGCGCGGATCGGCGTGCTCGTAGAGATGTGTGCCGTCGAAGTATGCCAGACCGGCCGCGTCTTTTGGAAAGTGGGCGGGGACCCAATCGAGGATGACGCCCAGACCAGCCTGGTGGGCGCGGTCGATGAAGTAGCGGAAGTCGTCGGGCGTTCCGTAGCGGGCGGTGGCGGCAAAGTAGCCGGTGACCTGGTAGCCCCACGAGCCGTCGAAGGGGTGCTCAGCCACGGGCAGTAACTCCAGGTGCGTGTAGCCCATGTCTCGGGCGTAGGGCACCAGCCGGTCGGCCAGCTCGCGGTAGGTGAGCCAGCGGTTGCCCTCGGCCGCAACGCGCTGCCAGGAGCCCAGGTGCACCTCGTAAATCGCCATGGGCGCCGCAAGCGCCTGGCGCTGCGCGCGGGTCTCCATCCAGCCCGCGTCGCTCCATGTGTAGCGATCCAGATTCCACACCATGGAGGCAGTGCTTGGGCGCAGTTCCATCGCGAAGCCGTACGGGTCGGCCTTGACAGCCAGATACCCGGCGAAGCGAGACTTAATCTCGTACTTGTATAGATCGCCCTGGGCCAGCCCGGGGATGAACAACTCCCAGAGGCCACTGGCGCCGCGCGGCCGCATGGGATGGCGCCGGCCATCCCATTGATTGAAATCGCCGACGACGCTGACGCGCTGGGCGTTGGGCGCCCAAACGGCAAAGACCACGCCGGCCACGCCGGCCTGCTCGAGGCAATGAGCCCCCAACTTCTCGTACAGCTCGAAATGGCTGCCTTCGCCAAACAGATACAGGTCATATTCGGAGAGGACGGGCGGAAAACGATAGGGGTCCTCTGTGACGTATTCGCGGCCGTCGGGCAAGGCAATCGCTAATTGGTAGGGGAAGACCTCCGCCTCGCCAGCGAAGACGGCTTCGAAGAAACCGCCCGCGTCGACGCGCTGCATCGGCACCCGAGTCCCCGACCGCAGCACGCTGACAGCCTGAGCCTGGGGTTGAAAGGCGCGGATCGCGAGGGCAGGCTCAGCAGCATCGCGCAGCGGGTGCTGGCCTAAGACGTCGAAAGGCGTCCCGTGGTAGCCGCCTACAAGGGCGGCGATGGCGGCTGGATTGACCGTGGACGTTGAATGCGGATGGCCGGGACCGGGGAGTAAGTCACCCATGCGGTCATTATGATCTGAGAGGCAGTGTGCCGTCAAATGCTTGGACTCATCCCGACAATCCAACTTTGGGCGGATGGCGCTGAGGCTTTTGAGGCGTAGTCTGTAGCCAAATGAAGCGACACGGCAAGAATAATCAGGATCTTTAAGATGAGCAATATCGCAATTACCGCGCCACCCGCCATCGACGTCCGCGGCCTTAAGAAGAACTTCAACGGCTTCGCGGCTGTCAAAGGGATCAGTTTCCAGATCGCGCCTGGGGAAGTGTTCAGCCTATTGGGACCAAACGGCGCGGGCAAAAGCACCACGATCTCGGTCATCTCGGGGCTGCTGGCGCCCGCCGCGGGCGAGACGCTCATCATGGGCCGCTCGGTGCAGCGCGAGCCGGAGGGGGCCAAGGCCAGCCTGGGGGTGGTGCCGCAAGATATCGCGTTGTACCCCGACTTGAGTGCGCGGGAGAACCTGAGCTTCTGGGGAAAGATGTACGGTCTGCGCGGCGCGGTGTTGAAGGCGCGCGTGGATGAAGTGCTCGAAACGATCGGCCTGACGGACCGGCAGCACGGCCGGGTGGGGAAGTTCTCGGGCGGGATGAAGCGGCGAGTGAATATCGGCGCGGCGCTGCTGCACCGGCCCGGGGTGGTGATCATGGACGAGCCGACGGTAGGGATCGACCCGCAGAGCCGCCGGCACATCCTCGACAACGTCAAGGCCCTCAACCAGGCTGGGATGGCCGTGCTCTATACCACGCACTACATGGAAGAAGCGGCGGAACTGTCGCACCACATCGCCATCATGGACCAGGGGCGCTTGATTGCCTGCGGCACACATGCCGACCTGATCCGCCTGATTGGGGAGCTGGACCGGATCGAGCTGACGTTGAGCACCGAGGCGCCGGCGGTGCTGGAGACCTGGCGGCGAACCGAGGGTGTGCGCCAGGTGGCCAGCGAGGATGGCAAGGTGGCGCTGCTGGTCGACGACAGCAATTTCGTGCTGCCGCGGCTGTTTGAGGGGGCCACCCGAGGCAACACGCGTATCACGTCGGTGGCGATCGAGGAGCCCAACCTGGAAGCCGTTTTCTTGCACCTGACGGGGCGGGCGCTGCGCGACTAGGTACGGCTCGCGGCGCGGTAAAAGTCAAAGGAGGGCGGCGTGAAAATCCTCGATATCGCCTGGAAGGATCTGCTGCGCTCGGCGCGCAGCCTGTTTGCGCTGGGCATGATGGTGGTCATCCCGCTGTTAATCACGGGTCTGATCTACTTTGCCTTTGGCGGGCTGACGACCCAGTCCGGGCCGGTCGAACTACCACCGCTGGCAGTGGTCGTGGCGAACCAGGACAGGCCCCCGGCCGGGGCGCCGGACCTGGGAAGCTCGCTGGCAACCTTCCTGAACGACGCGCGCATGCTGGACTGGCTGCAGGTCAGCGAAGTGGACGGGCCGACCGAGGCCCGGTCGGCGGTGGACCGCCAGGCGGCTGGCGCGGCCGTGATCATCCCGCCGGACTTCACCAAGGCGTTACTGGCGCCGGGCGGGCAGTCGACGCTGGTGCTGCTGCAAGACCCGACCCTGACCGTGGGACCGGCCGTGCTCGAGATGCTGCTGGGCCAATTTGTGGATGGCGTGTCGGGCGCCAGCATCGCGCTCACCGTGGTGGGGACCCAGATGACGGCGCACGGGGCCACGCTCGACATCGCCGCGCAACAACAACTGGCGCTAG
>JADLEU010000294.1 GCA_020845955.1 Anaerolineales bacterium
CCCGCTTTCGGCGCCGGCAATCCCTTTTGTTGCCACCCTCAACGGGCAGTGGGCCGATGGGCCAGTCACGCAGCCCAGTTATTGGAGCGCCCAATTGCGCTCGCCCGTGCGCTTTGCCGATGGCCTGAATGTCCTGCTGGCCGAGGATAGCCCGGCCGGTAAAGATCCAATCTTGCTGGAAGTTGGCCCCGGCCGGACGCTGGCCACGTTCGCGAGCGTCATCGCCAAGAGCTCTGGCCAGGCGCCTCAGTGCCTGACTTCGCTGCCCAGTTCGGATGACACCCGCCCAGACACGGACATGATCGTGAGCAGCCTCGGGCAACTCTGGTGCAACGGTGCCACCGTCGATTGGGCCGCCTTCCACCATACCGAACGGCGGGCACGCGTCAGCCTGCCAACCTACCCGTTCGAGCGCCGCAGCTTTTGGATCGGGCCAAAGCCGCATCGGACCGCGGCCGAGGCCAAGGAGGCTCGCGACACCTCCAGGTGGTTCTACCGGCCCATCTGGCGCATAGCGCCGCCAGCCAAGGAAATCGGCGCTGGCCTCAAGGCGCGCCGCATCCTTGTATTTGATGAGCAGACCGGCCTTGGCGCCAGTGTGGGCGCTGGCCTCGTCGCGGCCGGTGGTCGGCCAATTGTCGTCCGCCGCGGAGAAACCTTTAGCCGGCCGGCCGAGGACGAATTCGTGCTCGACCCATCGAACCTGGATGGCTATCGGCAATTGGCTGATGCGGTCTGTGCCAACGAGGCCCGGCTGGCCGGTGTGGTCGACTGCTGGAGCGCGGCGCCGCCGGGCAATTCGGGCCTAGACACAGCGGCCACGCTCACCCTGCTCCACCCCATGCGGCTGGCGCATGCCCTGAGCGGGCAGCCCACGCTGCGGCCATTGCCGATGCTGCTGGTCGCGCGCGGCACGACACGCGTCTACGCGGATGACTGGGTCGATCCGCCCCGCGCCATGGGGATCGGGCCGGCCAAGGTGCTGCCGCAGGAGCATCCTGGTCTGCGCGTCTCGCATCTCGACGTGGACGCCGATGCCGCCGTATCCCAGATGATCCTGGCCGAACTGGCGGCCGGCGCGGTGGAGCCGGCGGTGGCCCTGCGCGGCGGCCGCCGCTTTGTAGAGGCCTTTGAGCCGGTGGCGATCTCGGAGACCGCCGCGCCGGTCGGGCTGCCAGAGCGCCCGGTCGTATTCGTGACTGGTGGCCTGGGCCACATGGGCGTCTATCTGTCCGAAGCGCTTTTTCACCAATGCGGCGCCCGGTTGGTGCTGATCGGACGCTCGTCTTTGCCGGGCCCAGATCAATGGGCAGTCCTGAGCAATGACCCAGCGACGGCGCCGGAGCAGCGCCGCCTGCTGGGCCGGCTGGCTAAGCTGCGGGCCGAGCGCGATGAGGTGTTGGTGCTGCCCGCTGACGTGAACGACGCAGCGCACGTAAAGGCAGCTGTGGACGCCGCGATCCAGCACTTCGGCCAGGTCGATCTGGTTGTGCATGGCGCCGCTCGGATCGATGCAGCGGCCTTCGCCTCGGTGGCCGAAACCGGATCCGAGGTGGTGGAGGCTCAATGCTCGCCCAAGCTGCGCGGCTTGCTTGCCTTGATCGAGGCCTTCCAAGGTCGGGAGCCACGGCGCTGGCTGCTGCACTCGTCGATCTCCACCGTGTTGGGTGGATTGGGGCTCGGCGCCTATTCCGCTGCGAATGCCGTTCTGGACGCCCTAGCGCTGGCCGGCGGAGACAATTGGCTCAGCCTCGACTGGGACGCCTGGGACAACGCTGCCGAGGCTAAGAGCGCCGGGATGCCAGAGCCTATTCAGCCCGTCGAGGGCCAGCAGGCCTTCTTGCGCGCCCTGGGCGTTTCCGCCGGGCCGCGCCTCGTCGTCAGCGTCAGCGGCTTGGCGGACCGCTTGCGGGTCTGGGTACATCATGACGAGCCGGCTGCCAACAAGGTGGCCGGCCTCATCGAGCGCCATCCGCGCCCGAACCTTTCAACGGCATTCGTGGCGCCGCGAACCGAAACCGAGCGGGAGTTGGCCGAGATCTGGGGCGTTCAGCTCGGCGTCGACCGAGTGGGAATCCACGACCGGTTCTTTGATCTTGGGGGGCACTCCCTGCTGGCTGTCCAGGTGGCGTCAGAGATCCGAGATCGCTTCCAAATCGAACTGCCCGTGCTCAAGCTCTTCCAGGCGCCCACGGTGGGCGAATTGGCCGTGCTCGTCGACCAGGCCCAGGCCTCAGGCTCCGCCCGGGAGGCGGCGGCCCCAAGACCTCCGGCGGCGATTGGCGCCGTGCCGCCCATCGCCAGGCTGGATGGCGACGCTCCCGACACGGCCGCCAAGCTGAGCTACCGCGCCTTTTATGATGACGTCACGCGGCGCCTGGAGCGCTCAGGCGTTGGCGAAGTTTCGTTCTTCTTGAACTATGGCTACCTCAGTCTCGGCGCTGGCGATGAGGCCCGTTTCGAGGTGCCCCCCGGGACCTTTAATCCCAGCTCGGTCAGACTGGCCTTTGAGCTCATAAACGGCACCGATCTGAGGGGCCGGCCCGTGCTGGACGTCGGCTGCGGCCGCGGCGGGACGGTGGCGCTCTTAGCCGAAGTGTTCGAGGCGCAGGCCACTGGCGTCGACATCTCACCAGAGGCCATCGCCTTTTGCCGCCGTGTGCACCGCCATGAGCGCGCCCGCTTTGAAGTGGGCGATGCCGAGCATCTCCCCTTTGATGACGCCTCGTTTGGGGCGGTCACAAACATCGAGTCCAGCCATACCTATCCGAACTTGCGCGCCTTTCTGGCAGAGGTGCGCCGGGTCCTGGCCGGCGGGGGATGGTTCTTGTATACCGATCTGTTGCCCGTGCAGCGTTGGGCCGAAGTTCGGGCGCTGCTCGACCCGCTTGGACTGGCAGTCGTGGCCGACCGCCCAATCACACCCAATGTGCTGGCCTCCTGCGATGAAGTGGCGGCCACGCGCGCGCAGGCCTTCAACGAGGCCAGTGCCGCCATCGACAACTTCCTGGCGGTGCCGGGGTCAGCGGTCTACGAACAGATGCGGTCAGGTGCCTGGGAATACCGCATTGTGCGCGCGCGGCGGCGGTGAAGCTAGCTTGTGTTATGCCGCACAAACTTGTCGTTGATCCGGCAGCCGGTGTACAGTAGTTGGATCGTGGCCGGTCTGGAGTAATAGCGAAGATGGACTACGCCTACGAGCAGTATGGTCTGACCATCCCCGAAGCGGCGCGCCGCGCCGCGCTCCGCGCGCCGGAGCGCGTGATCTGCCGCATCGGTCCGTCAACGCTGACGCTCGGCGAGATGGATCAGCAAGCCACCCGCCTGGCAAACGCCCTGATCGCGCAGGGTTTCAGGCCCGGCGACCGCGCGGCGGTCCTCATGCCCGGGGCCTTGGAGTGCATCGCGGCGATGGTCGCCGTGGCCCGCACCGGCGGTGTCTACGAATTCCTGCTCCCCCACTACGGCGCCGCCGAGTTGGTGCGTATGCTGCGGCCGGCGCCTCCGTCATGGCTGCTCTACAGCGACGCGCACCAGGCCGAGGCGCTGGCGATTGCCGAAGTGTATCAGCCCCGGCGTGTCGTGGTTGAGCCGGGCGGCTCGGCGCCTCAGCACTGGAACGAATTCCTGGCGGCGGGAGCCGGGACACTCCCAGAAGTTAGGGTCTTTCCGGACGACGACGCGATGATTCTGTTCACCTCGGGCACGACCGGCGCCCCCAAAGCCCTGCGGCGATCACACAACAGCGCCATGTCCAGCGGCGTGCTCAACAACCGCATCCTGGGCCTCAACCCCCAGTCGGTCACCGCTGCCATGCTGATCAACCACGAAGTACCGGCCAGCTTGAGCGCGGACGGCGGCTGCCTCGTGATTGCCGACGCCCGCCAGCCGCGCGAGTGGCTGTCGACGCTCGACCGAGAACGC
>JADLEU010000295.1 GCA_020845955.1 Anaerolineales bacterium
GAGCACGTGCGAACCTTCGCCGAGCTGACCGGCGATTACAACCCGCTGCACTTCGACGTCGACTTTGCGGCCGGGACGAGGTTTGGGCGGCTGGTGGTGCAGGGCGGGCTGACCACCGGCCTGCTGCATGCGCTGGTAGCGATGGAGTTGCCGGGTCCGGGCACGGTCTTCCTGAGCCAGAATTGGAAGTTTACCGCGCCGGTGTACATCGGCGACACCATCACGGCCGAGGCCGAGGTGCTCTCGGTGCACGCCAGAAAGCCGGTGACGCAGTTGAAGGTCAGCGTGCGGCGTCACGCGGCCGGCGAAGCGCCGGGAGAAGTGGTGTTAGAGGGGGAGGCCTGGTGTTATGCGCTCGAGGCCAGGCGCCGGTAGGACGGACGAAGGACGAGCGGCGTGGGACGACGGGCGACAGGCGATTGGCAATTTGCAGTCTCTCGGCGGGCTGTCAAGGGTGGCTGGGATGACTGACGATGAGCGCCGGCTGGCGGAGACGCGCACGGTGCTGTTGTTTGGGACGCTGACGTTGGAACTGGCGCGGACGGCCAGCGCGCAGCTCCTGCTGCAGGCATCGCAGTCGAGCGGGCCGATCAAGCTGATGGTCAACGCGCAGGGCGGCCCGCTGGAGGCGGCCGAGGCGCTGTTTGACCTGATCCGCGGGGTGGGTGTGCCGGTGAAGGCGATCGCGGCCGGGGCGGTCGCGAACGCGGCGGCGCTGGCCTACGCCGCGCCGCCGCGCGACCAGCGCTACAGCCTGCCCCACGCGCGCTTCGCGCTGTTTCAGAACCTGGGCGCCCCGCCCGTGCCGGGCGGAGACGTGCTGGCCGCGGCCCAGTGGGCGGCCCAGCAGCGCGCCCGCGTGGCGCGGCTGTTCGCGCGCCAGACCAGCCAGCCCGAAGAGCTGGTGGAGCGCGACATCGAGAACCGCATCTGGCTCGACGCGGACGAAGCGCGGCGCTATGGGCTGGTGGGGCGGATCGTGCAAGGGCTGAGCGAGGTATAGGGGAGGGCACGGTGGGCCGGGCAGCCTCGCGGGGCGGGACCGCGGTTACGCGGGGGCGCCTGCTGGATCTGCGCCTGCGGGCGCAGCACCTGCACCCGGCCACGACCTGGCCCACGGCCGACGCGGCCGGGCTGGTGCGCGCGGTGGCGGGGCTGCAGGCGCAGGAGGCGCCGGCCGCCCGGCTGAGCGCGCGGGCGCGGACGCGGCCGGAGGCGGGCTTGACGGCGGCGACCGTGGAAGCGGCGCGGGTGGAAGCGCGCACGCTGGCGCGGGCCTGGGCCATGCGCGGCACGCTGCACCTGGTGGCAGCCGAAGACCTGGCTTGGCTCCTGCCCTTGTTGGGACCGCGCTTGGTGCGCGGCACTCAAAGGCGCCGCGCCGAGCTTGGCCTGGACGAAGCGTCTTCGGAGCATGGGGTGAGCGTGATCCGCCGGGCGCTGGCCGAACACGGCCCGCAGACGCGCGCCGAACTGCGCGCGCACCTGCAGCGCGCGCGGGTGCCCAACCAGGGGCAGGCGCTGGTGCACGTGATGTACCGGGCGGCGCTGGAGGGAGTGTGCGTCTATGGGGCCGATCGCGCGGGCGAGGAGACGCTGGCGCTGATCGACGATTGGGCGCCGGCCGCGCGCCCCGCGCCGCTGCCCGAGCCGGCCGCGTGGGCCGAGCTGGCGCGGCGCTACCTGGCGGCCTATGGCCCGGCCGGGCCGGAAGACCTGGCCGCCTGGGCGGGCGTGGGCCTGAGCGAGGCCCGCCAGGCCTTCGCGCAGTTGCTCGGCGAGTTGGCCGAGGTGCGCCTGGCAGGCGAGGCGTTCTACCTGCTGGCCCGCGACGCGGAGGCACTGGCGGCGCCGCTGCCACGGGCGCCGGTGGTGAGGCTGCTGCCGCGTTTCGACACCTACCTGCTCGGCTACCGCAGCCGCGACCTGGCCGTGGACGCGGCGCACAGCCGGCGGGTGCTGCCCGGCGGCGGCATGCTGCTGGCGACGCTGCTGGTGAAGGGCCGGGCAGCCGGCACGTGGCAGACGAAGCGCGGCCGGGCCGGCCGGTCCCTGACGATCGCGCCCTTCGCGCGGCTGCCCGCGGCCGTGCGCCGCGGGGTGGGGGCAGAGGCCGCGGCACTCGGTGACTTTCTGCAGGAGAAGGTCGTGCTGGCGTAACGCGGGGTGATCGCAAGGCGTCCCCGCCAGCCGCACGAAACTCCCCCGGCGCAGACCGGTCTAAAGCTGCATCAGGGATCGGAGACCGGCGGGCTGGCCTGCGGCGGCGTCCTGGCGGGCGCTGCCCGGGCCGGCGCGCCGGCACGGTGGGGAATGGCCGGCGACATGCGGCGCAGACTGGTGGTTTGGAGCGGAGCAGCGGCAGCCGGGGCTGCAGCGCTGGCAGCGTGGTACGCTGTACGCGCAGTTGGCGCTGCCCGGCCGGCCGACCCGGGCTGCGGGGGCTATACTTACTGCTATACGTACGACGAGATCGCCGGCGGCAACCAAGGCTGGGGCCGGCGCACCAAGATGGAAGGGCCGCTGGGCGCGGGCAACGCGACCACCTGGAGCTACGACGGGCGCGGGCGGGTGGTGGCCGAGACGCGCACCGTTGTGGGGGTGGGGGGCGCGTTCAAGACCGAATGGCAGTATGATGCCCTCGACCGGCTAGTGTGGATGCGCTACC
>JADLEU010000296.1 GCA_020845955.1 Anaerolineales bacterium
CGGCCTGGCGCTGGAGCACCTCTATGGCGACTACGACCGTTCGCCCTATGCCGATGGCGCCCCGCGCCTGCTGGTCCTCGCCCGCGCCGTCTGAGACGCGGGCGGGAACACCCGCTCCCCGGCTGCCACCCTGGTGCCGTCTCCGACAAGGGCGTCGGAATGTGGGATAAGGGCGGGTCACGCTGGCGCCGGACGCTTCTGCCTTGCGCCGCTGCTGGGGCGTGGTGGCCGATGCCCGCGGCCAGACGGCCATCCAGATAGCCGCGCCTCTGCGCTGCAAGACCAGCCTGTGCGCAATTCCATCCACGCCTGAATTCGGACGGGCTTGGCTAGCTTGAAGCCGGGCTCATCCGTCGCCACCACGTTGCGCGCGGCATGTTCGCGCATGTGCCGACCAGTGCATCGCCTCCCCCGGCAAGGCATATTACTTCCGTCGTTGATTTGACCAACAATGCTCACTTGAACTCGACGCGCTTGCAGCGTAGGCTGTGGCTCAACGCGATACCTGAGTTCGCGTGTGCGCTGGCGTTCATCCATCCGTGGCCGGGAAAACATGCACGTCTTGACCCGGCTATCGCACCAGGGGTAGGGGCAGTCCAGTTTCCAAGACAACTGAATTCAGTCACTGAGGCGCCGGCTAGCGCCGCAGAGGCCGATTGGCTCAATCTCGGCGCTATTCCGTCCCATTCGGCACGACCAACGGGCCACTGAGTTGGTCCGCCTGGACAGCGCCACGACGGCTGTTCCGCTGCTCAGTGAGTATCCAAGCAGACTCACACCCAGCGTTAGGCAGCCTGTGCTGGGGTAGGTCTTGCCCGCAACCTTGCATCCCTGCCAAGGGTTCGCTCTCGATAGGGCCAATCGGGGCCATAGGAGGCAACATGCAGCTGCCTGATCTGCGACACCCGCGTTCCATGCAGACCCTCTTCGCCGCCAGCGCCATCATGCTCGCCGTCTCGCTGACGGCATCGGCGCTCAACGTGGCCGCTGTGCTGTCAGCGCCCCTGGGCAGCCCGGTCACGGTGCCCAACCTGGTGGGGTTTGAAGGCTATCTCACTGACGGTGAAGGCGATCCGCTGCCCGACGACACTTATGACCTGACCTTCCGGGTCTATGCCGTCGCGGTGGACGGCACCGCCCTCTACACCGAGACCCAGACCATCACCACCGCCGGCGGGCTGTACTCGGCCCTGATCGGGGCGGTGACGACCCTGCCGGCCAACCTGTTCGACGGGGAGCGCTGGATCGGGGTGACGGTGGACCAGGACGACGAGCTCACGCCGCGCACGCGGGTGGCGTCGGTGCCGTTCGCCCTCAACGCCGAGAACGCCAACACGGCCGGCAGCGCCGAGAGCGCGGAAGCGGTGGCCTGGGCCGGCGTCACCGGCAAGCCGGCCGGGTTCGCCGACGGCATCGACAACGATAGTGGGGGAGACATCACGGGCGTGGGAGCCGGGACAGGTCTGGCCGGCGGGGGCGCAAGCGGCAGTGTGACCCTCAGTGCCGACACCAGTTACCTCCAACGGCGAGTCAGCAGCTCCTGTAGCGCCGGGAACTACCTGCGCGTCATCAACTCGGACGGCACCGTCACCTGCGGCGCCGACGCGGATAGCGGCGGAGACGTCACCGGGGTGACGGCCGGTTATGGCTTGAGCGGCGGCGGTACCAGTGGGAATGTTACCCTTGCAGTTGTTTCCACCACGGTTCAGTCGCGTGTGACCGGTGCCTGTGGCGCTGGACAATATATGCAGTCCATTGCACAGGCCGGCACGGTGACTTGCGGTGGGCTGTCGGGCTATGTCTTTGTGCCGCTGACATCACCGTGGACCAGCACTTCCTGGGATGGGGATGCCAAGAATACCGGCACGTATACCATTGATGTCAGCAGCTTCTCGGGTGCGCCCGGAACTACCGCTTCCATCAAGGCTTATTACGTTCGGATCCTTGGTAACTGGAGCTCGGCCGGTGGAGGCGCTACCTTCTTCGGCCTCAAGCGCCTGACGGGTGATAGCTTCCACAGTCTGGCGGTCTGGGCGCTTGTTGCCAACGCGAACGAGGACGGGTCGGGGATCGTAACAGCGGATACCAATGGTGACTTCATCGCTGAAATCAGCGGGGCGAACGCGGCCAGCGCGTGGATACAGATTTGGGGCTATTACCAGTAGTCAGAATCATCAACCCGGCCTAAGCGCTTTGGCCGTCTTGTTCACCTTGTGTCGATGACACCAGGCTGGACCAGTCAGCACTCGCCGTTCAAGTCAGATCGGCCTGTCGCGGCTGCCTGAGGGCGCCATGAGTATCAACGACGTACGGCTGCCGTTCAACGTGCGTGGGTGGGAACACCGCCTCTTCCCTGGCTTGGTGATCGCATCGCTGTTATTGACCCTGGCCGGATCAGCGGTCGCAGCGAGTGCGGCGGATGGCCGTGGGAGGGGCTTACCTGCCCAAGTGGAGCCCTCCGCCACGCCGCCGGTGACGGATGAACCCGGCGTGACCGCCACCGACCCCGATCCGGCTGCGCCAGCCACGGAAGCGACTTTGACACAGCCGGGCGAAACCTCAACCGCGCTGGCGACTGCGACAACCGATCCAACGGAAGCGAGCACAGAGCCCCCCAGCGCCAGTCCCGCGCCCACCGCAACCGTCGAGCCGAGCGCAACCCCGACGGCAACGGCTTCTGAGACGCCAACGGCGACGAATGAACCGGATGAACCCACCCGCCTTGGCGCCCCACGTCCAATCTACTTGCCGCTCGTCCTGAATGGCCGCCAGCCGGAAATCTTGCTTGATGAACCCCTGTTTGAATACTACAGTTACAGCGGCTTTGTCAGTGTGGAGGGTAGCGATAACACGACTCAGCCTGAAAGACCGTTGAGTTCAGGCGGGGATTGCGCCTATGGGAGTGGTCAGTATGCCGCCATGAGCGCACCGGATGACGGAGAGGCCTGGGTCGTTTACGACCTGGGACAGGTTTTCGACCTCACGAAGCTTCAAGGCCAGACTTACCATGATGGCGATGATTGGGTTCATGTTTCGGTGGATGGGGTAAACTGGGATCAGGTCTATGCCATCCGAAGCTCTTGGGCGGCGGCCAGTTGCGACCTGGATACATTCTACGACAATGTTGAATCACCCAAGCCGGCCAGATACATTCGGTTCAAAGTCCAACAACTGATCCTAATCGGTAACTCGTG
Organism: Anaerolineales bacterium; assembly: GCA_020845955.1. Classification (GTDB taxonomy): domain Bacteria; phylum Chloroflexota; class Anaerolineae; order Anaerolineales; family UBA6663; genus JADLEU01. The sequence goes on from JADLEU010000296.1 coordinate 3,195, forward strand.
GCGGATTGCCTGGTTTCGGTGGGAGGCGCCTACGCCTTACGGCGGGACTATGCCCGATCGCTCCGTCCTATCGCGCAACGGACCCAAGAACGGGTTAGGTGACCCGCGCGAAGACCCCTTGTGCACCTACCCCTGCGCTCAGGGCTACGTGGGGGATCCCATTAACACCCGGACGGGCGGGTTCGATTATGGCTGGGTCGACCTAAACCTGCCGACCGTCGCCGGCCCGCTGATGCTCCAACGCACCTATGCCTCCCCGGCAACGACCATGATTACCAGCACCCTGAGCCCAGGCTGGACGCACAATCACGACACACGCCTGATCCTGCCCACGTCACCAGGCGGTGAGGCCGGGACCATCTGGTTCAAGGCGCACACGGCCAACCAATATCGATTCACGACCGACTATGAGCCCTTCCCCGGCGTATTGGCGACGTTGACGGCCACCGGCGATCCGGACGCCAAGTACCTCCTGGTCGCTCCGGACCAATCCACCTATACCTTCAACATCACCGGCACTCTGAAGACCTGGGCAGACCCGCAGGGCCATGTCTATTCGTACACCTACGATGCGCAGACGCGGCCCATCACGGTCACCGAACTGGCCAGCCAGCGTTACCTGGCGTTCAGCTATGACGGACAGGGGCGCCTGAGCACCGTCGCGGATCACGCCGGGCGGCAGGTCACCTATGGCTATAGCCTAACGTCGGGGGACCTCCTGACCGTCACGGATGTCCTCAACCAGGCCTGGACCTACGTCTATTCAGGCACGACGCATCTTATGACCGAAGCCCGCGACCCAGTGGGCAATTTGATCGTGAAAACCGATTATGACGCGCAGGGTCGCGCCTGGCGGCAATCTCAAGGCGCCCAAGGCGAGCCCATTGTCCAGATCTCATATCAATCCGCTACGACCAGCGTCGTCACGGATGCGCGTGGCTATGCTGAAAGTCACGTCTACGGTGACCGAAGGGAGTTGACCAACGACAATGCCCCCTTGGGCAGCGTGATCTCAAAGGCGTACGACCTGAATTTCCGCCCGCTCGCCGTGCGGGACCCGCTCAGTCGCACAACCCAAATGACGTGGAGCGCTAGCGGCACGAATCTTTCCGCCGTGACGGATGCCGCCAACCATACCGTTCAGTTGAGTTACAACGCCCTGAATGCGATGACGCGCGTGGTGGATGCCCGCGGCCAGGCAACGTCATTTGAGTACGACGGGACATTGCGGACGGTGATGACGGACACGCTCCAGTCCACAACCCGCTATACCTACACTGCCGCCGGCACCGATCCCGGGATCCCCGTGGGCTTGTTGAAGGCCACGTCCGACCCACTGGGCCGCACGACCACCTACCAGTACGACAGCTTCGGCCAGTTGGCGCGGATCACCGACACGGCCGGGCTGGCGACGGCCTACGGCTACGACGACCTGGGGCGGGTGATCACCACCACCACCCTGGCCGGTACCGCCGCCGAGCAGATCACCGTCAATACCTTCGACGCGGCTGGGCGCCTGCTGCAGGTCATCCGCAACTACACGGACGCCAGCGGCGCGCAGAACTACGCCGCCAACGGCAGCGTCTACAACCAGATCACCCGCTACCAATACGACCCGATGGGCAACACGGTGGCGCTGACCGACACCCTCGGGTTGGTGACGCTCACCCAGTACGATGCCAACAACCGCCCAGTCGCCATGACAGTGACCACCTCGGCCGGGCAGGTCCAAGACCTGACGCGGCTGCTGTACGACGCGGCCGGCAATACCATCTCCACCACCGTCCACGCCCATGTTCCGAGCCTGGCGCAGACGACCACCACCGGGTATGACGCGCTGAATCGGCCGGTAACGACGACGACCAATTACGTGGATGGCGCATTCGACTCCGACTTCCCCGACGAAGATATCCAAACGGTGACGGCCTACGACGCCGCCGGCAACGTCCTAACCGCCACCGAGTTTCACGGCACGGCTTTGGCGCGCACGTCCGCCACCAGCTACGACGCCCTCAACCGCCCCATCTCCATCACCACCAATGTGAGCGGGTCGGCCGGCCCCGACCGGAACATCACCAGTTTGACGCGCTACGACGCGGGCGGCAACGTCATCTCCACCACCGCCTATGCCGGGGTAGCGGGACTGGAAATCACCACGCTGACCGAATACGACGCCCTCAACCGGGCGGTGACGACCACCACCGCGGCGGGCACGGCGCTGGCGCTCACCAGCGTCACGGCCTACAACGCCGCCGGGCAGGTCATCTCGACCACCGAAGCCTTTGGCACCGACCAGGCCCGCACCACCCTGACCGAATACGACGCCGCCGGCCGCCCGGTGACGGCCTGGGCCAACTACGACGGCACCGGGGTCGCGGCCCCCGACCGCAACCTGGTGCAGGTGACGGTCTACGACGCCTTTGGGCGGCGCGCGGCCAGCGCCGAGCGCCGGGTGGACGCCGCCGGCACGGCGACCTGGATCACCACGACGTTCGGGTACAACAACCTGGGCCAGCTGCTCACCACCACCTGGCCGCTGACCAGCGGGGTGTTCGCCACCGCCAGCCAGGCCTACGACGCCCTGGGGCGGGTCGTGACGCAGACCGATGAGCTGGGGCGGCTGACGGTGACGGGGTACGACGCCCTGGGCCGGCCGGTGACGGTGACGGCCAACTACGTGGACGGCGTCTTCGATCCGGACTTCCCCGACGAAGACCTGGTGACGGTCACGACCTATGACTCGGCCGGCAACCGGGTGCTTGTGACCGACCCCAAGGGTATCCAGACCCGGTTTGGGTACGATTTGCTGGGGCGGCTGGTGCAGGTGGTGGAGAATAACGGGCAGTTCGAGAGCCAGGCGCCAGTCACCACGACCTACGCCTATGACGGAGCCGGCAACCTGCTGACCATCACCGACGGGCGGGGCAAGGTCTCCACCTTCACCTACGACCTGCTGGGCCGGCAGGTGACGGCCAGCGACCCGCTGGCGCACACGACCGTCTACACTTACAATGCCGCTGGCAGCCAGGTGGCGCTGCTCGATGCCAACGGGCAGGAGACCGTCTACACCTACGACCTGCTCGGCCGGATGACGGGCATTGACTACCCGGCCGGCACGGCGGATGTGAGCTTCGAGTACGACTTGCTGAGCCAGCGCACGGAGATGAGCGACGGCACCGGCACGACGACCTGGGGGTACGACCTGGCCGGGCGACCGGTGACCATCACCCAGGCCGGGATCGGGGCGCCGATGGCCTACACCTACAACTCGGCCGGGCAGCGCACGGCGCTCCTGTATCCGGGGGCGCAGACCGCCAGCTACCAGTACGATCTGGCCGGGCGGCTGGTGGGCGTGACCGACTGGACGGCGCAGACCACCCACTATGCCTACGACACCGCCGGGCAGTTGCTCACGGCGGCCTTGCCGAATGGGGTGACGACAAGCTACGGGTATGACTCCGCCTACCGGCTGGCGACGATCACGCACCAGACGGCGCTGGCGACGCTCGGCGCCTATACCTACACCGTGGACGCCAGCGGCAACCGTACGGGGGTGCTGGAGGCGCAGCTCACGCCGATCGTGGGCGCGGTCCCGCAGCCCTACGCCACGCAGCATTCGGTGGCGAGTGGGTCGGTGACGGCCACGGGCGGCCGGGGCAGCGTGACCGGCTTCGCGGGCGGCGCGGCGGCGCTGGCCTTCACCCGCAGCGGGTTGGGGACCACCACCGGCATCGTGGGCACCGGGTTGGAAGCGCAGGCCATCAGCTATACTTACGATGCGATGTACCGCCTGACGCGCGCGGACTATGACGATGGCAGCTACTTCCACTACGAATACGACGCGGTGGGCAACAGGCTGAGCGAAGTCGCCTGCTGGGGCGGGTCCTGCACCCCCATCACCACCACCTACGAATACGACGACGCCAACCGCCTGATCAGTGTGGACTCGCAGGCCTACACCTGGGACGCCAACGGCAATCTACTGGCCGATGGCACATTTACCTACACGTATGACGCCGCCAATCGGCTGATTGCGGCGACGAACGGTCTGACCGTCACTGAATTCACTTATAACGGACTATCCGACCGGGTGGGCCAAATCGTCAATGGGTTACCGACCACCTACACGCTCGACCTGGCCGCCGGCCTGACCCAAGTGCTGGCCGACGGCAGCTTCACGTACCTGTACGGCAACGGGCGGATCGCCCAATACGACGGCGCGAACTACGAGTACTTCCTGCCGGATGCGCTCGGCAGCGTGCGGCAGCTCGCCGACGAGAGCGGCGACGTGACCCTGGCGTGGCGGTATGAGCCTTATGGCGATGTGCTGGAGAGCGTAGGGACGGGGGAGACGAGCTATGGGTACACTGGCGAAAGCTTCGATGAGGTCACAGGACTGCTGTACCTGCGCGCAAGATTCTACTCAGGCAGTCAGGGTCGATTCATGGCTAGGGATAGTCGGCCAGGGGGTTACATTAAGTTGCCCTACCCGGGCGCAGGCTACGAGGCGCCAGACACCAGCCGGCTCATCGCTGACGATTGGCCGAGTGATTATACCCGACCTCAATCACTCAATCGATGGGCTTATGTCGAAGGCGATCCGATCAATCGAATAGACCCATCGGGGCATTGGTATTGCCAGTCCGGATTGGTGCCGTTCGGAGCTGACTGCGATACATGGGTAGATAACGCCCTTGCCACGCTAAGAAGTTCCGGACCGGTCGGCAGGCGATTGGAGCAGTTCTTTCACGCGCGTGACCGTGCGCTAACCATTGCTGGGTTGGCCGGCATGTTGATCTGTCCCCCTGTGTCTGTGTATGTAACCGGTGTGAAAATCTACTTCGAACCACTGGTCACTCGCCCTCTACGCAGCAAGGCCTTCACAGTAAACCCCGATCAGATTCACATCAACAATACACTGGCCGGTTACTACGGGCCGAATCCCTCCTCAGAAGCTGTGGTTACCTTCGGCCACGAAATCGCTCATTTGGCCCAAGGGATATATGAGTTCTCGGTTCAAGCTGAGGTCCTGGGCACAATCGTCGGCTACTATCTGGAGGATGAGGTCGGTGCCTCGCATCGGGACGATGCTGACTATATCATTCAAAACAAGCTCGATCCGTGGAACGACCTTGACCTCGAGGAATACAACACCCAAGGCATACTCATTCCGCTACCCTGGCCGCTCCGAATCGGCCGGGGCTTGTCTGACAACTGGTTGGATCAGTGGAGCATATCCTTGCCGTATCTCAACCCACCGACTTCGCGTGAGAGCGGATTGCCAGGGGGTGGGCGATGACGCCAAAGCGCATTGTACGTACCCTGCCGATGGCTTTAGTGTTGGCCATCATTCTCCATTGTATTGAACTTGCGATTGGTGTTGGAATCTGGATTGCCCTCGATCGCCGAGCAGCGGCCTCTGTTGCGGGAAAAATAGGAACGGACGCCTCCTGGTCCAGTATCGAGAGCTACATCGCAGAGCAATTCACCATCGGCACCTCTCGAGCGCAACTATTGGAACAGGCGGCGATGATTGGCGTATTCAGGATAAGGCCGTTCTTTATCGGGCCTCAATACTGTGAGGCCTATTACTTCCTGCTTGGCCCCTTCCTAACTAATCGTGCGGGGCCATGGAGCATCTGCTTTGATGATGATGATATCGTCACAAGTGTCGAACGCTTCTACTTTCAATGACAATGCTATACTGCCCCATGCCTGTGCGGAGGGTAGGGCGCCGGTGGAGACCGACCTGAGCGCCGCACGGCGACAGCGCAACCGGGCAGGACCTCGCGCGAGGTCCTGCCCGCTGTCTTTCACTGCTGCGCTGTCCCCAAAGCGATAAACTCACGCGGAGCGGCCCTGATTCATAATGCCGCCGTCTCCGCCAAGGCAACCTGTCTTTCCGCCAGCGCCAGGATCCCGGTGCGCAGGATGTGCAGCGCCTCGACCTGAGCCGGGTTGAGCGTCCCGCCTCGGAGCGAGTCCACCAGCGCGACCAGCTCGCCAGGGCTGGGCGGAGCCTCAGCCGTTTCCCCTGCCAGGCGCAACTGACCCTCGATCTGCATCATCGCCCGGTAGTAATCCGCCGCGGCGGTGCCGTCATACAGGTGGGCATAGCCCAAGGTCGTGTCGATCTTCTTGTGGCCCAGGATCAACTGCACCGTCAACACGGGTGCGCCGGCATTGAGCAGCAGCGTGGCGGCGCTGTGGCGCAACTGGTGCGGCGAGACCTGCACCCCGCAACGTTGGCGGTACCACAACAGCCGGCTCCGGCAATACTGACCATTCAAGGGCTGGTGCCAGTGCCCGAAAACCAGGCCGTTTCCCGCCATCTCTGGCCGTGGCACGCCCAGATAGGCGCGCAGCGCGTGGATTGTAGGCCCGCTGAGCGGCACCAACCGGTCCTTCAGCCCCTTGGACTGCTCGATCCGAATTCGCCGGTTTTCCCAGTCGATGTCGCCCAGGCGCAAACGCCGGATCTCGCCGGTGCGCAGCCCGCTGTGCAGCATGAGCAGGATCCAGGCCCGGTTCATGACTGCCAAGGCGCGGATGGTCGCGTTGCCATCGGACGCTGCTTGCTCGACCGCCTGCAATAGGCGCCGCAATTGCTCCGGGGGCACGTCGCGCGGGAGGTGCTGGCTGTGGGGCATCATCTTCACGCGCAGCATGCGCTGGGAGATTTGACGCCCACCCTCGGCCAGGAAGCGCAGGAAGGTCTGGAGATGGCGCATGTCGCTGTTGAGCGTGACGGTGCCGATGCCGGCCGCCAGGCGCGCGGCCAGGTGGTCTTCCCAGCGGTTCGGGGTCAGGTCGCGCAGGTCGTGCAACGGGCCGCCGGCGGTCATCGAGCGCAGGACGGTGGTGAGCTTGCTCAACAGTTCCAGCGAGCGCTGGTGCTGCTCAGACGGCTTCCAGTTCTTGCGACAGTGGGCGAGGTACACCCGGACGTCATCTCCCAGCCAGTCGGGGAGGGAGTGCAGGTAGTAGGGCCAGTTGACCTGGTGGACCTTGCGGCGCCGGCTGGCCCGTTCGGGCTCGCCGCGGCACTGGGCCAGGTACTGGTCGAGCTTGTCCAACCCCTCTTTGCGTGCTGCACGCACCGAGACGCTCGTTGTCCGCGCCGCCAGGTGTTCGTAGACACGGGCCAGGTCGGCGGCGTCGATCTCCCAGTACGGCTTGTCCAGCAGCCCCAGCGCCGCGCGCGCGGCGGTCCCGTAGCAGCTCACCGTATGCTTGGCATAGCTGCCGTGGGACAGCCAGAAGTAGAACTGTTGGTAGAACTCCTGGTTGCACGCCGGCCAATCGCCCATGCGCTTGAGGGCGGGATCGGACGGGATGCGGTTCTTGAACTTGAACGGCCGTTTGAAACCGCGCCTGGGGCTCATGCCACACCTGCCTTCGTGTCCAGCGGCAGACGTCTGGTCACTTCGGCGATGGCAGCGTCGTAGTCGGCCTGGAGCTGCTGGTCGGAGAGATGCAGGTAGATTTCAGTGGTCTTGAGCCGGGCGTGGCCCAACAGGCGCTGCAGCGTGGTAACCGGCACGCGCGCCTCGGTCAGGTGCCGGCCGAATGTGTGGCGGAACTGGTGGCAGGTGATCCACACGCCGGCCTGCCGGCAGTAGTGGGCCAGCCGGTCTTGAATGCCGGTGACGCTGATGCGCGTGCCGAAGCGATTGAGAAAGACAGCCTGTTCTTCGACCACTGGCCGCACTTTGAGCCAGGCCGTGAGCGCCGCCAGAGGTTGGCGGGAGAGGTAGGCCACGCGCTGCTTGCCACCCTTGCCGTGCAGCCACAGGCGCGGCAGGCTGCCGGGGGCGGGTTGCAGATACAGATCGTTCAGCGAGAGATTGCGGACCTCGCCCATCCGCAGCCCGCAGCGCAGCATGAGCAAGAACATGGCCCGATCGCGCGGATGGGTGACGACGGCGAAGAAGCGTTCAAGCTGGGCGTCTTCGACATCGCGCGGCAGCGCCTCGCCCTGGTGGATGAAGTGGCGCCTCGGAACGACGGGGCACGGCGGCGCGTCGTCGGATTGGAGGTCAAGGAAGTGGTAGAAGGCGCCGAGGGCGGCCAGGCGGCGATTGACCGTAGCGATGCTGTGCCCACGCTCGCGGCTGTGCTCGATGTAGGCGTCTACATCACGGACGGTGATTTGGCCCGGCGACTTATCGGCCCAGGTGAAGAAGAAGCGCAGATCGCTGGTGTAGTGGAGGTAAGTCGAGGTGTGCGGGCGCTGGCGGCGCAGCCATTTCTGGAACTGCTCGATTTCGGGTACCATGAGTGGCCTCCTGATGGTGAGCATAGGCGCGAACCTTGGCGGGTTTCTGCGCTCGTAGCTTACCATCAGGAGTGCCCGTTTTCAGGCACCGGAGGGGCAACTTAATGTAAGGGCAGTCGCGTAAGACCGGTGTCACTCAATGCCTGGCAATATGCCTACGCCAATCCTGCTAATCTGACTGATCCCACAGGCTATTCACCAAGAGTCGATTGCTCACAGTGGGACTGGTATTTCCGTTCGCTGTGTGAAAAATCAAATGGCCTTGACGACGATCCAACCGTATTGGCGGCACGCGAGCAGCTTTTTGCAGCAATTGCAGGTGCGGGCTTTGCGAAATACTGGTCGGGCGGAGGCGCCTATAGTGAAGGTGGATTAGGTTATGCATGGGCAGCTACGATGCTATCACGTTTCCTGTTTGGTGGTGGAAACTCATTGACAATCATACTTCCTCAAGGGGATCCCTTTGTCAACGACCCCGGCATAGCGAGAGCGACTGGGCAGTTTGGGGAACCAGCAAGCAGGGATGAAGCAGATTTCGTTGTACCGCTTCTGCACGATTTCATTGGCAACCATGTTAGAGCCGTAGCAACCTCAGATGAACGCCCATTCTCGGCTGGACCTGTGACCCTACTCGGAGCAGATCACTACTTCAATGATCCATCCAAAACCCGAGGCCTCTTACCTCGGGCGCGAGACCTGGGCTATTGGGCTGCTTTTGGTCATGTCACCATTGATGGCACATTCACGGCAAAAGGGCACTTCAGCTGTAACCTGAATGGATACTTGATCAACTACAGCGCCAACTACAACATTGCCGATCGATACCAATGGTATGCGGGCACACTGACGCCATTTCCGTTTGGCGTTGAGGGCACTACGGTGTGGATTCCGCACGAATGGGAGATCTCGCTAATCGACGCGGGCCGAGCGCACGAATTTGATTTCACGATCTCCTGGACCGTAAGGGACCGGCTGTTTGTTACCGCAGATTTCACAAAATACACGCATGCCAGTTGGTGGGCACGATAGCCGAATGGCCGACATCACCCCAACCACAGGCTACTGAGAAAGCGCAGGTCAGGCATGCAATTACCTGAAGCACAAAGGCCAACAATAAGAGTGATGTGTTTAGCCACGTGCCTTGTTCTTATCGGATGCAGCAGCCATCAGCCGACGGCCGTGTCGCCAACGTCCGTGAGCGAGTTCTCAAACTCACCAGTGCCCACAGCACCAAGTTCAGTAACCGACCTGATAGCAGTCCTATCTAGTGCGAATGACGAAGCCCGGATTGGGGCGGCAAATGCCCTTGCTGCCATGGGATCCATTGCTGAACCTGCAGTTCCCGCTCTGACGCGAAACCTATATTATAGGAATTCAGACGTACGAAAGGCGGCCGCAAACGCTCTTGGATCGATTGGGCCAAACGCGCAGGCTTCTCTGCCACTTCTCGTCGTTCTGTTACTAGATGATCCTGCCATACAGACTCGTCGGGAGGCGGCCAGCGCACTGGGCAATATCGGAAACGTGTCAGCAGTGCCTGCGCTTGCTGCGGCTCTCGACGATGCGGACCAGGGTGTGGCAATCGCATGCGCAAAGTCAATCAGCATACTTGCAGTGCAAGAGTTCCCGGATGTTGACAGTACCGGTTACACGCTGGACGAGGATGGTAATCCCCGTATTGTGGTGGCAGCGAAGGAGTGGTGGCAACAAGCCGGACAGTCACAAACGTGGCTAGACATTTCAGCTACCCCCACGCCGTAAAACACATAGCCAATCATCAGTTGCACCGCCAGCCAACTGCTCACCGCCGCCCTGCCGAACGGCGTCACCACCAGCTACGGATACGACTCCGCCTACCGGCTGGCCA
>JADLEU010000297.1 GCA_020845955.1 Anaerolineales bacterium
CGGCCGTCAACCCCGGCAATTCGGGGGGACCGCTGCTGAACCGCGACGGCCAGGTGATCGGCATCGTCACGGCGCTCGTGAACCCCACTGAGCAGGAATTCTTTATCGGCATCGGCTTCGCCGTGCCGATTGACGTGGCCGGCGGCGCCGCCGGCCTGCCGAATTACTAGGCCGGCCGGCGCGACGGCGTCCCGAAGTGGCGGCGGACGCGCGGCCGACGATAGATAGCGGGGATAGGCCCCGCTACAGCCGGCGGCAATAGCCCCCAGCCGGCAGCGGACGCGCCCGGACCGGCTGCGGCGACGTTTGATGGCAGACGCCGCCGCTGTGACGCCAAAAAAGGAGAACGTTCATGCAGCCAAGCACACAGCCGCCGGCCAGCAGGCCCATGGAGCGCCTGCTCTACGAGGTCAAGAAAATCATCGTCGGGCAAGACCACCTGCTGGAGCGGCTGGTGGTAGCGCTGTTAGCGCGCGGACACATCCTGGTGGAAGGCGTGCCCGGCCTGGCCAAAACCATGGCCATCAAGGCCCTGGCCGAGGCCATCGGCGGCGAGTTCAAGCGCATCCAGTTCACGCCCGACCTGGTGCCGGCCGACCTGGTGGGCACGCGCATCTACAACCAGAAGACCGGCGAGTTCACCACCTCGCTCGGCCCGGTATTCACCAACCTGCTGCTGGCCGACGAGATCAACCGCGCGCCGGCCAAGGTGCAGAGCGCGCTGCTGGAAGTGATGCAGGAGCGCCAGGTGACTATCGGGCGCGAGACCTTTGCCGTGCCCAACCCGTTCCTGGTGCTGGCCACCCAGAACCCGATTGAGACCGAGGGCACCTACGCGCTGCCCGAAGCCCAGGTGGACCGCTTCATGCTCAAGGTCCTGGTCGACTACCCGAGCCCGACGGAGGAGTTCGTCATCGTCGAGCGCATGACCAGCCGGCTGGCGCCGGTGCAGCAGGCGCTCGCGCCCGAGCACCTGCTGGCCTTGCAGCAGGCCGCCGACCAGGTCTACGTCGATCCGGCCCTGATCGAGTACGCGGTGCGCATGGTCACCGCCACCCGCCGGCCGCAAGACCACGGCCTGAAAGACCTGGGGCGCTACATCATGTTCGGCGCCAGCCCGCGCGCTTCCATCAACCTGATCCTGGCGGCGCGAGCGTTGGCCCTGGTGCGCGGGCGCGCCTACGCCCTGCCCCAGGATGTCCTCGACCTGGCGCTGGACGTGATGCGCCATCGCCTGGTCCTGTCGTACGAGGCGCTCTCCGAAAACGTGAGCAGCGACGACCTGCTGGCCAAGATCCTCGACCGCATCCCTATTCCGGTGGCGCCGCTGCATGAGCGCGTTCCAGCCCGCGCCAACGCCTGAGCGCATCCTGCAGCGCCTCGATTGGCAGGTCATCCGCCGGCTGGACGGCCTGCTCCAGGGCGACTATCGCAGCCTGTTCTACGGCAACGGGGTCGACTTCGCTGACCTGCGCGAGTATCAGCCGGAGGACGATATTCGCTACATCGACTGGAACGTGACGGCGCGCATGGACGCGCCGCACGTGCGCCAGTACGTGGAAGACCGCGAGATCACGGCCTGGTTCCTGCTCGACCTGAGCCCGTCGGTGGACTTCGGCAGCCCGCACAACCTGAAACGCGGCGTGCTGATCGACTTCGTCAGCACGCTGGCGCGCCTGCTGACGCGCCACGGCAACCGCGTGGGCGCGCTGTTCTACAGCGGCCAGGCCGGCGGGCGCGTGGAGCGCATCGTCCCGGCGCGCGGCGGCCGCCTGCACGTGCTGCGCCTGATCAATGACCTGCTCAAGCACCCGCCGGCGCCGCAGACCCCCCTGACCAACCTGACCCCGCTGCTCGAGGCTGGCCTGCACACCATCCGCAGGCGCGCCCTGGTCGTCCTGGTTTCGGACTTCATCAGCGCGCCAGGCTGGGGACGGCCGCTGCGGCTGTTGACCCAGCGGCACGAGGTGCTGGCGGTGCGTCTGTGGGACCCGCGCGAAATGGAGCTGCCCGACCTGGGCGCGCTGATCCTGCAAGACGCCGAGACCGGCGAGCAGCTCTACGTCGACACGCACGACCGACGCTTCCGGGAGCGCTTCGCGGAGGCGGCCCGGCAGCGCGAAGCCGAGCTGAACGGCGCCCTACGGCGCGCCGGCGTGGACGCGCTGGCACTATCGACCGAAGGGGACCTGGTGCATGCCATCGTGCGCTTTGCCGCCCGCCGGCAGCGACGGCGGCATTAGCAGAGATTGTGCGATGTCGTTTATCTGGCCCGCCATGCTGGGAAGCCTGCTGATCGTGCCGCTGCTGGCGGCGCTGTACGCGCGCCGGCAGCGGCAGCGGCAGCGGCTGGCGGCGCGCTATGGCAGCCTGGGGCTGGCGCAGGCGGTTTCCGGCGGCCGGCTGCCCTGGCAGCGCCACCTGCCAGCCGGGCTGTTCCTGGGGGGGCTCACCATCCTGATGATCGCCCTGGCCCGACCGGAGGCCACCGTCAGCCTGCCGCGCGTGGAGGGCACGGTGCTGCTGGCCTTTGACGCCTCGGGCAGCATGGCGGCGACCGACATCGAGCCGACCCGAATGGACGCGGCCAAGGCCGCGGCGCGCGCCTTTGTCGAGCGCCAGCCCGAAAGCGTGCTGATTGGTGTGGTGGTGTTCAGCGACGGCGGGATCACGGTGCAGCCCCCGACGGACAACCGCGGCGAGGTGCTGACCGCCATCGAACGGCTGAACCCTGAGCGCGGCACGTCGCTGGGCAGCGGCATCCTGGCGGCGCTGAGCGCGCTGGACGCGGCCACGGCCGGCGGAGCCGGCGAGGGGGGGCAGAACGCCTCTGCCCTGGTCACCCCAGCGCCCACCCCGTTTCCGGACGGCGCCTATAGCTCTGCCATGATCGTGCTGCTGACTGACGGCGAGAACAACATCGCGCCAGACCCGCTGGCAGCAGCCCGGGCGGCAGCCGAGCGCGGCGTGCGCATCTACACCGTGGGCGTGGGCAGCCCGCAGGGAGCCGACCTGGAGATCGAGGGCTTCACGGTGCACACCCAGCTCGATGAGGCTCTGCTGCAGCTCATCGCGCACGCGACTGGCGGCGCCTATTACAACGCCCAGGACCAGGACGCCCTACGCGCTATCTATGCCGACATCAACCCCCAGTTGGTCGTCAAGCCGGAGAAAATGGAAGTCACTTCTCTGCTGGCCGGCGCCAGCCTGCTGGTCTGGCTCATCGGCAGCGCGATTTCGCTGCTCTGGTTCGGGAGGCTGCCATAAGCCGGCGGCCGTTGCGAGGGGTCATGAGGTAGCCGATGGACATCCTCTGGCCGAGTTTTCTGATCCTGCTGGCCATTGTGCCGGTGACCATCGCGGCCTATGTTTGGGCCCTGCGCCGGCGGCGGCGCTTTGCCGTGCGCTATTCGAGCCTGGCGCTGGTGCGCGCCGCCCTGCCGCAGACGGCCGCCTGGCGGCGGCACGCGCCGTTTGGCCTGTTCCTGGCCGCGCTATCCAGCCTGGTGCTGGCAATAACGCGGCCGGTTGCCACCGTCGAAGTGCCGGTCAACCAGTCGATCGTCATCCTGGCCATCGATATTTCGCGCAGCATGTGCGCGACCGACATCGCGCCCAACCGCCTGGTGGCGGCCCAGGAGGCCGCGCTGTCGTTCGTCCGCCGCCAGCCAGCCGGCGCGCACATCGGCCTGGTGGTTTTCGCCGGCTTTGCCGAAACGGTCCAGCCGCCGACCACTGACCAGGCCGCCTTGGAAACCGCCATCCGCGGCCTCAACACCGCGCGGCGCACGGCCATCGGCAGCGGCATCCTCGAATCGATCGACGCGATTGCCGAAGCCGACCCGAGCGTCGCGCCTAGCCTGCGCGTGTTTTCGGACGGGCCGGCGCCGACCCCAGTGCCCGAGGGCTTTTACGTGCCCGACATCATCGTGCTGCTGACCGACGGGGCCAGCAACTCCGGGCCGTCGCCCCTGCTGGCCGCCCAGCAGGCCGCCGACCGGGGCGTGCGCGTGTACACCATCGGGTTTGGCACCGCCAGCGAAATCGTCTCCATGCCGTTCTGCGGCGCGCAGTATCAGAGCGAAAGCGGCTTCGGCGGCGGCGGGTTTGGCGGGGGCAGTGGTTTCGGCAGCGGGGGAGGGTTCATGCGCGGCATCGACGAGGTGACGCTGCAGAACGTGGCCGCGCTGACCGGGGCTGAGTATTACGCAGCCACCAGCTCCGGCGAGTTGGTGGAGGTGTTTGAAAACCTGCCCACTTACTTCGTTACGCGCGAGGAGACGACCGAGATCAGCGTGGCCTTTGCCGCCCTCGGGGCGCTGCTGGCCGCGCTGGCCATCGGCCTGGCCCTGCTCTGGCAGCCGCTGTCTTGAGACGGCCTGCTTTCTTGCTGTTTGTTTGCTGGGTGGATGTTCAGCGCCGCCTGGGCGGCGCGCTCGGTTGCCATCCACTGCAATGCGCTTCAGCCCTCTCGCGCTAGGGTTGCACCGGGTCGCCGTTGTTCGCGGCCCCGACCACGTCGAGGATCGCCTCGGCCGTCAGCCGCGCGTGGGCGGGGTTGAGGGCCAGCGAGCCGTGCGTGGCTTCGGCCACCACGCGCTGGGCGCTGTTGGTCGACAGCGCCGCCAGGTCAGCCTGCAGCGCCAGCCACTCGGGAGACGAGCCGGTTCCAGCCGTGACCACGATCAGCGGCCGGCCGCCGAGATCACCTGCCGCGCGAGCCTGGGCGTCCGTGGCGGTCCGATATAGGGCCTCGCGGCGCTGGCTGTCCCACTGGCGCGGCAGCGACCAGAAGGCCTGCACGGCGGCGTGGGCGTCGGGCGGCAGGTCTTCGAAGTCGAGCGTGCCGCCCAGGGCGAAGTACAGCCGCATGACGCCCAGGCGGGTGAGCGCGGAAAAGAAGGGCAACTGGCGCTCGAAAGCGGCCGCTTGCGCCAGGTTCTCGGCCGGCAGGCGGCCGGCTTGGTCGGGGTGCGCGGCATCGACCAGGACCACACCTACCACCTGCTCAGGATAACGGGCGGCGTAGACGCGCGCATACAGGCCGCCGAGCGAATGCCCAACCTGGACGTAGGGACCGGGCTCGCCGGCGCGCTCGAGCAGTGTGTGCAGCTCGCGGGTATTCTGCTCGGCGTCGCGCGGCGCGGGGCCGTCATCGCTCCAGCCCCAGCCCCCGCGGTCGTAGGCGCAGACTCGGCCGTGCTCGGCCACGACCGGCTGCACCAGGGCCCACAGGGCCGAACTGCCGCCCGAGAGGGTGTCGAGGATGACCGTGGGACGGCCGGCGGCGCGCTCGCCCGTGCAGTACAGGTGCAGGCGATAGGCTGCGCCGGGCTGGCCGACGTCGACGAGGCGGCCTGGCGGCGGCAGCGCGCGGGCATCGGCCCAGGCGCCTAGCTGCTGATAGACGAGGCCGGACAGCAACAGGGCGGCCAAGCCAAGCACAAGCCAGCGAAGTCCGCGTGCCAGCCGGGACGGCGCTGATGGCCGGGTAACGCGAGGGACGGCAACCGTTGGCTTCATCGCAGCTCCTTCGTAGTGAAAGGTCGACCCGCCTTGGCGCTATGATAAGGGCAGGCAGGTCATGGGTGTTAGTGCCGAAAGCCATGAGCGGGGCATGTGCAGGGGGAGGAGGGGATCGCGGCTGCAACCCCCTGCGTTCGCGGGGGCAGGTCCGCTCATACAAGCGCTAGGGGGCACGGCTACCAGGCAACGCTCGTGCAATTGCCGAACGCCACCCAGCGGCGGCGGCTGGTGGCCAGGTCGAGCAGGTGGACGCCGTCCTCCCCGGCGAGGGCCAGCACGTGGCCGGTAGGTGACCAGGCGGCGGCGCCGGGGAGGGTGTATTGCACTTCGCTGACGGAGCGGGTCTCCAGGTCGAGCACGCTGAGCGGCGAACGCTCACCGGGAGGCACGGCGGCATAGGCCAGGTAGCGGCTGTCGGCGGAGAAGCCCAGGATGTAAAGCCAAGAGGCCTCGCCCTCAACCCGCGCCTGCTCAGTCAGGCCGCTGCCATCACGCCGGATGGTGAACAGCCGCCGAGAAGACCCGTAGGCGACGGTGATGGCCAGGCGCTGGCCGTCAGGGGACCAGGCGGCCAGCGACAGGTCGATGGGTGCGACAGGGCCGAAGGGGGTCTCCACGATCAGGTCGTCCATCGTCACCAGCGGGGTAGACGTTGCCTGGTCCAGATCGTAGAGGACGACGGCCTCGGCCGGCTCGCGGACTCTGCCCGTGGCCGCCAGGCGGACGTAGGCCAGCGTTTGGCCATCGGGAGCGGGCAGCGGATTACGGCCGCCGGTGACGAGTGGCTCAACCGGGAGGCGGTTGGCCGGCCGGCCGCCGGCGGGCAGCCAGCCGATCTCCAGCGGCTCGACTTCGAGCGGGTCACGGGTGGTAATGTATAGGCCGGTGCGGTCGTGGCTCCAGGCCAGGTCCTGGATGACGTCCAGGGTGTGCACCGCTTCGCTCGTGCCCGCGGCCGGGTCGTAGCGCATGAGCACGCTGGCCGGCTGTGCCGCGGGCGGGGCCCCCGTCGAAGTCACTGCAAGATCGATCTCTTCTGATGGATTCAGCCAATACAGCAGGGTGTCATCGGCCGCCCAGCCCAATAGAGCTACCAAGCGGCCCTCGGCCGTCGTTGCCAGGCTTTCGGTTTGCAGGTCATACACGCTGAGGCGCGGCAGCACCGGGGGCACTGCCAGTTGGTCGCCGAATTCCGCCACGGCGAGGTAATGCCCACCGGGTGAGAACGTCGGGCCGCTGAAGCCATAGCGTGAGGCGTGAAACGGCAGGGGAAGCCGCCGGCCGCCGCGCACCAGCGAGGCGCCGCCGAGGCAGGCCAGGCGCATCCCCTCCAGCCCCGACCAGGCAAAGGGCGAGCCGGCCCTGGGCAGTTGGGGAAAACGGACGGCGCGCTGCTCCACCAAGAACGCCGCGCCGGGCCCGATGACGGGTTCCAGCCAGGGGACCAACCCGACTGGCCGGCCAGTCTCTTGCGCGCCCGGCTGCCGCAGCGCGCGCAGCAGCTCGCCGTCGGCCGCGGGCGGCTGGCCGGCCAACGTGGCCTCGAGGAAGGCTAGAGCCTGGCGCTGGAAGGGCAGGGCGTCGGCGCGGCTGAGGCTAGCGCTTCCACCCGGCTGGCGCCATAGGCTGTCAATGGGCACGTAGTCGTCGGCGGTGGCGGTGTAGGTCGGCGGGACTGATAGGCCCAGCCGGATCTCGGCCCGGGCCACCAGGGCGTCGAGGAAGAAGTCGCCCGGCCAGCGGCTCTGGCCGGACAACTGCTCGGCCAGGTTGGCCAGAACCGCCGCGGCCAGGGCGCGGACTAGCGCCTCGGCCGCGTCTTGGTCGTGCGGCAGGCCGGCCAGCCGCGGCGCCGGCCAGACCAGGCGCGGCGGGTAGCGCGGCAGGGTAGCCGGCAGGTCAAATACGATCGGGTAGCTGCCGTCCACCGGATCGGCGGCGTGGGCCGGCAGGTCCACGGGCTGCAGGTCGCGCAGCGCGCTGGAAAACTTCACCGTCACCATCATCTCGGGCTGGCAGTCCCAATCGCGGCAAGCCTGTTCGAGCAGCGCCTCCACCCGCGGCAGCAGCGGCCTCAGCAGCGCGCCATCAACCTGCGGAAAGGTGGCCTGCAGACGGGGGGCGGTCCACGTGGCGAGGGGCTGCAGCACTTCGAGGTCGGGCGGCAGGCGCTCCCACAGGCCAGGGCCCAGGTTGCGGTAGCGCTGCGTCAGTTCAAAGGCCGCGGCGCGGCCGGCGGCGTCGGCATAGCGGCGCGTGACGGTGGCTTCGAAGAGGTGGTTGCCGAGCGCCTGCAGGGCGCCCACCTGGGGCGGGCCGGCCAAGGGCACCAAGTTGGGCGCCGGCGCGGGGGCGGGCCAGCCCAGCGCGGTTTCGGCCGCGCGCAGATCGCGCCAGGCGTCATCCGCCGAGCTCTGCAAGGCCAGGACGAGATCGACGGCGCCCGCGCGGGCCTGCAGGTCTTCGTAGCGGATCTCGTGCCCCACCTGGGTTTCGAGTGCGCTCCAGCCCTGGCGCACGTAGACGACGGCCGAGCTAGCCAGGACCAAGGTCAGAAGGCCCGCGGCCGGGAGAAGCCAGCGCCGGAGCGGGCGCGGCGGCGGGGCGGGCGTTTGGCGCGGGAGGGCGGGGACGAGCGCGGGCGCTTCTTCCGCGGGGGCGGCCGAAAAGGTCCAGTCGAGCTCGGGTTCGGCTCTGCGCTTCACGCCAGGCAGCTCCGCGGGCAGACGGTTCGCCAATAGGATAGCGAGTGGCGCCGCGCGGCGCAAGTGACCTGGCGATTGGAGCCGTCGCCCAGGCAGCCCGGCAGGAGGCGTTGGCCCGGCCGATGTGATGGAATTGGCAAGCGCGCTGTTGGCGGCCGGATCGAACTGCTATACTTCTACGACGACGTGGCCACACGGGCGTCGCTGATGATCTCGAACACCCTGTGGCGCGACTTCGTGCGGCGGGCGCAGCTGGCGCGGGCGCACGGCAAGCCGGTGAAGGATCATGGCGACGTCTCGGTCTGGTCGCGGACCCCCGACTTCATCGAGCTGGGCATCGACGTGTTCAACCCACCCAGCCCGACGCTAAGGGGATGGACCTGGCGCAGATCAAAGCCGCCTATGGCGACCGGCTGTGCTTCCACGGCGGCGGGAACATTACCCAGACGCTGCCGCGCAGCACGCCGGCCGAGGTGCGCGAACGGGCGCCGGTGTTGGGGGCCGGCGGCGGCTTCATCCTGTGCAGCTCACACCACCAGCCGCCGGATATGCCGGTGACCAACGCGCTGGCGAAGCGCCCGATCTGCGCTGCCGCCCGGCTACGCCGGGCGGCAGCGTCCCAAACAACCGACGTTGGAGGACCCGATGATCAACGTTCGCTCAATTGGCATTTCCATGGAGCCATCGTGGCTTGACGAGCGCGTGGCCTCGCTCGAAACCTTGCTGGGCCAGATGGCGGATCTCGGCTTTGCCCAGGTAGAGCTCGACCTGGCCTGGCTGGGCGTCATCGTGGCCGGGCAGCTCCACCAGCGGCGGGCCGAGCGCGTCCTCGCGACGCTGCGCCCCCTCAATCTGCGCTACAGCGTGCACG
The DNA here is from genome assembly GCA_020845955.1 of Anaerolineales bacterium. GTDB lineage: Bacteria > Chloroflexota > Anaerolineae > Anaerolineales > UBA6663 > JADLEU01. The sequence continues at coordinate 9,103 of JADLEU010000297.1, forward strand.
GGATCGAGCGGCTTAACCTGGCATACGACCCGCGGCACGCGCTGGTCACCCGCATCATGCGCGCCCAGATCGAGTTCTGCCGCGCTCTGGGCGCGCAGACGCTGGTGTACCACAGCGGGCTACAGGCGTTGGATGACGTCCGCGTGGGCGCGCGGCGCGAACTGCTGACAGACGAGGAATTGACCGCCGGCGCGGCCCAGGAGGTGCGCGCCCTGCGCGAGCTGGCCCCGCTGGCTGCCGGCGCGGGCGTAATGATCGGGGTCGAAAACGGTGACCCGCACTTGTGGGAATACGCGGCGCTGCGGTCGGCCGGGGCCGGCCCGGAAGCGCTGACGCGCCACCACGCCCGCCTGTGCCTGCCCAACATCGTGCGCCAGCTCGAGGCGGTGGACCATCCCCAGGTGGGCCTGACGCTGGACGTCGCGCACCTGTACCTGGCGGCCAACGCGGTCGGCTTCGACTACCTCGAGGCCGTGGCGCAGGCCGCGCCGTGGGTGCGCCATCTACACGTCAACGACAACTTCGGCCAGCTCGACCGGGGCGAGCCTGTGGAGCGCAACCGCTGGGCCTTTGGCGAGGCCGATCTGCACCTGGCGCCGGGGTGGGGCACGATCCCGCTGCGGGAGGTGTTCGCGCGCCTGCCGAATTACGCCGGCGATTTGATCCTGGAGATCAAGCCCGGCTGCGTGGACGATCTGCCGGAGGCCCTGGCCAACACGCGCGCGCTGCTGGCTGCGGCGTGAGACGGCGCCCGCGCCCACAAGCAGCGCGTCTGCGGGTTAGTCCGTGGACCGGGCCCAGGCGCTGTAATCCCCTACCAAGTGATACAGCGGCGGCTCGTCTTCGACGATGGCGGGGAAACGCCCGAGCGGCTCGTAGAAGCGGTTGTCCGTGAAGTCGTCGTTGACGAGCGAGACCTCGCCCACCAGCACCCGCGCGTCGGCGCCACAGAAGGCATGATAGAGGTGGTCGGGCACGGTGATGCTCTCGCCCGGCAGCAGCGACAGGGCGCCGCCGGCGGGCACCGTCCGCGCCTGCCCGTCTACCTGCACCGTCACCGGAGTGTCGGCCAGGCCCTCGTCCGGCGTCGAGTTATAGACCTGGATGACCAGCCGGTCGCCGCCGCGGTTGATGATGTCCTCGGTCTTGGTAAAATGGAAGTGCGGCGGCGTCACCTGATCCACGTCGACCACCAGGAGCTTCTCGGCATAGAGCTTGCCCCGCCCCGTGCTCAACCGCGCGAGGTCGCCGTTGCGCAGCGTGAACAGGAACAGCCCGCAGCGGGCGTAGTCGCCCGAGCCAAAATCGGTGACGTCCCAGCCGAGCCGCCGCTCCACGATCTCCCGCGCCTCGGGGGCCTGGCGCTGCCAGTCGTCAGGGGTCCAATAGGCGAAGGGCGGCAGGTGGAAGCCGTGCTCGCGGATAAAGGCCTCGGCGTCGCGCAGAATGCGATTGATTTCGGAGCGCTTCATGGGGTGTCCTTGCGTTGGTTGGGCCTCATCCTGGAGGCTGGCTCGGCGGCCGGCGCCGCGCGGCTCGGCCAGGGCCATCATACGGCGCGCCGGTAGAATCGTAAAGGCACGGGCTGGCCTGATCACAACCCCGCAACCGCGCCCCCGCCTGGCGCGTAGAACCCATAGGATAGTGCATCCCTGAGACAGCGCCGAATCAAGGTGGACCCGATGCTTACGCTCCGCAGCTATCAAGACGAAAGCGACTACTGGCGCATCCGCGCCTTTCTGCGCCGCGTGTTCGAAGCCACAGCCGGCGCGACCATAGTTGGAATGTCGTGCGCTGGGACTATTGGCGCTGGCACGGCAACGAGAACATCGAGCACTTCCGGCCGGAAGACGTCGTCTGGCTGTGGGAGGCCGAGGGCGAGACCGTGGCCGTGCTGAACCCCGAGGGCCGCGGCGAGGCCTTTCTGCAGACGCACCCGGCCTGGCACACGCCCGAATTGCTGACCGCGATGGTAAAGCAGGCCGAAACGAGCCTGGCGGGGGCCGGCGCGGATGGCCGGCGGCGGCTGTGCGTGTGGGCTGGCGCCTTCGACCCGACGCTGCAGGCGCTGCTGGCGAGCCGCGGCTACGCCAGGGGCGAGTGGCCCGAATACCAACGGCGCCGGGCAATCGAGGCCGAGGGCGTTCCAACGAACGCCCCGGCAGTGGCTCCCGGGTACACCGTGCGGGCGCTGGGAGACGCCGACGAGCTGCCGCGGCGCAGCTGGGTCTCGTGGCGGGCCTTCCACCCCAACGAGCCCGACGACAAATACCAGGGCTGGACGTGGTACCGCAACCTGCAGCGCGCGCCGCTCTACCGGCGCGACCTGGACCTGGTGGCGGTGGCCGAGAGCGGCGAGCACGCGGCGTTCTGCACGGTGTGGTTCGACGACGTGACGCGCACCGCCACGTTCGAGCCGGTCGGCACGGCGCCCGAGCATCAGCGGCGCGGGTTGGGCCGGGCCGTGATGGCCGAGGGCCTGCGCCGGGCACAGCGCCTGGGGGCGACGCTGGCGCTGGTGGCGTCGTTTGGGGCTGCGGCGCACGCGCTGTATGAAGCGATGGGATTTACGGACTACGAACTGCTGGAGCGGTGGGAAAAATCAATCTAGCGCGTCTGGCAAGCCAGCAACCCAACACCCATCACACACTGAGCCAAACTGCCCCTGCGGCGGTCGTGGCGCCTTGAAACCGGCTGTATGACACTGCCTGCACAAGCCATCGCCAGTTCAGGAACCAGAGGGGAGTGGCAAGTATGGAGCCGAGTTGGTTGAAAAGACTTGCTGCCAGCGCGATGCTGTCACTGATTCTCATAACAGCGTCAGCCCCAACGCACGCTCAATACCTGCCCGGTTCTGCGGTCACGCCCTGGCCGATGTTTCAATACGACGCCTACCACACCGGGCAAAGTCCCCTGTTAGGGATTGATGCTCCTCCAGTGGAGATCTGGAGAGCCCACCTACCGGCCTTTTCGAATGGAGAAGATGCAACAGGAATGAGCATCGGATTGGATGGGACGGTCTATGCGGCGGTGTCGGGTAGTCTCTATGCCGTCGATCCAAACAACGGGAGCTACCAGGTGATTGCCACAAGCAATCATAGCCGCAGTGTACCGGCCGTTACGAGCAGCGGTCATCTGTACTGGGGACATGGGGACTCTTTTGTGGCGCTGACACCTGCTGGAGAAGTGGAGTGGGGTTGGACCAATCTATCAGGCAATTTCGTTTTCGGGAGCTCCCCTGTTGCGGACGAAGGCGGCAACCTCTATGTCAGCCATGATGGCCTGTGGTCCTTTATGCCAAACGGCAATCTCCGTTGGGTCTATCCGTATGGTTGGTATGGTCATTCCTCGCCGGCCATTGGCCCGGACGGAACGATCTATGTCTCGGGTTTTCTCGAATTCCTCGCGTTCGATTCGAGTGGGACCGTGAAATGGTCGCTCCCCATTGTTACGAATGACAACTCGGCCGCCGTTGCTCCTGATGGCACAATCTACATTAGTGCTAACGGAGCGAGTCAAACGATGCCGGCCAGGCTAATCGCCCTGAATCCCGATGGGAGTACGAGATGGTCGTTTACTTTGGATCCGAGTGTCTTCACGATTGATATGCCACCCGCGATTGGTTTGGATGGCACGCTTTATGTTGGTGCCGGCGGCACTTTTCACTTGAGTACCTTCTCCTACTTCTACGCCATCAATCCCAATGGCACTCTGAAATGGCAGCATCGGCTGGATGGGCGTCAAAATCAGGACTGGGTGCCCTTTCTCTTGGCACCGCCGTTGGTGGATAGGACCGGGAATGTTTACTATTGCTCTCACAATGGCTCCTGCTATGGCGCAACGCCGGAAGGCGCAATCTTGTGGGAGATTTTTTATCCACCTGATGCAGAAGGTATCCCTGTGTGGGTCGATACCACGCCGTTGCTGACCGAAGACGGCAAAATGCTAATCCTAGATGCGCACGACTACCTGCATGCTTATGTGCAACCCGTAAGCGTAATCCACTTGCCCGTCATCGGGAGATAGTTCTGCATGCTTGGCTTAGCATCGGCGTCTCCGCCGAGCCACAGCCTCCAACGCCGCTTAAGGCACAACTGCCTCTGTCCGCCCCGACCTCGCCGAGCGGTAAATGGCGTCCAGCAGCAGCATGCTCTGGCGGCCCTCGTGGCCATCGACCAGCGGCGGCCGTCCCGCGCGCACGGCCTCGGCGAAGTCCTGGTACTGGGCAATGTGGCCGGCGGCGGTGATGTCCATGGGCGCGGCGGCGCCGCTGCTGACCGCCGCGCTCTCCTGGCCGTCCTCGCGCGGCTCGCGCACGTGCCACTGCAGCCGGCCCTCGCCCTTGTGCAGCACGGCGCTGCCCTGGCTGCCGAAGAACTCCAACTGCTCTGGGTACCCGGGGTAGGCCACGGTGGTGGCCTGCACCAGGCCGATGGCGCCGCTGTCGTATTCCAGCAGCGCCTGGGCCGCGTCTTCGATCTCCACGGCGTGCACCAGCGTGCGCGCCTGGGCCGTCACGCGCGCGGGCAAGCCGGCCAGCCAGATGAGCAGATCGATGGCGTGGATGGCCTGGTTGATGAGCACGCCCCCGCCCTGCGCCGCCTGGCCGCGCCAGGGCGCTGCCTGGAAGTAGGCCGCGCCGCGGTACCACGGCGTGCGCGCCCCGACCCACACGATCCGCCCCAGCTTGCCTGACGCGAGCAGTTCTCGGCATCGGCGCGAGAGCGGGTCGAAGCGGCTCTGGAAGATCACGCCCAGCGCGACCCCGGCCCGCTCGCAGGCGGCCAGCATCGCATCGCACTCGGCCGCGCTGCGGGCCATGGGCTTCTCGCACAGCACGTGCTTGCCGGCCCGGGCCGCGGCCAGGGTGATAGGCAGGTGCAGGTCCTGCGGGGTGCAGATGGCGACCGCGTCCACGTCGGGACGGGCGACGACGGCGTGGTAGTCAGCGTGCCAGCTGGCGCCATAGCGGGCGGCGAAGGCCGGGCCGCGCTCCGGGTGGCGCGTGGCCACGGCCGCCAGCACGCCGCCGGGCACGGCCTGGATGGCGGCGGCGTGGGTGGCGGCGATGTTGCCGGCTCCGATTAGGACAAAGCGAAGTGGCTGCATTGGGCTAGGCGACGTAGCTGCTCGAGGTGGTCGACCCGCCGGTGCCGGTCCAGTTGGTGTGGAAGAATTGGCCGCGCGGCTGGTCGACGCGCTCGTAGGTGTGCGCGCCGAAGTAGTCGCGCTGGGCCTGGATCAGGCTGGCGGGCAGCCAGGCCTGGCGATAGCCGTCGTAAAAGCTCAGCGCGCTGGCCATGGCCGGCACGGGCACGCCCTGCTGCGCGGCCTGGGCGACCACGCGCCGCCAGCCCGGCTGCGCGGCGGCGACGGCCTGGACGAAGTAAGGCGCCAGCAGCAGGTTGGTCAGGCCGGGATCGGCGGCGTAGGCCTCCTTAATCTTGCCCAGGAAGGCCGAGCGGATAATGCAGCCGCCGCGCCACATCAGGGCGATGCCGCCGTAGTTCAGGTTCCAGCCGTAGCTCTGCGCCGCCGCGCGCATGAGCATGTAGCCCTGCGCGTAGGAGATGATCTTGGCCGCGTAGAGCGCGTCGTGGATGGCGCTGAGCCAGTCCGCCCGGCCGTTGTGCCGCCCGGCGGCCGGGTCCGGCCCTCCCAGCACGCGGGCCGCTTCCAGGCGCTCGGACTTGAGGGCGGACAGCGAACGGGCCTGCACCGCCTCGGTGATCAGGGTCAGCGGCATGCCGGCTTCCAGCGCCGCCGCCACGGTCCAACGGCCAGTGCCCTTCTGCCCGGCCACGTCGAGGATCTTGCGCACCAGCGGCTGGCCGTCGTGGTCGTCAATGGCCAGGATGCGGCCGGTAATCTCGATCAAGTACGAGTCGAGTGGGCCGCGGTTCCATTCGGCAAAGACGGCCCCGCCCTCGGCCTCGGTTAGCCCCAGCAGGATCGTGAGCAGGTGGTAGGCCTCGGCGATGAGCTGCATGTCGCCGTATTCAATGCCGTTGTGAACCATTTTGACAAAGTGGCCGGCGCCGTTCTCGCCCACCCAATCGCAGCAGGGCGTGCCGTCCTCCACCTTGGCAGCGATGGCCTGGAAGATCGGCTTGACGTGCGGCCAGGCGGCCGGCGAGCCGCCGGGCATGATCGACGGGCCGTGGCGCGCGCCTTCTTCGCCCCCGGAGACGCCCGCGCCGACGAACAGCAGGCCCTTGCCCTCCAGGTAGGCCGCACGGCGGATGCTGTCCTCGAAGTTCGAGTTGCCGCCGTCGATGAGGATGTCGCCCGGCTCGAGGTGCGGCAGGAGCTGCTCGATAAAGTCGTCCACTGGCTGGCCGGCTTTGACCATCAGCATCACCCGGCGCGGGCGCTTGAGGCAGGCGGCCAGCTCGGCCAGCGAGCGCCGGCCCACGATCCGTGTGCCGCGGGCCGGGCCGGCCAGGAAGTCGTCCATCTTGGGCAGCGAGCGGTTAAACACGGCGATCTTGAAGCCGTGATCGTTCATGTTCAGCACCAGGTTTTGGCCCATGACGGCCAGGCCGATGAGGCCGAGGTCACAGTCAGGCATGGGCGGGTCCTTCTCACGCATTTGCATAGCGGCTCGCCAGGGCCATGGCACGCTGGAAGCGGGCCTCGGTGGCCGCGACGTCGCCGGGACCGGCCTGGGCCTGGAGCCGGCGCACGGCCTGCTCGGCGGCGGCGCGCACCTCCAGCGGGGTGCGCGTCTCACCGGCCTGCTCCAGGAAATGTTTCAGCCAATGGCTGCCATAGTGGGTGTGGATCTGCTCGTCGGCCCAATCGTAGTCCATATCGTGGGCGCTCAGCCGGTCGCCGCTTGCCTGAAAGATCCGGGCGCGCTGCGGCTTGGTGTGGATGAAGGTCGTCTCAAAGTAGAAGATGATGCCCAGCCGGGTCAAGGGGTCGAGTTCGGCGCCGGCGTCGTAGGAGAACGTGTCGAAGGGGATGTCGCCGGGCGAGAATCCAAAGGCCGACAGCCGGGCCAGCCCCATGCGGCAATGGCGGCTCTCGTCAAAGCACCAGCGCGCGGCGTCGTCCAGGAACTCGGGCGGGGCCTGCTCGGCCAGGTCGACGAGCACGGCGGCGGCCATCTCGGTGGCCCAGATCTCGTTGGCGTGGTGGACCGCCGCGCGGACTTGCAGGGTGAGGCCTTCGCCGGGGCCGCGGGCCGAATCGATGCGGTCGGGCCAAGCGAAGGCCAGGCGCGCGTAGCGCGGGTCGCGAGCGGCGTGGCGGGCAATTTGGAACGGCCGGCGGCCGGGCACGGGCGGGTAGGCGGCCTGGGGTGGACCGAGCAGCGTGGCCTCGCCCGCGGCGGCCCAAGCCGCGCGCGCGCCGCTGAGCCAGGCCTCGCCGGCCGGGCCGTGCTCGGCGTCCAGCAGAGCGCCGGCCCAGCGCGCCGACTGGGCCTCGAGGTCGGCCAGCGCGTGCGCCAGCAGGCGGCGCGTGGGCGCGTCGTCCAACGGGTCCGACAGGTCGAGATAGGTCTGATAGGCCTGCTGCAGCGCCGGCTTGAGCACGCTGGCCAGGCCGCGGGCAAAGCTGGCCCCGTCGGGAGCGTCGCGAAACCCACACCACCAGTCGAGCAGCGCCTGGTCGGCGTCGGGCGCGATCAGCCGTTCGGGATAGCGCAACTCCAATACGCGCTGGCGCAATTCACGGGCGATCAGGGCGTCTTCCCACAGGCTCTCGGCCAGCGCCAGCTTGATCGCCAGGTCGGGCGTGCCCGGCAGCCAGCCGGCCTGCATCAACACGCATTCGCGCTGTAACAGGTAGCAGCGCTTGAGGAGGTGCGCGGCGTCGTTGACCATCAGCGCCGCGCGCGGATCGGAAGCGAGGATGTGCGTCACAGCCGGTAGGTCTCCTTGGCCAGTCCATAGGCCAGCGCGCGCATCATCTCGGCCGCGTCGGCCGCGCTGACGAGGTGGCGCACCACCAGGCCGGCCAGCCAGTTGGCGCTGGCGCGCCGCCACAGGTCGTGGCGCGCGGGGATAGAGCAAAAGGCGCGGGTGTCGTCGTTGAAGCCGGCCAGATTGTACAGCCCGGCCGTCTCCACCACCTGGTCAAAGTAGCGCGCCATGCCGTTCAGGCTGTCGAAGAACCACCAGGGCGGCCCCAGGCGCAGTGCCGGGTAATGCCCGGCCAGGGGCGCCAACTCGCGCGCGTAGGTGGTCTCGTCAAGCGTGAACAACACCAGCGTCAGCCGCGGATCGTTGCCGAAGGCGTTCAGCAGCGGTCGCAGCGCGCGGGTGTACTCGCTGGCGACCGGGATGTCGGCGCCCTTGTCGGGGCCGAAGCGTTCGTAGATCATGTCATTGTGGCTGCGCAGGGCGCCGGGGTGCAGCTGCATCACCAGCCCATCTTCCACGCTCATGCGCGCCATCTCCATGAGCATATGCCCCGCGAAGCGCGCGGCATCGGCCGGGCTGGCCTGGCCGCGCAGCGCCCGCTGGAAGAGGGTCTCGGCCGAGGCCGGCGAGAGGCGCTCGGCGGCGGGCGCGAGCGCGGCGTGGTCGCTGGCCCGCGCACCCATCTCTCTAAAGAAGACCCGGCGCGCCTCCAGCGCCTCGACGAAGCCCGCGCAGCTGGTGATCTCATGGCCGGCGGCCCGCTCGAGGGCCTGGAGGTTGTCGCACCAGCCAGGCGCGTCGAGGTTCACCACGGCGTCGGGCCGGAAGGTCGGGCGCACCACGCCGCCCCAGCCCGAGGCGCGGATGGCCTGGTGAGCGGCCAGCGGATCGGCGGCAGCGTCGGTGGTGCACAGCGCCTCGATCTGAAAGCGCTCGAACAGGGCGCGCGGGCGAAACTCGGGCGCGGCCAGCCGGGCGGCAACATGGTCGTAAATGGCAGCGGCGGAGGCGCCGGTGAGCGGCTCATCGACGCCGAAGATCTCGACCAGCTCGGCCTCCAGCCACATGCCCGTGGGTGTCCCGCGAAACAGGTAGAAGTGGTCGGCAAAGCGCTGCCAGATGGCGCGGTGGTCGGCCTCGACCGGGCCGCCATCGCGGCGCGGCACGCCCAATTGCTCTATGGGTACGCCGCGCGAATAGAGCATGCGGAAGGCGTAGTGGTCGGGGATGATGAACAGGTCGACCGGCGTGCCGAAGCTGTAATCGGGATCGGCCAGCAGGCGCGGATCAACGTGGCCGTGTGGGCAGAGCAGCGGCAGACCGGCCGCCTGGGCGTGCAGATCGGCGGCCAGGGCGCGCTGTTGGGGCTCGGCATCAAAACAGCGATGAGGGTGGAGGGGCATAGGAACCCTTAATCCGGCTGGGCACGCTCGGCGTAATCGCCATATTCGCGCAGCGCTTCCCACATGGCCAGCATGTTGGCCGGGGGCACGTCGGCCTGGATGTTGTGAATGGTGTTGAAGACGTAGCCGCCGCCGGGAGCCAGGGCCGCCAGGTTGCGGCGGACATTCTCCTTAACCTCGGACGGCGCGCCAAACGGCAGCACGGTCTGCGTCTCCACGCCCCCGCCCCAAAAGACCAGGTCGCGACCGAAGTCGCGTTTGAGGCCGGCCGGCTCCATGCCGGCGGCGGTGATGTGCACCGGGTTGAGGATGTCCACGCCGATCTCGATCAGGTCGGGGATCAGCGGGCGCAGGCTGCCGTCGGAGTGGAAGAAGCGCCGGGCGTTGGGGGCCAGTTGCCGCAGGCGCGCAAACAGCTCGGCCAGGCGCGGCTTGAACAGGCGCCGGAACATGCGCGGCGAGATGAGCTGTGAGGTCTGGGTGCCGTAGTCGTCGGCCTCCGAGATCACGTCCACCACGTCGGCCAGGTGCGGCAGGGCCATCTCCCAGAAGGCGAGCTTGAGCTCGAGCATCTTGTCCAGCAAGGCGCAGGCCAGGCTCTCGTTGGCGGCCAGGTCCATCAGTAGCGCTTGCATGCCGCGCACGCGCTGGGCCATTTCGAAGATGCCGGCCAGCACGCCCTTGAGCATCACTGCCTGGCCGCGCGCGCGGTAGGCCAGCGCCTGCTCGCGCAGGCCGGCGATGCGCTCGGGGTCACCGGTGTTCGGCCAGGGGTGGGCGGCGACGGCCGCCAGCGGCAGCCGCGCCTCGTCGAGCGGCGATTTCACCACCGAGAAGTAGAGGACGTCTTTTGGGCGGCAGTGGGTGATGCCCCACTCGTCGCGGTACTCCCAGGCGTCGCCGCGGTCGACGATGGCGAGGCCCCAATTGTGGCTGTTGCGTGGAAACAGGCCGCGCACGTCCACGCCCAGGCGCTCAATTACGTCTTCGTCGGGCAGCGCCAACTGCTGGATGGTGTCGCACAGCGCCGGCTCCACCGGGGGGAGGCCCAGCGCGGCGCGCAGCCCGCGATAGGCTTCCACGTGGATACCCGTCACCTGCGTGCTGCCCAGGTCGAAGGGCACCCGATCGGGCTCCTGGTGGCTCAGCGCGGCTAGCAAGCGCTCGCGGCTGTTCACGCCCGCTCCGCCAGGCCAGCGGCCGATTCCCGGTCGAGGAACAGGTGGGCATGCGACGCGCGCCGCAACACCGAGGCCGGGCAATCCTCACTCACCGGACCGCGCAGGGCGCGGGCCACAGCCAGGGCCTTGCGCGCCTCGGGCGCGATCGCCAGCACGCGCCGCGCCGCCAGGAGAACCGGGATGGTCAGGGTAATGGCATGGGTGGGAACGTCGGCCAGGTCAGAAAAGTGGCCCTCGCCGACCTGTTGGTGGCGCGAAGCCTCGGCCAGCCGGATGACCTTGACCCAGCACGGGTCGGTGAACTCGGCAAAGGGCGGGTCGTTGAAGGCCAGGTGGCCGTTCTCGCCAATGCCGAGCGCGCAGAGGTCAGCCGGGTGGGCGCGCAGCAGTCGGGCATACTCGGCGCAGACGCTCTCGGGCGGGCCGGCCTGGGCATCCAATGGAAAGAAGGCGTGCACGGTCAGCCCGTCCAGAAAGCGCCGCCGCAAGAAGCGCGGGAAGCTGGCCGGGTGATCGGGGCTTAAGCCCAAGTATTCGTCCATGTGAAAGACGTTGACCTGGGGCCAACTGACTTCCGGCTGTTCGCGCAGGGCGGCCAAAAACGTGAGCTGCGAGTTTCCGGTGGCCAAGATAACGTTGGCGGCGCCGCGCGCGGCGATGGCGCCGCGGATGACGGCCGCGGCCTCAACCGCTGCCGCCTGGCCGGCCTCGGCACTAGCGGCGTAGACGTACGCCAGCAGGTCATCCCAGCGGGCTTCAGACAGGGGCGTCATGGATCGCGTCCTCCTCAGGCAGCCACTCGCCGCCGATGAGCGTGGCCCAGACCGAAAAATCAGCGTTGAAGACCGCGATGTCGGCATCGCAGCCGGCGGCCAGGCGGCCCTTGCGCTGATCCAGACCGAGCACGCGCGCCGGGGTCTCGCTGGCCATCCGGAGGGCGTCGGCCAGCGGCAGGCCGGCCTCACCCGTCAGCACCGGCAGCATGCGATTGAGCAGGGTAGTGCTGCCGGCAAAGCACGAACGGTCGAACATCATGCCCACGCCGTCGGCCACTTCGTAGGTCATGGCGCCCATGCGGAAGCGCGCGCCCTCCGGCAGCCCGGCGCCGCTGGTAGCGTCGGACACCACGCACAACCGCTCGGGGCCCAGGCACTTGTGCGCCAATTGCAGCAGGGTCGGCGGCAGGTGCTTGCCGTCGGCGATGATCTCGCCGGTCAGGCCGGGAAAGGTCAGCGCCGCTTCCAGCAGCCCCGGCTTGCGCCACGGTCCCTCGCGCACGGTCAGCGACATGGCGCTCCACAAGTGCGTGACGTGCCGCAGGCCGAGTCCCATGGCCGCGCGCACATGGCTGTCGTGGGCCGCGCTATGTCCAGCCGCCGGGATGACACCGGCCCGGCTGAGCGCGCGCACCAGCTCGAGGCCGCCGGGCAGCTCAGGCGCAATGGTCATCACGCGCAGCACGTCGCTGTAGGCCAGCAGCTCGGCCGGCGAACCGTCCGTCGCCAGGCGCAGATGCGCGGGGTCCAAGGCCCCGCGCTGGGTGGGGTTGATGTACGGGCTTTCGAGGTACAGGCCCAGCACTTGCGCGCCGGGGCGCCGCTCGGCGCACCAGGCGCGGCCCAGGTCGAAGGCGGCCAGCAGGTCGGCCCAGGGCGCCGGCGCCAAGGTGGCCAGCAGGCTGGTGACACCGGCGTGGGCGTTGGCGGCGCAAATCAGGCCCCAGGCTTCGAGACCGGGGTCGTTGAAGGTGCGGCCGAGGGCGCCGTGGGTGTGCAGGTCGATCAGGCCGGGTGCGACCAGGCGGCCGCCCACGTCCACGCGCGTGATCTCGCTGCCCAGGTCGCCGGGCGCGGCCAGCCCCGCAATGCGGCCCGACTGCACCACGACGGCCCGCCCGTCGAACAAGCCGCCCGGCGCGGCCAACCGGCCGTTGACCAGGGCGAAGGGGCGGCCAGGCAAGGGCAACGTGGTCACTCCACCAGCGCCTTCGCCAGCGTTACGGCGCGGCTGGCGTCGGGCGAGTAGCCGTCGGCGCCGATCTCGCGGGCAAAGTCTTCCGTGAGCGGCGCCCCGCCGACCATGACCTTGACCTGGTCGCGCAGGCCGGCCGCCTGCAGCGCCTGGAGGGTGGCCTTCATGTGCGGCATAGTGGTGGTCAGCAGCGCCGAGATCCCCAGCAGCTGTGGGCGGTGCTCGCGGACGGCCTCCACGAACTGGCCAGGGGAAACGTTGATGCCCAGGTCAATGACCTCGAAGGCGGCGCCGGCCAGCATCATGCCGACCAGGTTCTTGCCGATGTCGTGCAGGTCGCCCTTGGTCGTGCCCAGCACGATCTTGCCCTGCGCGTGCAGATCGGCCTGGACCAGGCGCGGGCGCAGCACCTCCAGCCCAGTCTGCATCGCGCGGGCGGAGATGAGCATCTCGGGAACGAAACAGTCGCCCTGCTCGAACAGCCGGCCCACCTCGCGCATGGCGGGTATCATGCCGTCGTTTAGGATGGCGCCCGGCTCCAGACCGGCGCCCAGCGCGGCTTCGACCGCCGCCGCGGTCAGATCCTGCGCGCCGTCCAGGACGTTCTGATAGACGATTTGGATCAAAGGGTGCATCAAGAAGACTCCTTACTGGTACAGCGCGCGCAGCTCGGCGTAAAGGCGCCGCTGCGCGCCGGGGTCGGGCACATAAGTGACGACGATCAGCTTAAGCCCGGGCGCCCATAGCCGCCGGGTCAGCGCCAGCACTTCTTCGGGTTCGCCCACCATCCGCGCCTGCAGCGCCACACCGGTGCCGGCCAGCGCGTCGCGGAACTGCTCGGGCAGGTTAGGCTTCGGGTCGGTCCGCGGGCTGAAGGCCGCGTCGACCATCGCCAGGTTATCGATCTTGAGCAGGGCCGGCAGCCAGCGGGCGTAGTTGCCGCACGAGTGAATGGCCACACCGCCGAAGGCGGCGCCGATGGCCTGGTTGTCGGCCAGGCAGAAGCGCTCGAAGAGCCGCGGCGAGATCATGATCAGGTTGTCGGTGCTCAGCCCAATGCCCGTGCCGCGGCGCGAGCTGGCGAAGCCGTGGCCGGGGCGCGCCAGCCGCGGACCGATCAGCGCGCTCTGGCGCCGGGTGAAGTCGATCAGCACCTGGGTGATGGCGGCCAGCAGCGCGCGGGCGCGCTCGGGCTGGTCCAGCAGGCCCAAAAAGAAGGCGCTGATGTCGACCAGCTCGGTGGCCACATTCAGCGGCGCCTGCACATCGCACCACGACAGCGGCAGTCGCCCGCTGGTGGCCTCCAGGAAGTATTCAATAGTCGCCAGCGTCTCTGCCAGGATGGGTGGCTCGGTCGCCGGGCGCGCCACGTCGAGCGGCGCCTCGCCCAGCGAGCGATAGAGCGGACGCATCGCCGGCGCCTGCCCTTCGTGCCAGGCGTACTGGCCGCCGAAGGCGGCCGCGGTAGTGCCGATGCCGTACCACGGCTCGAGGTACATGGGAGCGTCGGTAGCGTAGTCGAGCGAGCGCTGCAGGGCGCCCAACTGCAGGCGCAGCGAGCGCTGCCGGTCGCGGCAGGCGTCGCGGAAAACCTCGCCAGCGCGCACGCGCTGCCAGACAGCCAGGCCAGCCGGCTGCGCCCAGAAAGCGGCGTAGCGCGCGTCGGCCTCCGCCGCGGCCTGCTCGAACCGGTCGTAGTCAAAGGCGCCTGGCGCCACCGGCGCCACCGGCAGAGCCTGCGAGTCGAGCAGGTTGGTGTCGAAAACGCTCATTGGGCGATGCCTTCCAGGTTTAGCTCGTCGGCGCGATGGCAGCGCACGAAATGTCCCGGCTCGATCTCCCGATAAGCGGGCCTTTCGGACCGGCAGGCGTCCACGGCATGGGCGCAGCGCGGGTGAAAGTAGCAGCCGCTGGGCGGGCTGGCCGGGCTGGGCACGTCGCCCTTGAGCTCGGCCGCGCCGGAGCGCACGCGCGGGTCGGGCGCCGGCACGGCCGCCAGCAGCGCGGCGGTGTAGGGATGGCGCGGGCGGCGAAAGAGGGCCTGGGTCTCGGCCAGCTCGACCAACTGGCCCACGTACATCACCGCCACCCGATCGCAGAAGTGCTTGACGACGCCCAGGTTGTGGGCCACGAACAGGTAGGTGAGGCTGAGGCGCTGCTGCAGCTCGAGCAGCAGGTTGAGAATCTGGGCCTGGACCGAGACGTCCAGGGCCGAGACGGGCTCGTCGGCCACCACCAGGCGCGGGTTGAGGGCCAGCGCGCGGGCGATGCCGATGCGCTGGCGCTGGCCGCCACTGAAGGCGTGCGGAAAGCGCTGCGCGTATTCGGGTGGCAGGCCCACCAGGCGCAGCAGCTCGGCAACGCGCTCGCTGCGCGCCTGGCGGCTGCGCAGGCCGTTGACCAACAGCGGCTCGCCGACGATGTCGAAGAGCGACATGCGCGGGTTGAGCGAGCCGTAGGGGTCTTGGAAGATCATCTGCATCTGGCGGCGCAGCGGCCGCAGCGCCGGGCGCGAGAGCTGGGCCAGGTCGACGACCTCGCCCGACTGCGTATAAAACAGCAGTTGGCCGCTGGTGGGCCGGTAGGCGCGCAGGATGCAGCGCGCCACGGTCGTCTTGCCGCAGCCACTCTCGCCCACCAGGCCGAGGGTCTCGCCCTGGCGGATGGCGAAACTCACGTCATCGGCGGCGCGCACCTGACCGGCCACGCGCTGCAATAAGCCTTTCCGAATGGGGAAATACTTGCGCAGCCGCTTGATTTCGAGCACGGCAGGCGGCGTGGCGTTCGCGGCCGGCGCGGCCATCAGGCGGGCACCTCGGCGGCTTGATAGAGAAAGCAGCTCGCCATCTGCCGCGGGCCGACAGGCAGCAGCTCCGGCACGGCCGCTTCACAGCGGCCAGGCATGAACTGCGGGCAGCGCGGGTGGAAGGGGCAGCCCGGCGGCCGGTTGAAAGGGTGCGGCAGCGAGCCGCTGACGGTGGGCAGCGCCGCGCGCGGCGTGGAATTGACGCTGGGGATCGAGCGCAGCAGCGCCTGGGTGTAAGGGTGCTTGGGCGCGTGGAAAATGTCGTCCACCGGGCCTTGCTCCATCACCAGGCCCAGGTACATCACCATCACGTAGTCGGCCATCTGGGCGATGACGCCCAGGTCGTGGGTGATGAAGATGATGGCCGAGTTGCGCCGGGCCTGCAGCTCGCGTAGCAGCCGCAGCACCTGCGCCTGGGTCGTCACGTCCACGGCCGTGGTCGGCTCGTCGGCAATGAGCAGTCGCGGGTTGCACGACAGCGCCATGGCGATGACGGCGCGCTGGCGCAGCCCGCCGCTGAGCTGCCAGGAATAGGCCTCCAGGCGCTGCTCGGGCATGGGCATGCCCACGTCGTGGAAGATCTCCAGCGCCAGCCGCCGGGCCTCCCGCTGGCTGACAGATTGGTGCAGCACGATGGCTTCCCGGATCTGGTCGCCGATGGTGTGCACCGGGCTGAAAGCCGCCATCGGCTCCTGCGGGATCAGGGCGATCTCGGCCCCGCGCAGGCTGCGCATCTCGCGACCGTTGCGTTCGAGCTGGGCCAGATCGATCTCCTCGGTCTGGCTGGACGCCTCGCCCGCCTGGCGCGGGCGGCGCCACAAGATCTGGCCGCCCACGATCCGGCCGGGCGGCTCCACCAGCCGCAGGATGGCTTTCATGGTGACGCTCTTGCCGCAGCCGCTCTCGCCGACGATGCCGAAGACCTGGCCGGGCGCGACGTCAAAGCTCACCCCTTCCACGGCCCGCACCAGTCCCTCGTCCAGCGGGAAGTGGACCTTGAGATCTCGGACGGACAACAAGGGTTCGGCGCTGGTCATGGGCGGGTCTAGTGGCTGTAGGGGTCGGCGGCGTCGCGCAGGCCGTCGCCCACCAGGTTGAAGGCCAGCACCGCAATGATGACGAGGATGCTGGGCGTCAGCAGCCAGGGCGCCAGGGCAATGGTCTGGATA
>JADLEU010000298.1 GCA_020845955.1 Anaerolineales bacterium
CCCGACATCGGCGACTCGATCCCCGGCGGCTTCGGCAGCGCCGAGTGGACCGCCATCGTCAACTACGTCAACGGCGGCAACCTGGCCCAACAACTCGCCCAGGCCGCGGCCGTCCAGGCTGAAGCGACCGGCCAGTAACGTGTAAGGTCATGCCAGCTTAGCTCGAAAGACCTGCCAGGTTTTAGCAAAGCCGCACTCGGCGCGCCGCGCTAAAACCTGGCAGGTCTCGTTGTCAGGCAAGCCCGCCGACCGTGCCGACCTCAACCGACCAGGAGGAGATGCGATGGCCCTAGTCCAGCCTCCCGAACCAATCCACCTCTCCGCGCGCCTGCCGGCCCGCGCCGAGCCTGAACAGGTGCCGGCGGTCATGCGCCAGAAACCCCTGACGCCCTGGCTGTACCTGCTCCCAGCGCTGATTGTGATGACGGTCTTCATCGTCTATCCGGGGCTGAGCACTGCCTACCTGAGCCTGCGCGACAAGTCTGGAGGCGCCTGGGCCGGCACCCGCTGTGTGGCCGGGCAGCCCTGCTGGGGCTTGTTCGAGAACTACCGCTATGCGCTGACATCGCCCATCATGCGGCAGTCGTTTATCAACAACCTGACCTGGATCCTGGTGATGGTCACCGGCACGGTCGTGCTCGGGCTGCTCATCGCCACCCTGGCCGACCGGGTGCGCTACGAGGCGCTGGCCAAGGCCATCATCTTCCTGCCGATGGCGATCTCATTCGTAGGCGCCGGCGTGATCTGGCGGTTCGTGTATGAATACCGCGCCACCGGCGAGCAGATCGGCCTGCTGAATGCCGTCGTCGTCGCCCTGGGGGGGCAGCCGGTCGCCTGGATGACGGTGCCGTTCGTAAACACGCTGGCCATCATCCTGGTGGGCATCTGGATCTGGACCGGCTTCTGCATGACGGTGCTGGCCGCGGCGCTGAAAGGGGTGCCGGGCGAGATCTTGGAGGCCGCCCGCGTGGACGGCGCCACCGAATGGCAGTTGTTCGCCGGCATCATCGTGCCGATGATCCTGCCGACCATTACGGTGGTGATCACGACCATGATCATCAACGTGCTGAAAGTGTTCGACCTGGTCTACGTGATGACGGGCGGCAACTTCGGCACCGAAGTGATCGCCAACCGGATGTACACCGAACAGTACACCAACTTCGACACGGGCCGCGCGGCCGCCATCGCGGTGGTCCTGATCATCGTCATCGTCCCGGCCATGGTCTTCAACATCCGCCGCTTCCGCGAGCAGGAGGCCATCCGATGAACACCGACCGTCTGCGACGCCGGCTGGGCGGGCTGCCTATCCACATCCTCCTGCTGGGTCTGTGCGCCCTGTGGCTGCTGCCGACCCTCGGCCTGCTGGTGACCTCGCTGCGGCCGTTCCAGGTCGTCACCGAGAGCGGCTGGTGGACGGCCTTGCGGCCGCCGCCGGGGGCGCAGGTCTATGCAACCCAGTGCGCCGAGTGCCACGGCAGCAACGGCGCACAGCTGCCGGAGGCCGACCTGAGCGACCCGGCGCTGGTCGGCCCATACCGGCGCTCGATCATGCTGCTGGGCATGCTGCGCGACGAGATCGACGGGCAGCCGCACATGGGCGGCAAGCCGCTGCCGACGCCGCAGGAGGCCGCCGACGTGGTGGACTATCTGCGCGGCCTGTCGGGCATTGAGACGCACAGCGCTTTCACGTTTGACAACTACATCGACGCGCTGACCGGCTACCGGGGCACCACCAATTACCGCACCGACTGCGCCGCGGGCACCCAATCGGTCGACTTGAGCTGCACGCTGGCAGACCTGGGCAACCCGCGCGGCATGGGGCGGGCCTTCCTGAACAGCCTGATGGTGGCGGTCCCATCGACCATCCTGCCGATCTTGTTCGCCGCCTTTGCGGCCTATGCCTTCGCGTGGATGTCTTTCCGCGGGCGGATCGTCTTGTTCGCGCTGCTGGTCGGACTGCAGGTGGTGCCGCTGCAAATGACGTTGATCCCGATCTCGCGGCTGTACGCCGACCTGGGCCTGACCGGCACCTTCCTGGCGGTCTGGCTGTTCCACACCGGCTTCGGCATGCCGTACGCCATCTACCTGCTGCGCAACTTCCTGGGCGGGCTGCCGCGCGAGCTGTTTGAATCAGCCTATCTGGACGGCGCCTCGCACTGGACCGCCTTCTACCGGCTGGCCATTCCGCTGGCGGTGCCGGCCATCGCCTCGCTGGCGATCTTCCAGTTCCTATGGATCTGGAACGACCTGCTGGTGGCGCTGGTGTTCCTGGGCGGCCAGAACCCGGTGCTGACCTATCAGATCAGCAATATGGTCACCTCGCTGGGCAGCGGCTGGCACCTGCTGACGGCGGCGGCCTTCATTTCCATGCTGCTGCCGATGATCATCTTCCTAAGCCTGCAGCGCTATTTTGTGCGCGGTCTGCTGGCCGGCTCGGTCAAGGGCTGATGGCGCCGCTCTGGTATAAGAATGCGCTCTTCTACGAGCTGCCCGTCCGCGCCTTCTACGACAGCAACGGCGACGGGCACGGCGACCTGGCGGGCGTGACGCGCAAGCTGGACTATCTTCAGGCGCTGGGCGTGGATTGCCTGTGGCTGCCGCCGATCTACCCGTCGCCGCTGCTGGACGGCGGCTACGACATCGCCGACTACTACGGCATCCACCCCGACTTCGGCACCATGGCCGACTTCAAGCAACTGCTGACGGAGGCCAAGCGCCGCGGTCTGCGCGTCATCGCCGACCTGGTGCTCAACCACACCTCGGCCAGCCACCCCTGGTTCCAGGCCGCGCGGGCCGACCGGGCCTCGCCCTACCGCGACTACTACGTGTGGAACGACACGGACCAGCGCTACCAGGCGGCCCGCATCATCTTCCTCGACACCGAGACGTCGAACTGGGCCTGGGACCAGACCGCCGGCCAGTATTACTGGCACCGTTTCTACAGCTCGCAGCCCGACCTTAATTACGACAACCCGGCCGTGCAGGCTGAAATGCTGAACGTGCTCAAGTTCTGGCTCGACCAGGGGCTGGACGGCTTCCGGTGTGACGCGGTGCCGTACCTGATCGAGCGGGAGGGCACGAACTGCGAAAACCTGCCCGAGACGCACAAGTTCATCAAGACCGTGCGGAATTTCGTCGAAACGCACTACCCCGACTGCGTGCTGCTGGCGGAGGCCAACCAGTGGCCGCACGACCTGCGGCCCTACTTCGGCGACAACGACGAATTTCACATGGCGTTCCACTTCCCCGTGATGCCGCGCATCTTCATGGCGCTGGGGCGCGGCGACGCGAGCGCGCTGATCGAGATCCTCAAGGCCACGCCCGCGATCCCGCCCGAGAACCAGTGGTGCACGTTCCTGCGCAACCATGATGAGCTGACGCTGGAAATGGTCACCGATGCCGAGCGGCTGTGGATGTGGAGGCGCTACGCCCCCGAGCCGCGCATGCGGCTGAACCTGGGCATTCGACGCCGGCTGGCGCCGCTGCTGGGCGGCGACGCGCGTCAGCTGGAATTAGCCAACGCCCTGCTCTTCGCGCTGCCGGGCACGCCGATCTTCTACTACGGCGACGAGATCGGCATGGGCGACAACATCTGGCTGCCCGACCGCGACGGCCTGCGCACCCCGTTCCAGTGGGACGCCGGGCCAAACGCGGGTTTTTCGAGCGCCGCGCCCGAGCAGCTCTACGCGCCGGTCGTGGCCGAAGGCCCCTTTAGCTACCAGCGGGTCAACCTGGCCGCGCAGCTGGCCGACTCCCAATCGCTGTGGCACAGACTCCGCCGTTTGGTGACCGTGCGCAAAGCACAGCCGGTGTTCGGCTGCGGTGAGTACGAGTTCTTGCCGCTGGCGGGCGCGCAAGTCTTCGGGCTCGCGCGCCGCCATGCGGGTGAGGTCGTAGTGGCCTTGCACAACTTAACCGCTGAGCCGCAGCGGGTGGAGATCGACCCCTCCCAAACGCCATGCCTGGCGAGCTGGCAAGGTGCCAGCGCCCACGACCTCGTGGCCGAGCGCGCCGCCGGCCAGCTGCGGCCGACCCTGACCCAGACGCTGGGGCCGTATTCCTATTGCTGGCTGAAGCTGGAGAAGGACGGAGCAGGCCCGCCCTGAGGTCTGGCTGGCGGCGCGCAGCCGCCAGCGCTCCCGGCGGCGGGCTACCCATGCCCGAACACGTACACCGGCCGGTCCAAACGGCGGCATCCCTGCCGCGCATCGCCATGCTGCACTACAGCGCGCTGCCGGTGGTGGGGGGCGTGGAAGCAGTCATGGCCGAGCATGCCCGGCTGTTGGCGGCCGCCGGCTATCCGGTAACCGTCGTGGTAGGACGCGGCGGGACCGAGGGATTGCCCGCCGCCACCCGGGTGGTGAAAATCCCTGAAATCGACTCGGAATATCCGCCCAATCTCGAGCTCCAAGACGAGCTAGACCGGGGCCGGCCGCCGGCCGGGTTCGCCGCCCTCCGCGACCAGATCCGGGGGGCGCTGGAGCCGGCCCTGGCCGGGCAAGACATCGTCATCATCCACAACGTGATGACGATGCACTTCAATTTGCCGTTGACGGCGGCCCTCCACCAACTCCTAGACCAGGGCCGCCTGCCGCGCTGCGTCGCCTGGACGCACGATGCCTCCTGGGAGGACCCGCTGCAGCACCAGCACGTCCATCCCCGTTATCCCTGGAACTTGCTCCGGCGGCTGCGCCCGGACGTCACCTACGTGGTGATCACGCGCACGCGCCAGGCCACCCTGGCGCAGATGTTCCACTGCCGGCATGACCGGCTGCGCGTGATCCCCAACGGCGTGCACGCGCGCTTCTGGTGGAACCTCTCGCCGGAGGGCGATGGGCTCATCATGGACCTGGGTCTGTTGGATGGCGACCTGTTCCTGCTGCAGCCGGTGCGGATCACACAACTCAAGAACATCGCGTACTCGCTGCGCGTGGCGGCCGCACTGAAAAATCTGGGGCTGGCGCCGCGTTTTGCCGTGACCGGGCCGCCCGATCCGCACGACCCCGCGGGCCAGGCGCTGCTGACGGAGCTGCGGACGCTGCGGCGCGAGCTGGATCTGGAGAGCGAAGCCTACTTCCTGACGGAACTGGGCCCAGACCCGGACGTGCCCCGCGTGCTGCCCTTTACCGTGGTGCGCGACCTGTACGAAGCCTGCGATCTCATCTGGCTGCCGAGCACGGCCGAGGGTTTTGGGATCCCGGTGATCGAGGCCGGTTTCCTGGGACGCCCGGTCTTTTGCGCCGACATCCCGGTTTTCCGAGAGATTGGCCGGAACCTGGTATACCGTTTCAAGCTCGACGAAGAGCCGCTGCGGGTGGCAGCGCGCCTGGCGGCCTGGGCCGAGCGCGATCGAGCCTACAAGCTGCGCCGCCAGGTGTGGCGGGGTTACACCTGGCGCGCCGTGATGCGCGACCACCTGGTCCCCCTGATTCACGAGTTGATGGCGCGGCCGGCCGCGCCGGGCTGAACCCACCAGGCAGCCACCCGGCCGGCACGAGCCGGGGCTAGACGTTCTCGGCGCGAGCCCTAAGGCCCGAGACACGCTGGCGCAGACCTGCCAGCGTAGCGAGCGTTTTTTCAACGCGCTCGCGCTCGGCGCGGACGAAGCGGGTGTAAGGCTGGACCCCGGTTTGCATGCGCGTGACGGCGGCCTCGGCCTCGGTTGTGAACTGAGCGGTCAAGGCGCTCACCAGGCGTGTCCGCAAGCCTTCGATCTTTTCGCGAAACTCGGTTTTCGCCCGCTGGCGCTTATAGGGGATGATGAACAGGCCCAGGACGGCCAGCGTGCCAGCCGCCAGGATGCCGGTCACGTCAGCGGCCGACGAGGCCAGCACCGTCAACACCAGCGCGCCCAAGCCAACCGCGCCGGCTTCGACCAGCGCCACCTGCGCCACGGCCGTTTCGACCCCCACGGCCAGGGCGCGGGCTTCCTCGTCGCGGTTGTAGGTGTCGACGATCGTCTGCGCCGTGCGGCCGACCGAGTCGATCAGCGCCCGGCGGCGCGTGTCCAG
>JADLEU010000299.1 GCA_020845955.1 Anaerolineales bacterium
CGCCGCGCACCATCACGGTGACGAAGCCGCCGCCCACGTACTCGCTGCCGATCAGGGTGACGTTGGCGGCCTTGACCATGGCGTCGGCCGCTTCGATGGCGCCGATCAGCCCGCGGGTCTCCACCATACCCAGCGCGATCATGCTCACGTCGACAGGCATCGGAGGTCTCCTCTACTGGTAGTGTGATCCTAGCGCCCAAGCTCTTCCAGCACCCGCCGGACGATCTCGTCAATGCGGTCGGAAGACAGCCCGGCGCTCGGGCCGATAGTGGCCGCCGCGGCCGCGCCGCTGGCGCCATTGCGTTTCAGTTGGATTGGGTCGTCGGTTGAGCCGGGCCGGAAGGCCGCCTCGGGCGCTGGATGCAGTTCATAGGCCAGGCGCTTGACATTATACAGGTGGTGCACGGTGATGTTGTCGCCCGTGATCGAGCCTCCCACGCCCCCCGACCCCAGCGTCATCGACGGCATCACCCCCGTGGTCAGGCCCGTGGTGCCCAGCGTGCCCAGGGTGTTGACAACGATGCGGAACACCGGCTTCTCCAGGCCGAACTTCATGACCACGTTATCGTCCTGGGCGTGGATGACCAGCGAGTGGCCGCGGCCGCCGAAGTTGATCAGCTCGATGCAGCGCTCGCAGCCGGCCTCCCAGCCCCCGGCCTCGTACCAGCCCAGCACGGTGGTCAGCTTTTCGCCCGAAAGCGGCTCGGTCCGGCCCACCTGGTCCAGCCGAGCAACCAGGATGCGGGCGGAGGCGGGCACGCTCAGGCCACACAACTGCGCCAACTGCTGGGGACTCTTGCCGACCGCCTTGGGGTTAATCAGTTGGCCAGCGCTGAACAGCAGCGCCGCCAGCGCTTGCTTTTGGGCCTCGTCGACGAAGTAGGCGCCTTCGGCCTGCATGAGTTCGGCCAACTGGGCGGCAATGGGCCGGTCGGCAACGACGGCCTGCTCGGTGGCGCAGATCACGGAATGGTCGAAGGCCTTCGAGGCCACGATGTAGCGGGCGGCCCGCCGCAGGTCGGCCGAGCGGTCCACGTAGACGGGCACGTTACCCGGTCCCACGCCATAGGCGGGCTTGCCGACCGAGTGGGCCGCGCGCACCATCTCTGCACCGCCCGTGGCCAGGATCAGGGCCACGTAGCGGTGGCACATGAGCTCTTGTGTGCCAGGCAGGCTGACTTTGCTCATGCAGCTCACCAGGCCCTTGGGCATCCCGGCCCGTTCGCCAGCCTCGGCCATCAGCCGGGCGGTCTCCAGGCAGCACCGGGCGGCGGCGGGATGAGGGGCCACGACGATAGCGTTGCGCGCCTTGACGGCAATCAGGGTCTTGAACATGACCGTCGAAGTGGGGTTGGTGCTAGGCGTCAAGGCCGCTACAACCCCCATCGGCCAGGCGATATCGTACACCTTGCGCTGGGGGTCGTGGCGGATGACGCCCACTGTCGGGATGTCTTTGATCGCGTCCCAAAGCAGCTTCGAGCAAAGCACATTCTTGAGCGTCTTGTGCTCGGGCACGCCGTAGCCGGTTTCTTCAGCGGCCATCCGGCCCAGGCGCACGGCCGCGGCGTGGGCGGCTTCGGCCATGGCGGCGCAGACGCGGTCCACCTCGGCCTGGGACGCATGGGCGAACTGGCGCTGCGCGTCGCGGGCCGCCACGGCCAGCGCGCGCGCTTCCTGGATCGACTGCAAATCGAGGTCGTATTCGGGCATGGCGCGCCTTTCAGGACTTCCGGAAAGTGACGGCCCCGCTAACTTCGAGCGAGTCGATCACCGCCATGATCACGGCATCGACCGGCGTGTCTTTTGTGAGATCGGTCTGGCGGGCCGATGATCCAGCCGCGACCAGCACGAGATCGCCTGTGCCAGCGTCGACGCTGTCGACGGCCACATAAGGCTTGCCGAGGGCAGTGCCGTGCTCGTCGGCCTCGCGCACGATCAGCAGCTTGCGCCCCACCAGCTTGGCATCTTTGATGGTGGCCACGGTGGAGCCGACGACGCGGGCGATTTGCACGGAGGTCCTCGATCTCGCCGGCTAGATCAGCCGGCGCCCGCTGGGGCCAATGGGCACGTTAGCGGCTGGCGGGCCGAAATGCGCACGCGCGCCGCTGTGGCGCCGCAGGTCGAACTCGGCCCCTAGCAGCATCTGCATCTGTTCCAGGGCGGCGGCGTCGTATTCGCGCGCGCCGCACACGTCACAAACCCAGCCCGGGAAATTGGGAATAATGATGAATTGGCCGCCGTACCAGTGTGCCAGCACAACCCGCCGCAGCCGCAGACTGCCGGTCTGGCAATGCGGGCAAACATAAGTCAGGGGCGCACTGCCCTCGGGCTCCACCTGAGCGCGCGGTGGCATCAGTACTGTCCTCCGCGCGGCGGTGTGGGGGAGCCGGCCGCCGGCTGAGCCGCGGGCGCTAGCGGCGGGTCCTGGACGATCTTGACGCCGGCGCTGGCGCCCAGCCGCGTGGCGCCAGCCTGGACCATGGCCTCGGCCTCGTCGCGCGTGCGCACGCCGCCGGCCGCCTTTACGCCCATGCGCGGGCCGACCGTGCGCCGCATGAGGGCCACGTCGGCCACCGTAGCGCCGCCCGCGGCAAAGCCGGTGGAAGTCTTTACGTAGTCGGCGCCGCTCTCCTTGGCCAGCAGACAGGCCGCGATCTTTTCCTCGTCGGTGAGCAGGGCCGCTTCAATGATGACCTTGACCAGCGCCGCGGGCGTGTGGGCGTGGCAGACGCGCACGACGGCGCGGATGTCGCGCGCCACCATCTCAAAATCGCGGCTCTTGAGCGCGCCGATGTTGACGACCATGTCGATCTCGGTCGCGCCCTGGTCGAGAGCCACCTGGGCCTCATAGGCTTTGACCTCCGGCGGCGTGGCGCCGAGCGGAAAGCCGACCACGGTGCAGACGCCCACTCCCGAGCTGCGCAGCAGCTGCGCCGCGAGGGGCACGTGGGCGGGGTTGATGCACACCGTGGCGAAGCCGTACTTGCGCGCTTCATAGCACAACTGCGCGATCTGGTCGGCGGTGGCATCGGGCTTGAGCAGGGTGTGGTCGATCAGCTTGGCCAGCTCAGCCCGGGCGGGAACGGCTCCTGGCCCGGCGGCCAGGCGGTCGGCGCCGGCCTGGACGACCAACTCAACCTTTTCGGAGCAGTGGCGAATGCAATAGCCGGCGCCGCATTCCTGGGTGCAGCCGGCGTCGAGCGGGGCCGACGCGCTCTGCCCAGCCTCAGACAGTGCCAGCAGCACATGCCGCGTCACGAGTTCGACAATCCGCTCAACCGTCTGTGGGTCCGCCAACATGTTTCGCTGCCTGGGGCCCTCTGGCCCCTATTATGCCCCGTTTTTCAAGAAGCGTTTTTCGATCTCGGTGATCTTGTCGATCCGGCGTTGGTGGCGCCCGCCGGCGAAGTCCGTGGCCAGCCAAGTCTGCACGATCTGGCGGGCCAGGTTGGGGCCAATCAGCCCGGCGCCTAGCGTGAGCACGTTGGCGTCATTGTGCTCGCGGCTATTGAGCGCGCTGGCATAGTCGTAGCACAGGGCTGCGCGCACACCTGGCACCTTGTTGGCAGCTATAGCGCTGCCGATGCCCGCTCCGTCGACCACGATGCCGCGCCAGGCCTGGCCCGTGCTCACCAGCCGCGACACGGCATAGGCCAGGTCGGGATAGTCGACCGGGTCGGTCGAGTGGGTGCCGCAGTCCACCACGGTGTAGCCCAGCCCGGCTAGGAACTCCTTGAGCGTTTCCTTGAGGGCAAAGCCGCCATGGTCGGCGCCCAGGGCCATCACGCCAGCGCCCGACGACCTGGTCGGGGCCGCCGGAGCAGCCGGGGTAGGCGCGGCCGCGGGCGGCTCGCTGTCGGCGCCCAGGGTGCGGCGCACGACGCGCGCCACGATCTGGCGCAGTTCGGCCTCAGAAAGGTTCTCAGCGGGCATGGCCCATCGGCCTCAATGGCTGTGCGACGGTGGACGCCTGACCGCGCGCGCCGGCTCGGCCCCGTCGCTAAGGAGAGCCGGCGTATGTGTAGTGCGGCACAAGCCCCCAGAGGGTCGGGGGCCAATACACAAAGATGGCGCGGCCAATCAGGTATTGCCGGTTGAGCGGACCCCAACTATGGGAATCCGACGAGCTATTGCGGTTATCGCCGAGCACGAAGTACTCGTCCGAGCCGAGCGTCCAGGTGTTCGCGTACATCGGCGGCGCTGAGATATACCGCTCTTCGAGCGGCTGGCCGTCGATGGTCACCACGCCGCCGTCAATGGTCACGGTCTCGCCCGGCAGCCCAATGACCCGCTTGATAAAGTCGCGCTCGGTGGCCAGCGGGTAGTTGAACACCACTACGTCACCGCGCTGGGGCTCGCCGAGCATGTACGAGATCTTGTCCACCAGTACATACTGGTTCGGGTGCATGGAGGGCTCCATGCTCGAACCCTCGATCCGGAAGCGGCCCGTCGCGAAATTGACCGCAAAATAGATGACGACAGTGAGTAGTATGGTTTCGATGATTTCCCGCAGCAGCGATTTTCCCGGCGACGGTTCGACCGGAACGGCTGCAGCCTCGCCCGGGCTATCGGTTGTCGTTACAGACACGCCTGGCTCCTGTCCGACCCTAACACCTTTCGAGTGAGAATGCCGCCGGTGAGACGCTCGGCGCAGGCGCCTCGCAAGCCGTCCGCCAGCATTCGGTGAATTATAAAGCGACTGGGAGAAGATGGGCAAGCCCTCACTCGCGCCGGCTCTTTTTCCGGAAGCTCAGGCGCAGAGGGGTGCCCAGGAAGCCGTATTCGGCCCGCAGCCGGTTTTCGAGGTAGCGCTTGTAGGAGAAGTGGACCAGCTCGGGATCGTTGACGTGAAACAAGAAGGTCGGCGGATCGGTGCGGACCTGCGCAGCGTAGCTCATCTTGAGCAGCCGGCTGCCCCGCGGGTGCGGGGGGTGCTCGTCCACCGCCTGGCGCACCAGGCGGTTGAGCTCCGAGGTCGGCACTCGCGTTAACCGCTCTTCTTGTACGCGCAGCGCCATGGGCAGCACCTGGTCGACCCGCTGGCCGGTTTTGGCGGAGATGAACAGCACCGGGACGTAATCCAGGAAGTGCAGCTCGGTGCGCAGGCGGCGAGTGTACTCGACCAGAGTGTGCTCGTCCTTCTCCACCGCGTCCCATTTGTTGACCAGCACGACGACGCTCTTGAGCGCGTCGATCACCAACCCGGCGATGTGCGCGTCCTGGGCAGTGAAGGGCTCGGTGGCGTCGACCACCAGCAGCGCCACGTCGGCGCGCGCGATGGCCTTGTAGGCACGCAGCGCACTCCACTTTTCCACGCCCGGGTCAATGTGGCCGCGCCGGCGCAGCCCGGCCGTATCGATCAGGGTGAGGGGCACGCCGTTGTACACCAGGTGCGTGTCGAGC
Organism: Anaerolineales bacterium; assembly: GCA_020845955.1. Taxonomy (GTDB): domain Bacteria; phylum Chloroflexota; class Anaerolineae; order Anaerolineales; family UBA6663; genus JADLEU01. The sequence continues at coordinate 5,404 of JADLEU010000299.1, forward strand.
GCGTCACGCGTGGTGCCGGGCACCGGGCTGACGATCGCCCGCTCCTCGCCCAGCAGCCGGTTGAGGAGCGAGCTCTTGCCCACGTTGGGCCGGCCCACGATGGCGATCTTGATCGCTTGGTCTTCCTCGACCGGCTCGGGCGCGGCGGGCAAGGCGGCTACCAGGGCGTCGAGCAGGTCGCCGGTGCCGGTGCCGTGGAGCGCCGAGATGGGATATGGGTCGCCCATGCCGAGCTCGTAGAGCGCCACGGCGTCGGCCGCGCGCGCCGGGTTCTCGGCCTTGTTGGCCGCCAGCAAAACCGGCGGGAGCAGCTCACCGCCGCGGCGCTGCTGCCGGCGGCGCAAGATAGCGGCCACCTCGTGATCGGCGGCGGTTGGCCCGGCGACCGCGTCGGTCAAGAAGATGACGGCGTCGGCCTCCAGGATCGCCATTTCCGCCTGGGCGCGGATCTGCGGCACAAATTGGGCCGAATCCACCGCTAGGGGGTCGGTCTGCCCCTCCTGGCGCGGCAGCGGCTCGATCCCGCCGGTGTCCACCACGTCGAACGGCACGCCGTTCCATTCGGCTTCGGCGACCAGCCGATCGCGGGTGGTGCCGGCGGTATCATCCACCACGGCGCGCTGCTCGCCGATCAGGCGATTGAAGAGAGTCGACTTGCCCACGTTCGGGCGGCCGACGATGGCGACCAGGGGCTTGGGCATAAACTAAGGAGTTCCCGTAGAGCGCGGCGTGTTGATGGCGGGGGCGGTGGGGGTGGCAGTACGCGTCGGCGTGGCGGTGGCGGTGCGCGTTGGCGTGGGTGGCGTGCCCGTCACGGTGGGCCCAGGCGTACCGGGCTCGGTCTCGGTCGGCGTGGGCGTGGCCGGGCCGATCACAACCTCAATCTGGCTGGGGAGCACGTTCTCGGCCCGCAGCCGGTCGGAAAGAATGATGACTTGCGGCGTGACCTGGTAGGTGCCGGGGCCCAGGCCCTGCAGGTCGATGATCACGCGCACGTCGCCGATGGTCAGATTATCGAGCAGGGGCAGCGGGCCCAGCAGCAGCACGTCCACGCTGTCGGGTGATGGTTCGGCGGCCATGCCGGGAGCTAGCCCGCGCACCTCCAGCTCGCGCTGTATCGTCAGGCTGTACTCGATGGCGGCCACGTTCACTTCCATCAGCACGCTGTCGGCGCCTTCCACGCCCTCGGGCAACTGCAAGGCCACGCGCTGGACCACGTCGTCGCTGGCGCCGCTGATGTCGAGCGGCATGGTCTCGACAAAGCCGGGCACCTGCTCAACCCGGTCGGGATCGCTGGACGACAGGGTGATAACCTGCGGCACGACCGAAATGCTCGTCACCTGATAGCCGGAGGCGACCTGGCCGGTGATGACGGCTTTGACAGCCACGTCACGGAAGCCGGCCAGCTGCGTCACCGGGACCGTCACCTGGGTGCCCTCGGGTGCGACTGTCACCCGCGACACCAAGTTGCCGTCGGCGTCGATTGGCTGCACGGCCACGAGGCTGTTGAAGTCCTGGCGCAGGCCATCGATGGAGTAGCGCACCACGCAGGCCACCACGCTTTCCACAGCCGGCACGGGCCCTTCCAGGATGACGGTCTGGTCGCCCAACCGCGGCACGCCGGCCTCGTAGCCCACGGCCGGCGTGCCGCTTTGCTGCACCTCCACCGGGCAGGAACGTGATTCGAGGCCTTCCAGCGTCACGGTGATGGTGTCTGGATTAAGCCGCACCAACCGGACGCTGTCGCGTTCCGGGTTGATTGTCACGTTCAACGGGACATCGGGGTGGGTGCCCGGGTCCAGGCCGCCCAAGTCGGCCGTCACCTGGATGTCGGCGAGCGATAGCTCCTGCCACACCAGCCGTGGCGCGATGAGGGTGACGCGGGTGCGCGCGGTGCCCGGGCTGACGAGGATCATGTTGGGCGGAAGATTCACCAGCTCAACCGGCACCTGCTGGGCGAAGTCGCGCGTCTCGAGCGGGTTCTCTTCATTCAAGGCGACGACCCAAACCAGCAGGGCCAGGATGACCGCCAGCAAGAAGGTGCCCAGGTTTTCCCACAGCCTGCGGGCCATCGGCCTCAGTCTCCCGTAACCCGCGGCGTTTCGTCGCCGCCGCGCGGCCGGTTGACCAGGCGGCGCAGAGCGCGCAGCCAGCCGCCGTTGACGCCGCCGCGTGGACGGTAGAAGGCGGCCAGGATGTGGCGCAGCCGGGCCGCATCCAGGCGCTGGATCATGCGGCCGTTGTGGGCCACCGAGATGGCGCCGGTCTCTTCGGAGATGACCACGGCCACGGCATCGCTGACCTCGGTCACGCCTAACGCCGCCCGGTGCCGCAGGCCCATCTGGCGGTCGGCGGTCTCGCTGGAGGTGAGCGGCATCACGCAGGCGGCGGCTACCACGCGGGTGCCCTTGATGATGACTGCTCCGTCGTGGAGCGGCGTATTGGGATAGAAGATCTGCACCAGCAGTTCGACGGTGACACTGGCATCCAGGGCCACGCCGGTGTCAGCGTAGTTCTTCAGGCCGACCTGGCGCTCGATGACGATCAGCCCGCCGTGGCGCCGCTCGGACAGGCGCACGGCGGTATCGGCGATGGCGTCGATGACGGGTTGGGCTTCGGCCTCGCGCGTTTGGAAGGTGAGGACGGTGCCCGCCCGACCCAGCCGCTCGAGGGCGCGGCGGATCTCGGGTGCGAAGATGACGGGGATGGCCAGCAGCAGCGAGGGCAGGGCCGTGCGCAGCAGCCAGGAAAAGGCGCGCAGCTGGAGGAACTCGGTCAGCAGCGCGATGGCCACCACCAGAAAGATGATGCCGCGCAGTAGCACAACGGCTTGGGTTCCGCGGATCAGGGCCAGGAAGCTATAAATTACCAGCGCGACAAGCAGGATATCGAGGACGCTCAGCCAGTCGAGGCGGGTGAAGATAAAGGCGATTCTTTCAATTAGGTCGGCCATGCCACACGAACGACGACAACAGAAACGGCCGCCGGGCTGTGGGTGGCCGGGTAAGAGCGGCGCTCATGGCTGCAGCTCCTGCAACAACTGCTCATACTGGGAGGCATCGTCGGGTTCCAGGGCCAGGATGGTGCGAATGGTCTGAGCGGCCTGGGCGGTCTGCCCGACCTGCAGTTGCATTTCGCCCAGCCGGTCGTATTGGGCGATGGCCTCGGCCCTCCGGCCGGTGTCCTGGTAAAGGCGGGCCAGCCGGGCCACCAGGCCGCTCTCGGTCGGATGAGTCCCGGACAATTCTGTCAGCAGATCCACTGCCGCCTGAACGTCACGAGCAGCCAGCAGCTGGCGCAAGTAAGCATCGACCTCGACCAGGGCCTGTTTGCCCACGCCCAACCGCAAGAGCAGGTCGATGAGCGTGGCCCGCGCCGGTCCGTCGTCTGGCGCCAGGGTCTTGATCTGCTCGTAGACGACCTGGGCCTGGCGCCAATTCAAGCGCTGCAAGTCGATGTCGCCTATCTTGTGCAGCAGGGTCACGCTCCAGGTCTTGGCCAGGTTGTGCTGCTGGGCCAGCATGAGCGCGTCAGCATAGGTGGCGCGGGCCGAGTCCAGGTCGGCCAGTTGGTAATCGATGTCAGCCAGATCCACGAACTGGCGCAGCGCTTCCTCAACCCGGCCTTGCTCAACCAGCAGTTCGATCAGCCAGCCGCGCATGGTGACGTCCAGCGGGCTGAGCTTGAGGATTTGCTGAGTGATGCGCGTGGCCCGAGGCAGCTCGCCGCGCAAACGGTAGGTTTGAGCGACGGCCGCGTACTTCTGGATGGCAGCTGGGCCTTGATCTTGGGCAGTAAGGATTTCGGCCATGCGGATATGCACGGGTAGATGGGTGGGCGACTGGCTGACGGCGTAGTAAGCCTCTTCCATGGCCGTGTTCCACAGCTTCTGCGCCATATAGCCCTCGATGCGGCGCAAGCTTTCGACCACCTGGCTGGCGCCCGGAACGGCCAGCAGATCGGCCAGCGGCGTTACCTGGCCTTCGATCGCCGCCACGTCGAGCTGTCGGCGCGCCTGTGCCACCCGATCGCGCCAGCCGGGGCCCGAGAGGAATTGCAGCAGGCTGGACAAAATAGGGGATAGCTCGGCCGGAGGCAGTTGGGCCAAGCCGTCCGACATGCTTTCATAAGCATCGGCCACGGCGTCGGCACGGTCGGGCGGAAGAAGCTCTAGGTCCAGCCGGCGCAGCGCCGCGAGCAGGTGTGTGACCGCCTCGCGGGGCTGGCTGACTTGCTGTTCGGCCTGGGCCAGTCCATACAGCGCGCCCGTGGCAATCACGTCGTGATGGCCGGCCAACTGCAGGTGCTGCGCGGCCTCGGCCGGCCGGTTCTGGCGCAAGTCGAGCGCGCCCAGCACCAGGTGCAGTAGCGGGCTGTTGAGACCGGCGCTGAGCGCGGCCTCGTAGTGTGTGATCGCCCCGGCCAGGTCACCGGCGGTCTGGCTGCTGATCGCCTGGCCCAGATGCCGGGTGGCCTGTGCGCGGCGGGCACGGTCGCCGCTCAGCCGGCCGGTGCCGCGCATCAGTGCCTCCATGCCGCCCACCTTCTTGGCCAACTCGGCGTCCTCTTCAAACATCAGATCGGCCAACTGGCTGAGTGCCAACGCCTGCGCGCTGGCCAGCGGCGAATCGGCCTGATCAGCGTTGGCCTGGCTCGGCTCGGCCAGTGGATCGGTCTCCAACAGCCCGTCCAAGGCAGCCCAGGCGTTCGCGTCCACTGGGCGCCCGGCGCGGTCGGCGGTCTTCGGGCGCTCGGGCAGGGGCAGGGGCACGCCGCGGCGCAGCTTGTCGAGCGCCTCACGCGCCTCCGACGACTGCGGATCCAATTGCAGGGAGCGGTTGGCAGCCGCGAGCGCCTTCTCACCGTCGCGCGCGCGTTGGAAGATGCGCGCCATCTCGATGTATTCCAGCACAGCCTGGCGGGTGCGCCCGGTGCGCTCGCAGGCCAGCGCCAGGCGCGAGTGCGCGGCCAAGTTGTCGGGCGTCAGCCGCACGACGCGCGACCAGTTGTCGATGGCTTTCTGGACATCGCGGCGCCGGA
>JADLEU010000300.1 GCA_020845955.1 Anaerolineales bacterium
CGCTGCGCGGCCGACACGTCGTAGGCCGCGCGGCAAAACTGCCAGGTGTCGCTGGCCGTGTCGAGCAGCGCGTACGCGGCGTCGGGGTTGCTGTCGCGCGGTTGGCCCACGCTGCCGGGGTTGATGATCAGCTTGTCGCCGCGCAGAATGCGCGGCCGGGCGTAGTCGGGAGCTTCCTGGGTCGCCTCGCCAAACGGGCCGCTCTGGCGGTAGAGGACGGGCGAGTGCGTGTGGCCCACCAGGCAATAGGGGGTAGCGAAGTGAGCGAAGTTGTCCTGAGCCACAAAACGGTCGAGGATGTATTCCCACACCGGCTGGCGCGGCGAGCCGTGGGCCAGGGTGTAGTCACCCGTCTCAGCCAAAGCGGGCAGCGATCCCAGGTAAGCCAGGTGGTCGGGCGCCATCGTGGTTTGAGTCCAACCGATTGCGGCGCGGGCGTCGCCGTTGAAGATGTGGATGTCGACCTCGCCGAGCACGGCCTTGTCGTGATTGCCGACCAGGCAGATCAAGCCCGGCAATCGCCGCACGGCGGCGATGCACTCGTTGGGGTCGGGCCCGTAACCGACCAGGTCCCCCAGGCACCAGGCCGCGTCGTACTGCCCGGCCGCGCCGGCCAGCACCGCCTCGAGCGCCGTCCAATTAGCGTGAATATCGGAGATGATAAGAACGCGCATGTGTCCATTGTCGCCCCCATCCAAGTGTGTGCATGATATCACGGATGAATGCAAAGCGCGGCAGCTGAGTACGGCCGGGCGGTCAGGGCCATCGCGGCTGCAAGCCGCTGGACTCGCTTGAGAGAGGCTCTTGCGGAACTTGGGTTGCCGGTCTTGTTCGTCAGGCCCGATCAGAGGGCTGCACGCGCGGCCACGCCGGCCAATTGATCGCAATAATCGATTCGGTGTGATGACCCTGCACCGATTGTGGTCGAGTTTGGGCCGCGCGGAGTGTGGGCTTATAATCGCGGCAGCATGCCGATCCTCGATCAGCGCTCGCTTGATTTTTGGAGCCACTCGCCCGAGCAGACCGTGCGGTTTGGAGCGCGGCTGGGCGAGCTGTTGGCGCCGGGCGACGTCCTGACGCTGAGCGGCGAGCTCGGCGCCGGCAAGACGACCTTCGTGAGCGGGCTGTGCCGCGGGTGGGGGTCGGCCGACCAGGTGACCAGCCCGACCTTCGTGCTGGTCAACGTCTACCGCCGGCCCGACGGTCAGAGCTTGTGGCACGTGGACGGCTACCGGCTGACCACGCGCGCCGAGGCGCAGACCCTGGGCCTGGACGATCTGCTGGCCGGCCAGGGCGTGGTGGTCGTCGAATGGCCCGAGCGCTTCGCCGGGCTGCTGCCCGGCGAGCGCCTGAACCTGACCCTACGCTGGGCCGACCACACGCGGCGCGGGCTGCGGCTGGACGCCGCGGGGCCGCGCTACGAGACGCTGCTGAGCGACTTCCGCCTGGCCGCGTTTGGAAGCTGAGGCCGCATGCTGCTCGCCATCGACACCGCCACGCGCCTGATCTCCCTGGCCCTGCACGACGGCCAACAGGTGATCGCCGAGACCACCTGGCAAACGGGCAGCTATCACACGGTTGAGTTGGCGCCGCAGACGGCGCTGCTGCTGCGGCGCGCCGGGCTGGACGCCAGCCGGCTGCAGGGCGTGGCCGTGGCGATCGGCCCCGGCTCATACACCGGGCTGCGCATCGGCCTGGGGTTTGCTAAGGGCCTAGCCCTGGCGCAGGCGCTGCCGCTGGTGGGCGTGCCAACCCTGGACGCGCTGATGCGCGCGCAGCCGCCGCACCCTGGCCCGGCCTTGGCGCTGCTGGAAGCGGGGCGCGGGCGGGTTTCAGTCGTGCCGTATCGCTGGCAGGCCCGGCGCCGCCGCTGGGAAGCGGATGGGCCGGCGCGCGTGTTCGATTGGCACGGCCTGGCCGCCGAGGTGGCCGCCAACCAGGCCGCGCCGGGCGAGGCCGCGCTGCCGCCCGACCCCACTTACCTCGTCGGGGAGATCGACGCCGCCGGCCGCGAAGCCCTGCGCGCCCTGCGTGGCGCGGTGCTGCTGGCCAGCCCAGCCCGGTCGCTGCGCCGGGCGGGATACCTGGCTGAAGTCGGCTGGGAGCGGCTGCGCGCCGGCGCCGACGACGCCGGGCGGTTGGCTCCCACCTACGGCGGCGCGCCCCAGGGATTGGTCGCAGAGCCCGGGGCGGACGGAGGCCAGACGGCCGGCGGGCAGACGGCATGAACGGCTCGGGCAGACCGAGCGCCATCCAGGTGGTGTCCATGACCCTGGAGGACATCCCCCGCGTCCTGGTGGTCGACCAGCTCTCATTTCCCCTCCCGTGGAGCTCGGCCACCTACCGCTACGAGCTGACCCAGAACGCCAATTCGCACTTCTTCGTGGCGCTGGCCGAGCAGGCCCGCGGCGCCTCGGCCGCCAGCCATGGGAGGCGGGCCTGGCTGAACCCCGCCAACTGGTTCAGGCCCGCCCCGCCCGCCCCGCCCGATCCCAACCGGCCGGTGGCCGGCTACAGCGGTTTTTGGTATATCCTCGACGAGGCGCACATCAGCACCATCGCCGTGCACCCAGACTGGCGCGGGCAGGGCGTGGGCGAGCACCTGTTCGTGGCCATGCTCGAGAAGGCGCTCGACCTGGGCGCGGTCTCGGCCACGCTGGAAGTGCGCGTGAGCAACGAGCGCGCGCAGAAGCTGTACCGCAAGTATGCCTTCGAGGCAGTGGGCCGGCGCAAACGCTACTACCGCGACAACGGCGAAGACGCGCTGCTGATGACGGCCGAGCTGAAAGGCGGCTATCGCGAAACGATGCGGCGCCTGTTCGCCGCCAGGCCCAAAGGAGCGCGAGCACACTCATGAGGCTCTTGATTACCGGGGGCGCCGGTTTCATCGGCTGCAACCTGGCGGCCTACTTCATGCGCGCCGGCCACGCGGTCACGATCTTTGACAACTTCTCGCGGCGCGGGTCGGAGGCCAACCTGGCCTGGCTGCAGCGCGAACGCGCCCCGGGACCAACGGTGGTGCCTGGCGACGTGCGCGACGCCGAGGCCATCACGCGCGCGGCGCGGGAGCAGGACGCCATCTTCCACCTGGCCGGGCAGGTAGCCGTGACGACGTCGGTCAGCGACCCGCGGCGCGACTTCGAAGACAACGCCCTGGGCACCTTCAACGCGCTGGAGGCGGCGCGTGCCAGCGGCCGGCAGCCGATCTTCATCTACACCTCCACCAACAAAGTCTATGGCGGCATGGAGGCAGCGCGCGTGGTGGAGGGCGAGCGGCGCTACGCCTTCGCCGACATGCCGAACGGCGTGCCGGAAAGCTGGCCGTTGGATTTCCACAGTCCCTACGGCTGTAGTAAGGGGTCCGGCGACCAATACGTGCGCGACTACGCCCGCATCTACGGGCTGCCGACCGTGGTCTTCCGGCAGAGCTCGATCTACGGGCCGCGCCAGTTCGGCATCGAAGACCAGGGCTGGATCGCCTTCCTGGCGATCTGCGCGGCCACCGGCCAGCCGATCACCATCTACGGCGACGGCAAGCAGGTGCGCGACATCCTGTACATCGACGACCTGGCGCGGGCCTTCGAATGCGCGGCGCAGCGCATCGACCGCGCGGCCGGGCAGGTGTACAACATCGGCGGCGGGCCGGGGCGCACGCTGTCGATCTGGAGCGAGACCGGGCCGCTGCTGGAGAAGCTGGCCGGGCGCAAGCTGCCGGTGCGCTTTGCCGATTGGCGCCCGGGCGACCAGCGCATCTACGTCAGCGATATCGCGCGCGCGCGGGCCGACCTGGACTGGACGCCGCGCGTGGCGCCGGAAGACGGCGTGCGCCGCCTGTGGGATTGGATCCAGGCTAACCTCACGCTGTTCCAACTGGAGTAGCGCATGGCCCAGGCCGAGCTGGACTTGATCGCGCAGGAAGTGAAAACCTGCACCAAATGCAAGCTATACAAGAGCGCCAGGCAGGGCGTGCCAGGCGAGGGCCCGGCCAACGCCGAGATCCTCTTCATCGGCGAGGGGCCAGGGTTCTACGAAGACCAGCAGGGGCGGCCGTTCGTGGGCGCCTCGGGCAAGTTCCTGGAGGAACTGCTGGCCAGCATCGGGCTGAAACGCGAGGACGTCTTCATCGCCAACGTGGTGAAGCACCGGCCGCCGGGCAACCGCGACCCCGAACCCGACGAGATCAAGGCCTGCAGCGGGTACCTGGACCGGCAAATCGCGGCGCTGCAGCCAAAGGTGATCGTGACGCTGGGACGCCACTCGATGGCGCGCTACTTCCCGGGGGCGAAGGTCTCGAGTATCCACGGGCAGGCACGGGTGGTGGACGGCCGATTGGTGGTGGCTATGTTCCACCCGGCCGCGGCTCTGCACCAAGAGTCGCTGCGACAGACGGTGATCGCTGACTTCAAGAAGCTCCCTGGCTACATCGCCCGCGCCAAGGGACAGGGCTCGCCCGCCGCGCCTTCCGCGGTCCCCAAGCTGGCACCGCCGGAGGAACCAGAGGGGCCGAAACAGTTGAGCCTGTTTTGACCGCGCCTGGGCCGCATCCTCCGAGTTGGCAGAGCTGGTTTGATGGACAACCGGATGAGCGCCTGAGACCTGTGCTGATGACCGTGGCAGCCTATTGGGGCTGTTCTCGTCGCCAGGCTGTTAGGATGATGCCACCGCAGGCGGATTCCAGTGTCGGGCCAGTCGGGGGTCATGCCCTCGCCCGGCTTCGCCCCCGGCCGCGGCGGCGCGCTCCGCCAGGCGCTGTTTGTGCCCGGTCCGCGGCCGGTGCCACCTTCGGCGAGGTGGGCCGCGAAGCGCGGCTGCGGTCATTGGCTGTGGCTTGCTCGGCCGGCGGGCGGGCCCGTCTCTGACCCTGGCCGTTGAGCGCCCGCGCGCGGCTGAAATCCATGCCCTCCGGCGCCTGCGCCTGGTAGTCAAACCCGTCCAGCGCCCGCCGCTCCAGGCGCCCCCCCAACCGGCGCTCGATGCTGCGCACCATCTCGCCGTCCTCGGGCGTCACCAGCGTGAACGCGTCGCCCGTGCGCGCCGCCCGCCCGGTCCGGCCGATCCGGTGCGTGTAGGCGTCCACCGTGTCGGGCACGTCGTAGTTGATGACGTGCGAGATCAGCGCGATGTCCAGCCCGCGCGCGGCGATATCGGTCGCCACCATGATCTGGAACTTGCCGCTGCGAAAGCCTTCCATCGACGCCTGGCGCTGGTTCTGCGACAGGTTTCCCTGCAGCGACGTTGCCGGGAAGCCGGCCCGCTGCAGTTGCTGCGCCAGGCGCTTGGCGCGGTGCTTGGTGCGCGTGAACACCAGCACCGACCCCGTGCTGGTGCGCGCCAGCAGGGCCAGCAGCAGCGGCGTCTTCAGATGCGCGCCTACCGGGTACAGCGCGTGCGCGATCGTCTCCAGCGGCCGGGTGTGCCCGGCCTGCACCGTCACCGGCTCGCGCAGAACCTCGCGCGCCAGCCGCCCGACGTCGTCGGGCATCGTCGCCGAGAACAGCAGCGTCTGGCGCTGGGCCGGCACGTGTTTCAGGATGCGGCGCACGTCAGGCAAAAAGCCCATGTCGAGCATGCGGTCGGCCTCGTCCAGCACCAGCACTTCCAGGTTATTGAGCCGCACCGTGCCCTGGCCCAGGTGATCCAGCAGGCGCCCCGGGCAGGCCACCACGATCTCGACGCCGGCCCGCAGCCGGCTGATCTGTGGCGTGATGCCCACGCCGCCGTACAGCGTCACGCTGCGCAGCCGCGTCTGCCGGCCCAGGTCTCCGATAGTGGTGTGGATCTGCTCGGCCAGCTCGCGCGTCGGCGCGATGATCAGCGCCCGCACCCGGCCGCGCGGACCCTGCCGCAAGCGCTGCAGGATCGGCAGCACGAAGGCCGCCGTCTTGCCCGTGCCTGTCTGGGCCAGACCGATGACGTCGCGCCCGGCCAGCACCGGGGGAATCGCTTGTTTCTGAATGGGGGTCGGAGCGTGGTAGCCCAGCGCGCGGACGCCGGCCACCACGTCCGCGTGAAAATCGAAGGACGTGAAGCTCACTGAAGGTTCCTCTTGGCTAGATATTCTGAGCCAAGTCGCACCCTCAGCCCATGCACATGATCATACCCATCATATCATATTTGTGGCGCCCCAGCCCGCGGAAAATCCACAGCTGACGCCGAATCCACACCTTACACTCATCAGGAATCCGCTATAGACCGAAAGTCCGCACACCGGCCGGATGCGGTAGAAGCGCGCCCCCAGCGTGCGCGGCAGGCGCGTGCCGCTGTTGAGGCCGCCGGCGCCACCGCTCGGCTGACTCCTCCGGCACCAGCACGCCGGCCCCCAGAGACTCGTGCCACGACCAGCACGAAAATGAACGGTGCGGCCCGCGCGGCCGCCATCGTCGGTTGGCACGCCTGGCGCGCGAGGTGATGATCGGCGTCATGATTTTGGCGCTTCCGGTAACGTCACCGAGATAGGCAAAGACCAGGGCGGCGAGGACCAAGACGATCGAGAGAGGCGAAGTCGGCATGATGGCCGCGGCAGCGATAGTCTCCTTGTCTTATCCAGATATCTATAGTATATCCGTGAATGCCAGTTGACTCGGACTCGCTCGGCGGCTGACCAACGGGAACCGTGCCATGTTCTGGAAACGCCTCTTCGGACGCAAGACGCGCCCGGATAGTTTCTTGCGGATGATCTGCGAGCAGGCCGAGCACGCGCAGCGCGGCCTGGAAGCGCTGCATGCCTACGTCAAAGAGCCCAGCGAGAAACACGCCCAGTTGGTGCGCGCCGCCGAAAAGGACGCCGACGAGGTCCGCCGCATCCTGATCGACGAGCTCAACCGCTCCTTCGTCACCCCCATCGACCGCGAGGACTTGTTCTCGCTGTCGCGCGCCATCGATGACGTGCTCGACTACGCCGACAGCACCGTCGAAGAGATGGTCCTGCTCGGCGTCCAGCCTAACCAGTACCTCATCCGCATGGTCTCGCTCCTGCGCGACGCGGCCGAGGAGATCAACCGCGGCGTGCAGCGTCTAGAGGACCGGCCGAACGTCGCCAACGACCACGCCGTGCGCGCCAAGGCGCTCGAGAACCGGGTGGAAGCCGTCTACCGCGAGGCCGTCGGCGCGCTCTTCAATGGCCCGCGCGACGTGGACCACGTGGTCGACATGCTCAAGCTGCGCGAGATCTACCGTCACCTCTCCAACGCCGCCGATCGCGGCGACGAAGCCGCCAACATCATCGGCGACATCGTCGTCAAGCAAATGTAGCCCGCCCTCGTGGGGGCGGCTTGCCGCCGCGATACCGCTCGCGCCTGAAAGCCTCATCAGCCGAACAAGTGCGCTGCCACAAGGCGTTTCTGCGGCCGTCGTCAAAGTGTGGTACACTTGTCTATGCGTCACACTTGGTTTGAAACACGCCGGGGCCGTCATACCCATCTGGGGGTTGGCGGCCGTTTCTTTTCAGTGGTGCCGTGGCGCCCGGCAGCCTAATTGTGGAAGTGGATCTCATCTCATTCTATCTCTGGAGGAAACCATGACATTTAAGGTTGACGAGCGCGTTGTTTGCCCCGCCTTTGGCGTTGGCCGGATCGTCGGCTTGGTCTCAAAGAAAATGCTGGCGGCGGCCGACACACAGCTGTACTACGAGGTCATGGGCGAGCGCAGCACCATGTGGGTCCAGGTAGACGAGAGCGCGGCGCGCGGGCTGCGCCGGCTCACGCGCAAAGACGAGTTGGGGCGCTACCGCGCCTTGCTGCGCCGCGCGCCGGCGCCCCTCAGCCCTGATAAGCAGCAGCGCCAGCAGGAGCTGCGCAGCCGGCTCAAGCGCGGCACGCTGCGGGATCTGTGCGAGACGGTGCGCGATCTGACCGGGCAGGGCTGGCAGAGGCCCCTCAACGAGGCCGACGCCAGCGCCTTACGCAAGGGGCGCGAGGCCCTATGCCAGGAGTGGGCGGCCGCCGACGGCGTTACGCTGGCCGAGGCCACCGCCGAGATCAACGAACTGCTGCTCCAGGCCCGCCAGGCGGCCCAAGCCTGAGATCGAACCGTCCCTGACGCGCGCAGCGCTGCGCGCGTCCGCCCACCCGCCAGGGTAGGCACAGCCGGCCCGCGGTCCCCGCCGCGGGCCGGCTGTGTGAGCAGATTAACCCGACCCTGCTACGCGGCCGGCCCGTAGAGCGGCGGGCGCAGCAAGTCCCAACGCGCAGCCCGCGCGGCCCGATTGAGCGCGCGGATGCGCACCGTTTGGGCGTACAGCCACAGGCCGGCGGCGATGTCCTGCGCGCTGCCCCGGCCTGTGGCCACAGCAGGATGGCCGCCCAACGCGCCGCGAACGCCTGACCCCACCGTTGCAGGCGGCGCACTTTCTTGATATGCTCGCGGTGGCGAAGCGAGCGTATGCGGAGTCTTGGCATTTCTGGATGGCGCGCCATGGGCCTGGCCCTGGACGAAATGCGCGTGGCCGGCAGCCGGGCGCGCAGCCCCGTGTGAGACCAGATCAAGGCCGGCGTCGTCGGCCAGCCGGTAGTCGCGCCGAACAACACCGAGATCACCCCCTGTGGACGGCGCTGCCGGCGCTGGTGGGCAGCAGCGCCTACGCCTCGCTGCGCGAGGCGAGCGATCACATCGTGCGCGGCGCCGGGGCCATGTGAGCGGCCATGCGACCTGTAACGCAGATGCAGCCCGGCGCTGACCGGCAGCCCCAGGTCTCGGCAGCCGCTGCCGCGCGCCTGGCCGGCGCGCGCGGCTTTCTGCTCGACATGGACGGCACTCTCTGCCTGGGCGAGCGCCTGCTGCCGGGCGCGCCGCGCCTACTGGAGACGCTCCAGGCGCGCGGTGCGCGCTGGCTGTTCCTGACCAACAACTCCTCCAAGGACGGCCGGCAATACGTCGAGAAGCTGGCCCGCCTGGGGCTGCCGGCCGCGCGCCAGCAGGTGCTGACCTCCGGCACGGCCACGGCCCTCTACCTTCAGCGCCAGCAGCCAGGGGCGCGCGTCTTCGTCGTCGGCACCCCGGCGCTCGAGGCCGAATTCACGGGGCACGGCTTCGTCCTGGCCGACAGCCAGGTCGACGCGGCGGTCCTGGGGTTCGATACGACCCTGACCTACGCCAAGCTCTGGAAGCTGTGCGACCTCGTCGGCGACGGCGTGCCCTACCTGGCCACCCACCCCGACCTGGTGTGCCCGACCGAGACCGGCACCATGCCGGACACCGGCGCCCTGATCGCGGCGGTGCGCGCCGCCACCGGCCGCGACCCCGACACCATTATCGGCAAGCCCAACCGGCAGATGGCCGAGATGGCCGCCGAGCGCCTGGACCTGCCGCTGGCCGCACTGGCCATGGTGGGCGACCGTCTCTACACCGACGTGGCCCTGGGCGCCGCGGCCGGCATCCCGGCTATCCTGGTGCTCAGCGGTGAAACGCGCGCCGCCGACATGGACAGTGCGCCCCAAACCCCTGACCTGGTGCTGCCGGACGTGGGCGCGCTGGCCGACCTGCTGCAGACCTTGCCGCCCCTGGCGTAGCCTTCGCTGCAACTGCTGCCGTTCGCCAGGCATAGCGGCCTGGCCGCGACCAAGGGCGTGCGCTTCTTGTTCGAGGCGACTGTGACCCTCCCGCAGGGCCAGCGCGCAGTGCAGGTGGTAGTGACCGATGCTCAGCACACTTTGCCGGCGCCTGCACTACCGTCAGGTGCGTGTCGCGTGGGTCGTGGTGCGCGGCGGCCTAGGCCCTTTCCCGGCCGACACGCCCGTGCGCCTGCTGCGGACCGCGGCCGAGCGCACGCCTTCACCGCGACCGTCCAGTGGCTGGGCGATGGTGGGGATTGGGCAAGGCTCACCATGCCACGCCCTTTCGGCGCTATACTTACCCCAACTGCCGTTCGTCCTGCCCTGGCCGCGCGACCTCGATCGTGGTCACGCCCGACACGGCGGCCGAGGCGGAGAGGCGACAAAGGCCAGGCTGGGCGCGGCGCCGGCGCAATCGCTGATGACGGCGACGGCGAACCGCGAGGGCTCGCCGGCCGTCGCTGGAAGGCTTGGTAGACGAGTTGCCCCAGCCGCCCCACCGGCGCCGCCGGGGCCAGCCGCCCGGCGCAAGCCTGGCCTGCCTGGAGGCAGACGATGACTATCCACGACGCACAATCACTCAGCCTATCCAACCTGCTGCGGCCCGAAGTCCGCGCGGATCCGTATCCCTTCTACCAGACCCTGCGCGCCCAGGACCCGGTTCACTGGGATGAGCCGATGGGCTTCTGGGTGCTTACGCGCTACGCCGACGTCGCGCGAGCCTTTCACGACCCGCGTTTCTCCCGCGCGCAGGGCCTGATGGCCGGGTTCAAACGTCTGCCGGCCGCGGAGCAGCCGATCGCCGAGCCCGTCTATCACGCCTTCTCCCAGGCGATGCCCTATACCGATCCGCCCCACCACACTCGTCTGCGCGCCCTGGTCAACAAATCCTTCACCCCGCGCGTGGTAGAGCGCATGCGCCCTTGCATCCAACGCGTTTTGGACGACCTGCTGGATGCTGCCGAGGCCAGGGGTCGCATGGACGTGATCGGCGACCTGGCCTACCCGCTGCCCATGGTCGTCATCGCCGAACTGCTGGGGCTGCCGGTCGAAGACCGCCAGCGCTTCAAGGCCTGGTCGGATGACGCCTTCGCCGTCCTGGGCGTCGTCCGCCACTCGCCCGAGCTGCACGCCAAGGCCGCGCGCAGCCTGGCCGATCTGGCGGACTACATCCTGACCCTCAGCCGCGAACGCCGCCTGCGGCCCCAGGAGGACTTGCTCACGGCGTTGGCGACCGTGGCGGAGGCCGGCGACCGGCTGACCAACGACGAGCTGGTCGCTAACGTCAGCATCCTGCTGGCCGCCGGGCACGAGACGACCGCTAACGTGATCGGCAACGGTGTGCTGGCCCTGCTGCGCAACCCCCACCAACTGCAGAAGCTGCGCGAGGCCCCTGCGCTCGCGGAGGCCGCCGTCGATGAGGTCATGCGCTACGACAATGCCGTGCAGGTCGTCTACCGCTCGACTGTCGAGGAAGTCGATCTTGGCGACAAGCGCATCGGCGCGGGGCAAGTCGTCAACATGATCCTCGGCGCCGCCGATCGCGACCCGCAACAGTTCTCCAACCCGGACATGTTCGATATTACGCGCGCTGAGGGCAGGCACGTCGGCTTCGGCCTGGGCATCCACTTCTGCGTCGGTGCGCCGCTGGCGCGCCTGGAGATTCAAATGGCCTACACCAGCTTGCTGCGCCGCTTCCCTGCCTTGAGACTGGCGGCGGAACCCCTCGACTGGCAAGAGCATCCCACCTTCCGCGGCCTGAGGTCCCTGCCGGTTGCGCTCTAAGCCGCCTGGCTGCACGCTCCATCCGCGGCAGAGTCGCCCGGTCGCCGCCGGCTGCGCCTGGCGGGCGCCATCACCCTCGTGCGTGTGAGGCCAACCCACACTCTCGCAGCCCCGCTCGCCGGGTGCGGCTTCCTGTCCTCAGCAAGCGCTCACTCGGCCTGAGCCGCGCTTGAATAACTCCCTCCTGAACTGCTCGTAGTTGTTGCTAGCCGCGCCTGGCGCGCGGCCCACCTCAGGGCTTCAGATAGCGGTCGAAGAACTCGATCGTGCGGTTCATGGCTGTCGTGAAGAAGCCAGCCAGGTTATGATTGTCGCCCTCGTACGTGTAGAACTCGACCGTCTGCCCCGCGGCCCGCAGGCCGTCATACAGGCTCTGCGAGGCGGCCGGCGGCACCGACTCGTCGGCCGTGCCGTGGTGCAGCTGCACCGGGCCCGAGATCTCCGCCAGATAGCTATTGGCCGAGATGGCGCTCCAGAAAGCCGGGTCCTCTTCCGGCGGCCCGAGCTGCTCGATCCACCGGCCCCGCCAGCCGCGGCCACCGGGATCGGGCGTGTTGGTCACCTGGGGTGTAGGCTCCGTGCTGCTGCGCGCGAACAAGTTCGGGTAAGGCGCCACTACGCCAGCCCAAATGACCCCGGCCTTGATGGTCTGCGTGATCACCATCGCCCGTAGGGTGATGTAGCCGCCCATCGAGTGGCCCCACATGCCGATGCGCTCGGGGTCGGCGTTGGGCCAGCGCTGGGCCGCGGCCACGGCGTTGAGCACGTCCACCACGTAGCCCGGGCTGCCATAGGCGCCGGTCGCCTCGCCTTCGCTTTGGTCGTGGCCCCGGTAATCCGGGCGCAGCACGATATAGCCGCTTTCGGCCAGCCGGCCTACGTAGTTCACGTAGCGCTGCGTGGTGCGGTATTGATCCGGCGGGATATAGCCGTGGTTGAAGAGGATCACCGGCCAGCCCGCAGCGGGAGGCGCGCCATTCGGGACGGTCAGCAGCGCGTAGATCTTGAGCCCTTCCGACAGGTAGGAAACGTAGTAGCGGCTGTAGTTTGTGCCCGGTTCCAGCGTGGCTTCGACCGTCAACTCGCTCCCCGGGTACCCCTGCTGCCGCATGGCTTCAATCATCATCGGGTGCAGCGTCGGCGTTGGCGAAGGGGTGGCGGTGGCCGTCTCGGTCGGCGTGGCGCTCGGCGTGGGCGTGGCTGGCGGAAACGTGGGAGTGCTGGCCGCGGCGATAGGCGTGCCGCCGGTCTCGGGCGCAGCAGGCAGCGAACGGGCGCAGGCCGCCAACAAGATCAGCCCAAGAACCGCGAGCGGCAGCTTTGGCCTGCGCCCGCCGAAGTCAGTGCCAACCCGTAATGGCGTCACTGGGCCAACCTTCCGCCAAGCTGCCAACCCCCTTGCCGGTCGTGCTGCGCCATTATCCCCATTCCGGGCCGGCGCCTCAAGCCTCGCGCCCGCCAGCCGAATTCTCTCAGCCTGCCGCATGCCCGCGAAACCACTCCTGAATGTCCCGAGCCCATCCTCCGGGCGGCTTGTGGGCCAACTTTCTCGCCGGCGCCGTCGGCAGCCGGCCTCCACGTCCCAGAGCGCAATCCGTTCTCCTGTACGGCGCGCC
>JADLEU010000301.1 GCA_020845955.1 Anaerolineales bacterium
CTGGCACCGCCTGCCAGGGCAGGTGAGGCCTCCTACACCGGCCCGAACCGCAGGCCACGGCCCCCAAGGGCCCTGGCCCCAGGGGGTGCGGGTGGGTGCGAATGCGGGGATTATGGCCGCGATGGCCCGCCTGTTCGCTGCCGAGCTTGATCGTCGATCTTGGACAGTCGAAAGTCCCTATAATGAATGGTAGAGCGGCGTGATACCGCTCAAGAAAGCGGTGAAGAATGGAAGCGCAGGCAGTTGATCCCAAACCGGCCCAGACGCTGACCCCTCGCCAGTGGGTTGGCCTGATTGTGACCTATCTCCTCATCCCCCTGATTCTATTGCTCAGCGGAGGCGATCTCGGCTGGTGGCAGGGGTGGGTCTATTCGCTGCTGATCTTCGCGGCCGGCATTGGCGGCCGCATCGCCGCGGAACGGCGGCATCCGGGGCTGCTGGCCGAACGCGTCGCTTCTGAGCAGGCTCCGGACGTGAAGCCTTGGGACAAAGTGCTGGCCCCGCTGATGGCCGTCAGCCTGTCCTTCCCGCTGGTCATCGTGGCCGGACTGGATCACCGCTATGGCTGGTCGCCCGTCTTCCCAAGCTGGCTGAACGGTTTGGGGCTTCTGCTGGTCGCGCTTGGGTACGCCCTGGCCGCGTGGGCGTTGGTGGAGAACCGCTTCTTCTCCGGCACCGTGCGCATTCAGGCGGATCGCGGGCACACGGTGTGCGACAGCGGCCCCTACCGCCTCGTGCGGCATCCCGGCTATGCCGGAAACGTCCTCGCGCTGCCGGGCATCGTGCTGGGCCTGGGCTCGCTATGGACGCTCATCCCGGCCGCGGCGGCACTCATCATCGCCGTGATCAGAACCGCGCTGAAAGACGCGACCCTGCAGGCCGAGCTGCCCGGCTATCGCGACTTTGCCCGGCGCGTGCCCGCCCGCTTGTTTCCTGGGTTATACTGACTCCGTCCGGATTCAGCGCCCGCCTCTGGCCAGCCGCCGCCCAACCGTGGACGACTGCCATGCCGCCCCGCCAACGCCGCGCCCCGTGCTCAGCCGCCCCCGATCCCGGCCCCGGCGGGCCTCGCGGCGGCCGCCCGAGCCTCCCCCCCCGAATACGGCACTCCCCAGGACGACAAGGGCCTGCTGCCCTGGGAGCACATGGTCGAGCGCCTGACAGCCGCGCCCGTCTACTGGATCTGCGCCGCCAGCCCCTGGTTCCAGCCCCAGCGCCAGACGGCGCGGAGGTCAGCGACGGTGGTCGCGGCCAAGGCGCCGCGCGCCGGCGACAGCCAACTCGCCAGCGTCGCCGTCGCCGGCATTAACTGCTGCGGTGGGGAGGCCGCCTGGACCCCGTGAGCATTCAACTGGGCCAGCTGCGGCCACACCGTGGCCAACACCGCCAGCATGGTCTTCAGCCAGGCCTGGGCGTAACCGGCATAGGCCTGGCACCACCGGCGAAGACTGTCCACCGACGGGGCCGGGGCCACGTCGGCCGGCATCTGGCTCAACTCCGCCTGGATCTGGGACCAGGTCTGTCCCAGCACAAAGCGCCGGACCAGCGCTGCCCCGATTACCGCCCAGGTGTACTGCCGGTAGCGGTGAAAGATGTCCGGTAGCATCGAGGTCGTGTGCTTGCAGGCCGTGCACAACCAACGCCGAACCTTGACGGGCTGTGGGGGTTCAGGCGTGGCCTCCAGCGGCTTCTGGCGTGGATAACGCCCGTGGACAATCATATGGCCCGCCATGTGACAGATAGGGCATGCCTCCGGGCGCTGGGCGGCCACTTTCGGCCAAGCCTGGTCGCACTCGGGCACCGTGTTGCCGGCGTGAATCGCGATCATCGGGGAGCGCCTCCTGGTGGCCGCTTATTATCCCCGGTGTGCGCTCCGGCCATCCACGCCACCACCGGCCTCGCCCGGCGCCGACCACCCTGGAAGAGCATCTCCGCCGCATGCGGAGCGAATTCCCCAATATCCGGCCGTTCGCGGAAGAAGACGACGTCAACTGGTGGAACGATAGTCTCGATGCGTTGCAAGCCAACCAGCTCCAGCGGGCGGAAAAGATCTTCAAGAAGCTGGCCGTCGCCCAGCCTGAGCACTTCGATGGCCACTACGGCCTGGCGCAGGTCTACCAGCGCCAGAAACTGATCCCCCAGGCGATCCTGTTTGCCGACGAGGCCATTCGTCTGGCCCAGGCCTTCCTGGCCGATGGCTCGCTGGAGCCCAGCGGCATGCAGGAACTTCAAGAGTTCCGTGCCCTACTCGGACCGGCTGACAGTTCTGCTGCCTAACAAAAAGCCGCCCTCGTTGAAGGCGGCCGTAGTGTGCGCTCCATTTATCTCGGCCCGTTTAGGCCGATTCTTGCTCAAACTACTCGGACGCGGACATGATGGGAGGTTTACCTGGGCGACCTGCATCGCGGCGAACTACCACGGCTTTACTCCTACTCCGCCACACGCCCCAATGCGCTGACCTTATCGAGCCAGGATTATAGCCATGGCCGCGCCCGCCGCAATCGGCGCCCGCCCAACCCCCACACAAACACCTGCCCCGGGACTCCAGCGCGCAACCCCCTGCCCGAACAGTCACCTGGGACAATGCGTCCCGGCACGCCAGCCTTCGCAGGACAAATCACCTCAGCCGAATCGGGACGCCGGCCTCATGACAGCGGCTTCCGCTTCCATCACAATCAGGGCCAATTCGTCCGGTGCTACCTCGAGGTGTTCGATGCTTGGCAACATCCTGGGCCTGATCCTGATTGCACTGGTAGCCGTTCTGTTCGTCTGGCTGGCTGTTCGGGCCTGGCGCTCGCGCCGCCGTGCAGCCCGGTGGGCCGGCGCTGCGCTGGCTGGCCTGCTGGCGCTCGCGCTCGCGCTGCTGGCCGGCGTCACGGCGCGTGGGCTGGCCGTCCTTTACCTCCCGCGCCGCTTCCCAGTGCCCGCCGTGCAGGCGCCCAGCACCGCCGCTGCCCTGGCCCGCGGCGAGCACCTGGCGCTGGTAGCCTGCGCCCCCTGCCATTCGCCGAACGGCGCGCTGCCGCTGGCGGGCGGCTCCTTTAGCCTTGGGGACGAGATTGGACTGCCGCTCGGCACCCTCGTCCCGCCAAACCTCACGCCAGGGGGCGAACTAAGCGACTGGTCTGATGGTGAGGTCGTCCGCGCCATTCGACAGGGAACGCACCGCAGCGGCCGGGTGCTGGTGATGCCGGCGCATCGTCTCCAGCACATGAGCGACGAAGACGTCCTGGCCGTCGTTGCTTACCTGCGCAGCCAGGCGCTCGTTGCGCACAGCACGCCAGCGGCTCGCCCATCGCTGCTGCTGGCCTTCTTCCTGGGGGCGGGCCTACTCAATCTGGATGTCGAGCCCATCACGGCGCCTGTGGCTGCGCCCGCCAGGGCCGCGACGACCGACTACGGCGCCTACATCGTTAGCTTCCTCAACTGCCGCGACTGTCACGGCGAGAACCTGGATGGCCGCCCGAGCGGTCCGCTGCCGCCGGGACCGGATCTGCGCGTGGTGCAGGGTTGGACGCAGGAAGACTTCATCGCCACCTTGCGCCTGGGCGTGGACCCCAGCGGCCACGAACTGCAGCCTCCGATGCGGTGGAAGCAGTACGGGCAGCTTGACGATCTCGAATTGGCAGCCGTGTACGCCTCTCTGCGTACCTTGCCGCCCAGCCCCGAAAGGTGAACCGATGAACGCTCGCGTCTTCCTGGCGACCACCGGGCATGGGCTTGCCCGCGCGGCCCGCGCCAATGGCGGCGGCTGGCAGGTGGAGCATCTGCTGTCCGAGTATGACGTGCGCTGCCTGGCGGCCGATCCGCGCAACCCGAATGTAATCTACGCCGGCACCCAGGGCCAGGGCGTGCTGCGCTCGATCGACGCCGGGCGCGCCTGGCTGCCGGCTGGTCTGGCCGGCCAGGTCGTCAAGGCGCTGGCGGTGAGCCCTTGCGAGCCGGGCGTGGTTTACGCTGGGCTGAAAAGCCCCGCCCGGATGTGCGTCTCGCGCGATGCCGGCGCGCATTGGTCGGAGCTGCTCGGTTTCCGCCGCATCCGCTCACGCTGGTTCTGGTTGTCGCCGGCCGAAGCCCCGTTCACCGCCTACGTGCAGGGCATCGCGCTTTCCCCGGCCGATCCGAACGTGATTGTGGCCGGCATCGAGGCCGGCGCGGTGGTGCGCAGCGGCGACGGCGGGCAAACCTGGTCCGATCACCGCCCGGGCGCGGTGCGCGACTGTCACTCCCTCGCGTTCCACGCCGCCGATGGCGCCTGGGCCTATGAGGGCGGAGGCGGCGGCGCGGCCGTCAGCCGCGACGGCGGCCGCACCTGGACGCAGCCGCGCGCCGGCCTCGACCGTCGCTATGTCTGGGCTTGCGCGGCGGACCCCGCACGGCCCGAGGTCTGGTACGTCTCGGCCTCGCCGATGCCCTCGTGGCGCAGGCCTGGACCGCCCCCGGCCCACGTCGAAGGTCATGCCGAGGCCTTTATCTTCCGCACAGTGGGCGGCGCGCCCTGGGAGAAGCTAGGCGGCGGGTTGCCCCAGCCGTTGAACTACATGGCCTACGCGCTGCTCACTGACCTGGCCGCGCCCGGGCAGCTCTATGCCGGCCTGAGCAACGGCCAGGTGTGGCACTCGGCCAATCATGGCAACACCTGGCAGCCGCTGCCGTTCGACCTGCCGCGTATCCGCAGCACGCTGATATTCGTGTGACCTGCCGCGCGGGAGCGCGCGACTAATGACCAAAGGAGATCGAGATGAATGACACCGCCTTGCGTGGGAGCGGGCTGCTGCTGATCGTGGGCGCAGTCCTGTTGGGGATCGCCATTGTCCAGGTCGCGTTCAAACCGGTCGTCAGCCAGGCCTTTTCGCCCGGCGTGAGCTGGCTCTTCCTGTTGGCGTCGATCTTGCTGCTGCTGTCGCTGCCGGCGATGTACGCCCGGCAGGCCGGCACGGCCGGCTGGCTGGGCCTGGCCGGTCACGCGCTGCTGCAGGCCGGCATCGTCCTGATCGTCCTCGTCGCCTCGCCGTCGGTACTGTTCCCGGCGCTCGGGCTGGCGCCCGGCGAGAACCTGGCCGCCTTTCTGCTCGGCATCGCCCTGACGCTCGGCCTGCTGCTGACGGGCATCGCGACGATCAGCGCCGGGGTCTTTCCGCGCTGGGCCGGCCTCTTGCTCCTGGCGGCCACCGCGGGCTTCTTCTTTGTCTTCTTTGTGGCCGAGTTCTTGCCT
This sequence comes from Anaerolineales bacterium, assembly GCA_020845955.1. Classification (GTDB taxonomy): domain Bacteria; phylum Chloroflexota; class Anaerolineae; order Anaerolineales; family UBA6663; genus JADLEU01. The sequence continues at coordinate 5,216 of JADLEU010000301.1, forward strand.
CCGCTGGCGGGCCAGGCCGGCAGCGCCCTCTTCGGCCTCCTGCTCGCGCTGGCCCTGATCTGGATTGGCTTTTCTCTGTGGTCCGGGCCAGCGCCGCTGGCCGCCGGCTGAACGGAGGTCTATTGATTGGCAGCCGCCGCGGGTCTATAGTAGGCGGAATGCCCAAGCCGGAGACCGCCGCCATGCCGCCTGCCCTCGGTCAGGGCGTCACCCTGCCCTCGCCAGCGCGTCTCGCCTGGTCCCGCCTGGCGCGCGCCGGCTGGCTCGTCGCCCTGGCCCTGGCGCTGGTGGTCTTCTCTGCGGCTGTGCCCGGCTACTTCCGGCTGGCCGTCCACCTGCCGGCCCAGCCGGTGGCGGCGCCGGCGGCGTATGTGGCCGCCCTGGCTGTCGCCGCCGCGCTGGCCTCAGCGCTCACTGCGCTGCTGTCCATCGGGCTGGCGGTGCTGCTGTTCTGGCAGCGGCGTGGAGAAACCATCGCGCTGGTCACGGCTTACTTCCTGCTGGCCTACGGCATCAGCCTGGGCGGTCCGCTGGAAATCGCGCTCGGCGCGGCCGAGTCGGAGGGGCGGCGCCTCCTGGCCAACTCGCTCAGCGGTGCGCTGACCCTCGTGCCGTTCATGCTCCTCATGGGCCTGTTTCCCAACGGCCAATTCGTCCCGCGCTGGGCGCGCTGGCTGGCGCTCGCCGCGCTGCCGTTCGTGCCCTGGTACTTTGTGTCGCCGCCCGGCTCACTCGCGGCTGTGACGCCGCTGGCCGCGCTGGTGGACATTGCCCAGTGGGCGCTGGTGCTGCTGGCGATTGCGGCCCAGGTGCTGCGCTATCGCCGGGTATCTACTCGCGCCGAGCGCCGCCAAACCCAATGGTTCGTCTTCGGCTTGTTCCTCTGGCTGGGCCTCATGCTGCTCAGCAGCCTCCCCTACGGCATGCTGCTGCGCGAGCCGGCCGGCAGCGCTTTGCCCTGGTGGATCCCCCTCGGATCCCTGGCCTGGGTCGTGTCCACGGCCATTATTCCGGTCACGCTCACCATGGCCATCACGCGCCACCGCTTGTTTGACATCGAGCTTCTGCTCAATCGAGCCCTGGTCTACGGCGCGCTGACCGTCGTCGTGATAGCGCTCTACCTCGCCCTCGTCATCGCGCTGGGCGGGCTGGCGCAGGCTTTTGGGAGCCCGCTGATCGCGCTGCTGGCCACCAGCGCGGTGGCCGTGCTCTTCCAGCCATTGCGCGAGCGCTTGCAGCGCAGCGTCAACCGGCTTATCTACGGCGAGCGTGACGACCCGTACGCCGTGTTGGCGCAGCTGGGCCAGCGCCTGGAGGCCAGCCTGGCGCCCGAGGCGGTGCTGCCCGTCATCGCCGAAACCGTGGCCCAGGCCCTCAAGCTGCCCTACACCGCCGTGGCCCTGTCCGACGGAACCGAGACCAGCCTGGCGGCCGAACATGGCGCGCCCGTGCCCGGCGCGCAGCGCCTGCCGCTGGTCTATCGCGGCGAGACGGTGGGCGAGCTGCTGGTCGCCAGCCGCGCGCCCGGCGAGCCGTTTACGGCCGCTGAGCGCCATCTCCTGGAGAACGTCGCGCGCCAGGCCGGCGCCGCGGCCTTCGCGGTGCGTTTGCTGGCCGACCTGCGGCACTCGCGCGAGCGCCTGGTAACTGCCCGCGAAGAAGAACGCCGCCGGCTGCGCCGCGACCTGCACGACGGCCTGGGGCCTCAGCTGGCCAGCCAGGCCCTGACCCTCACGGCCATTGGCAAACTGCTGCGCCAGGACCCCAACCGCGCGGAAGCGCTGCTCAACGACGCGCGGGCCCAGATGCAGGCCGCCATCGCCGACATCCGCCGGGTGGTCTACGACCTGCGCCCGCCCGTGCTCGACGACCTGGGCCTGGTGGCCGCCCTGCACGAACAGGCCGAGCGTTACCGGGCCGGCGGCCTGCAGGTGACGATCGACACGCCGGCCGTGCTGCCGCCCCTGCCGGCGGCCGTCGAGGTGGCCTGCTTCCGCATCGTCCAGGAAGCCCTCACCAACGTGGTCCGCCATGCCGCGGCGCGCACCTGCGCCGTCCGCCTGCGCCTCGACCAGGGCTTGCGCCTGGAGATCCGTGATGACGGCCGCGGCTTTCCAGCCGGGACGCCTGCCGGCGTGGGCCTGACGGCCATGCGCGAGCGGGCCGCGGAGCTCGGGGGCACTAGCGTGATCGCGCCCGGCGATTCGGGCGGGACCGTCGTGGCAGTCCAGCTGCCGCTGCCGCCCGGCGCAGGCCCGGCGGCCGAGTGAGCGCATGGACCCTATCCGCATTCTGATCGCCGACGATCACCCGGTGTTCCGCTACGGCCTTCGGGCGCTCCTGGGCGCCGAGCCGGGCACCGAGGTCATTGGCGAGGCCGCCACCGGGGAGGACGCCATCGCGCTGGCGGAGCGCCTGCAGCCCGACGTGATCCTGATGGACCTCAACCTGCCGGGGATCAATGGTCTCGAGGCCACGCGCCGCATCCTGGCCGCCCAGGCCCACATCGCCATCCTGGTGATCACGATGTTCGACGACGACTCGCTGTTCGCCGCCATGCGGGCCGGCGCGCGCGGCTACATCCTCAAGGGCACGGAAGGCGAGGAAACGCTCCACGCCGTTCGGGCCGTGGCGCGCGGCGAGGCGGTCTTCAGCCCGGCGGTCGCCCAGCGCTTGATGCAGTACTTCGGCGCGTCGCGCCCGGCGGCCAGCACGCCCTTTCCCGAGCTCACCGACCGCGAGCGCGAGGTGCTGGCCCTGATCGCGGAAGGGTACACCAACACTGCCATCGCCGAGCGGCTGGTCATTAGCCCTAAGACCGTGCGCAACCACGTATCCAACATCTTCGGCAAGCTGCAGGTGGCCCACCGGGCCGAGGCCATCGTGCGCGCGCGCGAGGCCGGGCTGCGGGGCGACCCATCGCCCTGAAGGGAGCATCCCCACGGGCAAGATCGTCTTCAACATCACCGTCTCGCTCGACGGCTTCGTCGCCGGCCCCAACGACGGCCCCGACAACGGCCTGGGCGATGGCGGCGACGCCCTCTTCCGCTGGTACTTCGGCGGCGAAGTCGAAGTCCCCATCTCCGATGGCAGCATGGTGCTCAAGGTCTCGCCGCAGAGCGCCGCGGTTATCCAGGAACGGCTGGCCAACCTTGGCGCCGGGGTGTGGGGCCGCCGCACCTTTGACATCGCGCACGCCTGGGGCGGTCATCCCCCGGGGAGCCCCGCCTTCATCGTCACCCACCACGTGCCCCCCGAATGGGTCTATGCCGGCTCGCCTTTCACCTTCGTCACCGGCGGGATGGAGAGCGCCATTCGCCAGGCCCGCCTCGCCGCCGGCGACAAGGACGTCGTCGTCTGCACGGCCAGCCTCCTGCCGCAGTGCCTCAACGCCGGGTTGTTGAATTGTTGAATGAGATCCACCTCGACGTGGCGCCGCTCCTGCTCGGGAGCGGCGTGCGGCTGTTCGGCCCACTCCACAACCCGCCCGTCGAGCTGGAAAAACTGCGCGTGATCGCGGCCCCGAACGTCACCCACCTGGCGTTCCGCGTCGTCAAGTAAGCGCGCCTATCAACACTGCCATTCCAAGGCGATTTCTGCGCAGCACCCTGGCGAGGCATCCCGGCCCCCCGCGCCTAATCATCCTGGCGCGCGACCGAGAGCAAGGTCACGTTCAGGGCGAAGATCTGGTTGAGAAGGCCGTGCAGCGCGGCCTGGTCGCGCACCCGGCACACCAGGTGGCTTTCGCCGTTAGGGGCGTGCGTGATCGCCAGGTCGCCGAACCAATCGGCCCATTGGTCGTCCAGGTGCCCCGCAACCCGAATCTGATACGTCATGAGATTATCCACGTCGTCCACGCCGGCCTTACGCGCCGTGCCGCGCCTGTCGCCAGCGGCCAAGGACCGCCAGCCCCAGCAGGCCCGCCGCCAGCGCCAGGTACGCGGGCCACAAGCCGCCGTGCCGCGCGCCCATGAAGTCCAGGCCGGCAACGCCATTGAGCGGGCCGCTGTACCACCACGCCGTGTAGAGCACTTCGAACAGCTTGCTGCCGCCGCTCAGCACGCCCAGCGCCAGCGCCAGCGCCGGGATGAACAGCGCCCCGGTCGCCCAAGCCAGCAGCCCGGCGGCGTCGCCCGTCCGCGCCAGGGTCAGCAGCACGCCGCTGCCGGCGGTCAGGGCCACCGCCACCCCGGCCAGCCAGGCGGCCGGCAGTTGCCGCGCCACCGGGCGCGGCGCCGAGAAGACCATCGCGCCGGTGGCGTGCCGCGCCTCGCGGCTGCCCAGCCCCGACCAGATCAGCACCGGCCAGACCCACGCTAGCGGCAGAATGATCTGCCGCGCCGTTTCGGGCGTGGCCACCAGGCCGGCGATGATGAGACCCAGCGCCCCGGCGTGCCACCACCAGCGTTGGCCCTTGAGCAGCAGCCGCAGCTCCGCGCGGGTGAGCGCCAGCAGGGAGAAACGCGCCGGTGGAAGCGGCGCCAGACTCAATCCGAAGGTCGCGGGCTCGTGCGGACCGCTTGCAGCCGCGACGGCTCGCCCGCCGGCTTCGGGGCACCCTCTCCCAGCGGGAGAGGGCCGGGGTGAGGGAGAGCCCCCCGCACCCTCGGCCAGCAAGCCGCCATCCGCCACACGCGATCCGCCGTGGGAACGGCCTGCAGCTGCGGCGGGTTGGGCCGCCGGCCGCGCCCGGCTGCCGTCGAAGCGGTTGAAGAACACGGCGGCCAGCAGCGCCACGCCCACGGCCGCGCCCACCCACAGCAGCCGCCCGGCCGCCTGGGCCGGCGTCCACGCCATCCCCGCCCACTCGAAGGTCTGCATGGCCAGCGCGCCGGTCTCCACGGCCGAGATGCCGACCGTCACCGCGCCGTCGTAGGCCGGGTAGGCGGCCTTGGCCGCCGCCGTCATCTGCGCCAGCGGGATGTTGATCCCGAGCAGGTCGTTGACCGGCCGGGGGCCGGACTCGCCCTGCGACGGCAAGATCGCGCCGGCCACGATGACGGCGATCCACAAGAAGAAATAGCTGATGTTGCCGAAGCCGCCGCGCAGGAAGCGGACCGTCTCGAACAGCACGGCCAGGGCAGCCACCATCGCCAGGGGCGGCAGGACGATCAGTACGAACGGCGACCCCAGCGCCCACAAATCCACGCGCGCGTCTTCGGCCCGGATGAGCTGCATGGCAAGCGCCGCCACCGCCAGGACGGCCGCCATCGCCGCCAGCACCGCGAAGTTGCTCAGCGCCTTGCCCAGCACGTACAGCAGCTTGCTCAGCGGCGTGGCGGCGAGGATCTGCCCCACGCCCGTGCGCTCGTCGCGCTCGACGGCGTCCTTGACCAGGTAGAAACCGGCCAGGGTCAGGAACAGCGACGTCATGATGGCCACCATCGTTCCCACCCAGGCCGAGTTGTAAACGCCGCGGTAGTCCCCCAGCGCCATGGCCGCGTAGCTGGCGCCGGCCGGCGGCACGAACAGATAGCCGGCCCACACCGTCAGCCCCAGGACGATCAGAAAGCCATAGCCGCGCGTCCGCTCCAGGAAGTCAGCCCGCACCAGGTGATAAAAGCTGCGCCAGGCCGTCATGCCGCGCCCCTATTGCGATGCCGAGCCAGCAGGCGCAGGTAGGCATCTTCCAGGGCGGGCGCCGCCGGCTGGGCATCGGGCGCCGGCGGCGCCTCGGCCACGGCCCGCAGCCGCACCCCATCGCCCGTGCGCACGGTGCTGCTGATCAGGTAGCGCTGCCGGGCGGCGGGCAGCTCGGCGCTCGGGATGACCCACTCCCACACCTGGCCCGCCGCCGCTTGCAGCAGCGCCTCGGGCGAACCGTGGGCCAGCAGCTGCCCCTGGTTGATGACGGCGATGTCGCTGGCGGCGGCCTCCACGTCGGAAACGATGTGCGTGGACAGGATCACGATGCGCTGGCCCGAAAGGTCGGAGAGCAGGTTGCGGAAGCGCACGCGCTCTTCGGGGTCCAGACCCACCGTCGGCTCGTCCACGATCAGGAGTTGCGGGTCGTTGAGCAGGGCCTGGGCGATGCCCACGCGCTGCTTCATGCCGCCCGAGTAGCCTCCCAGCGGCCGCCGGCTGGCCTCGGCCAGGTTGACGAGCTGGAGCAGGTCGTCAATCCGCCGGCGCGCCGCCCGGCCGTCCAGCCCCTTGACGGCGGCCAGGTACTCCAGGAACTCCACCGCGTTCAGGTTCGGGTAGACGCCGAAGTCCTGCGGCAGGTAGCCGAGCACGCGCCGCGCCGCGTCCGGCGCCCGCGCCAGATCCGCGCCATTCCAGGTCACTTTGCCCGTCGTCGGCTGGGTGATCGTCGCCAGGATGCGCATCAGGGTGGACTTGCCCGCGCCGTTCGGGCCGAGCAGGCCGAGAACGCCCGGCCCGAGCCGCAGGCTCAGATCGCGCAAGGCCCATGCGCCGCGGCGGTACTGCTTGCCCACGGCCTCGATGCTCAGGTCAAGGGCCGGCGCTGCGGCTGCCGGGACCAATGGCACGGCGGCCGCCTGGAGTGTTGTCGATACGGGCGTCGTCAGGCTCATGGCGCTTAGCATCCCTTCCAGTGAGTGGCGAGTTTTCGGCCGATACTGCGCTCACAGTATCAGCCGGTTGGGTGGAGCGTCATCAACCGAAAG
>JADLEU010000302.1 GCA_020845955.1 Anaerolineales bacterium
ACGAAAACCGCTGCCCTCGGCGCGCGGCGGCCGGGCGCGAGGGCCCACGGGTGGGGACCGCCAATGAAGCCAGCCGGGCCGCGCGGCGCGGATGCCGAATCTGTGATCGCAGCAGGCCCGGGGAGCGTCAGGCGGTCACGGGCTGGCGCAAATCGGGCAAAGCGTAGAGGTCTTGGAACTTCGCGTACAGATAGCGCACGTAGGGGCCAACCTCGATGCGCGGCGTGCCGGCCACACGTTCGAGGGTCTCGGCTGGCGTAAACTTGCGGCCGTGCTGGTGAAGATTGTCACGCAGCCACTCGCGCAGCGGCACGAACTCCCCCTGCTCGAACTGGGCCTCCAGGCCGGGCAGCGCCGCCTGCGCCTTCTCCCAGATCTGGCACGAGATGATGTTGCCCAGCGCGTAGGTCGGGAAATACCCGATCATCCCGCCCGACCAGTGGATGTCTTGCAGCACGCCCAGGCCGTCGTCGGGCACGTCCAGGCCCAGGTAGTCCTGCATGCGGGCGTTCCAGGCTTCGGGCAGCTCCGCCAGCGCCAGGTCGCCGCTCATCAGCGCCTGCTCGAGCTCGAAGCGCAGGATGATGTGCAGGTTGTACGTGGCCTCGTCGGCTTCGACGCGGATGAGAGACGGCTGGACCTTGTTGACGGCCGCGTAGACGCCCTCGGCATCCATCCCGGCCATTTGCGCTGGGAAGGCCGCCTTCAGCCGCGGGAAGAAGAACCGCCAGAACGGCCGGCTGCGGCCGACCAGGTTCTCCCACATTCGGCTTTGTGATTCGTGCAGACCCAGCGAGGCGCCCCGGCAGAGCGGCGTGCGCTCCAGGTTGGGACTGACGCCATTTTCGTACAGACCGTGCCCGGTCTCGTGCAGCGTGCCGAACAGCGCCGGGCTGAGAAAGCCCTCGGCGTAGCGCGTGGTGATGCGGATGTCGGTCGTGCAGGAATTGCTGGCAAAGGGATGCACCGTGGGGTCGAGGCGCCACGAGTCGGTCTGGAAGCCAAAGCGTCCGACCACGCTCAGCACGAAGGCGCGCTGCTGGTCGATGGGGAAATGTCCGTGCAGGCAGCCGTCGTCGATCTCGCGGCCGCTTCTGGTGACAGCGGCGATCAGCGGAAGCAGCTCGCGCTTGAGCTCGCCAAAGACGCGCCGCACCTCGGCAGTCGGCAGGCCGGGCTCGTAGTCGTCGAGCAGCACGTCGTAGAGGTCTTCGGTCTGGTCGAAGCACTCAATGTAGCGGCGGCGCAGCTGGACGTTCTTCTGCAAATGAGGCAGGAAGCGTTGGAAGTCGGCCTGTTTGCGGGCCTCGATCCAGGCCGCGTTGGCCAGCGAGGCGCTGCGCGAGAGCTCGGCGCGCAGCTCGCCGGGCACGCGGCGGGCCTTGTCCCAATCGCGCCGCGCCACTCGAATTAGGCTGGCCTCGTCCGAGTCATACGGCAGGCTCTCTGCGTGGGGCTGCAGCTGGTCGAGCAGGCGGCCGATCTCGGGCGCGGTGAATTTGTCGTGCGCCACCCGGCCCAGGGAGGCCAACTGCTCGGCGCGCACCCGGGCGCCCTTGGGAGCCATCATCGTGCGCTGGTCCCAGCCCAGGATCCAGCCGATCTTGTTAAGGTCATGGATTTCAGCCAGGCGGGTCTTTAGCTCGTTGAACTTGGCTTCCACGGCATCCTCTTGAATCTGAATGGGGCGGGCAGGCCGGCGGCGCACAATCGCCGCTCATTTTACCTGCTGAGCCCGAGTGGGCCAAGCAGCAGCAGCCCGTTTGCCGCCGAACCGGCGTCTGCTACAATGGCCCCGCCCGCAAGGGCATAGTCTGCTTCGAGCGAGGAGATACGCGATTTGGGTCGTTTAGTCAATCCGGATGGGGTCGGCAAGCAGCGCGACCGGCTGATGAGGGCGGTGACCCTGGCCCTGCGCGAGCTCGCCGGGCGAAATGCCATCGACACGCTGACGCGCGATCTGGTGGCGTTCCTGGCCCTGGCGTTGAACGAGGTCCACGCCACCATCGACGTGACCTGCCTAGCCTGGGAGAAACGCGACTACTGGCTCAAGGCCGATCAGTTTCGGCGCGAGTGGGGCTGGGCCGGCCGGATGGCCGAGAAACTGGAGCGTGTGGTGTTAGGCGACGATTGGCACAGCCTGCCCGGGCTGATGGCCGACCTGGCCAAACACCTGGACAAGGTCAATCTGCCCAAGCGCAACACCCTTGGGACGCCCTGGGTCGGCGCCCATGCCAGGCTAGTGGCGGAACGCGAAGCGGAGGCGTAACGGTGTGTCCTGGGCGCTCAGGCACTCACGCTGATGCACGTCGTCAACCCGTCCCCCACGGTCGCGTGGACGGCGTCGGCGCTCGCCGCCAGCGTGGCGCGCTTCGGTGAGCCGGCCGGGGCGATGCCGTGCCGCACCAGCCGCAGGTTGAGCCCCTGCCGGTTGAGCAGCTCCACCGCGCGCGTGACGCCTGCCAAGCTGCTGGGCGAGTCCTCAAAGACGTGCACGGTTTCTCCGGCGCAGGCGTTCAGCGGATAGCGCAGGTGGTCGCCGCGCTCGACGGCCAGCGCGGCTTTGATGGCTTCCAGCTCTAGCCCCGTGCGGGCGGCGGCCATCGCCGCCATGCCGTGCACCGGCGACGGTTTGACCAGGTCTGACCCCGCCCGGCCCACGCACCGCGCCACCCAATCCACTTTTCCGAACCCCATCACCGGCACGCCCTCAAGCCCCACCAGGGCCTGGGCGATTTCGCTCTCAGGGGTATAGCCGCGCGGGCGCTGGCTGACTTCTATTGGCGCCAGGCTCGGCCGCGCGGTGTAGATCACGGGATACAGGCGGCCCGCTGCCCGCT
>JADLEU010000303.1 GCA_020845955.1 Anaerolineales bacterium
ACGGCCAACGCTCGGCGGTATCGCAATTGGCGGCCTGCCGGCCCCACACGGCTGCGTTCGCGTCCTTGGCAGGAGGTGGCCGATGACCTAGCGCAAGGTTTGCGCTGCCGGGCCGCCCTCCTTTGCCGGCATTGACAGCCACTCCGATATCCATGACAATCCGGCCGAGCGTCCCGGGCTTCCACACGCCCAGCAGGCGCCACAGTGCAGGCATCAGCACACCAAGCGCGGGCCGGCGGAATGCCAGGATGGGAGCAATGGGCGAACCGGGCCACTGCCGTTCGTCGACTTGAGGTTCGAAGAGCCTAGCATGGCAGAGCCAGCCAGCAGGTCAATGCCCAGCCGCACGCCTGGATCTGGTCCCGGCCAGATCCAGCTTTATGTGGCGCGGCAGGCAGCCAGCCCGGCGCGTTATCTCCTGGAGCAGACGCTCCAATTGATGGCCGGATGGATGCCGACGCTGGCCGGGATTGGCCTGCGCGCTGTCCTTTACCGCCTGATGCTCAGGATGGATGGGGTGGCCGCCATCGAGCGCGGTGTGCGCCTGCGCTTTGCCAACCACATCCGGCTGGGCCACGGCAGCTACCTCGACGAGGGCGTATACGTGCACGCCTGCCCGGCCGGCGTGACCATCGGTCCGGGCACGCTGGTCATGCACGGGGCCGTGCTGCACGTGTATAACTTCCGCGACCTGCCGCACGCCGGTATCCGCATCGGCCGGGACAGCTTGATCGGCGAATACAGCGTGATCCGCGGGCAGGGCGGCGTTACGATCGGCGACCGAGTCTACACGTCGCCCATGACGCAGCTCATCGCCGTCAACCACGTCTTCGACGATCCGGCGCGCCCCTTTGTGGACCAGGGGATCACGGCGCAGGGGATTATCATCGAGGACGACGTCTGGCTCGGCTCGGCAGCCGTGATCACCGATGGCGTGCGGGTGGGACGGGGCGCCGTGGTGGCGGCCGGCGCCGTGGTGACGCGCGATGTCCCGCCGCACACGGTCGTGGGCGGCGTTCCGGCGCGCGTCATCCGTGACATCACCGCACAGGCGGAAGCACCGGCCAGCTCGGGCGAGGTCTACTTCTGAACCAAGGGGCCGGCAGGCAGCCCTCGCCCGATGGCCTGTGGGCCGGCCTGGAATGGGGCTGTACCCTGGCCGCCGCGGCCGTCTGGCTCGCGAGGCCGGCCGGGGGCTTCTGGCTTGCGGGCGCCGCGCTGTGGGCGGCGGGCTGGGCGGCCCGCTGGGCCCGGCTGGGGCGGGCCACGCGGCCGACGGCGCTCGACTGGCCCTTGGCCGTGTTTCTGGCGACCGCGGCTCTGGCCGTAGAGACAGCGCCGGCGCGCGAGGCGGCCCTGGCTAGGTTCGCTCTCTTTCTGGGGGCAGCCGGCCTCTATTACGCCGCTGCGAACACGCCCTCGCGAGCCAAGGGCGCGCCCGCGTCGATCATGACCGCCGTTGCGCTGCTGCTCTGGGTGTATTTCGCCACCCAGCACGTTTGGACCGTCTACGCGGCCAAGAGCAGCATCATCGGCCAACTGGGACTGCTGCTCAACCGGTGGGCGCCCGACTTGGGGCTGCCCAAGTTGCGGCACAATGAGGTCGCCAGCCTGCTGGCCGTAAGCCTGCCTCTGGCGGCTGTCCCGCTGGCCCGCGCCTGGACCGGCGCGCGGCGCAAGCCGCCGGCCGGGCAATGGTTCTGGGCGGCGGGCTTTGGCCTAGCCGCGTTGGGCTTGGCGTTGGCGGAATCGCTAAGCTCAGCGTTGGCGGCAGCGGCCGCAGCCGCAACGGCCGGATGGTGGTGGCTGGCCGGTCGACTCGCAACGCGCACAGGCCAAGACCGGCCGCGACTCTTTGCGATCGGGTTGGGCCTGGCGATTGCCACCGGCGGATTGATGTTGATGTTGGCCCCGGGTCGGGCGGCGGCCGTCCTTGGGACGCTGCCCGGGTTGACCGGCGCGCAAGGCCGAGCGGCCGTGTTTGCGCAGGTGTGGCGGCTGGCTCGCGACACACCGTTTACGGGGGCGGGTCTGGCAGCCTTCCCAGGTTACTACTCAACTTACGTGCTCGGCATTCCGTCTCTCATGCTGACCCAGGCGCACAATGCCTATCTTAACGTGCTGCTGGAACAAGGCTGGCCGGGCCTGCTGAGTTATCTGGCCGTCTTGGCAGCGGGTTGGGCCGCGGCCGCCCGGCAATGGCAAGCCGCGGATCCCGAACAACGCTTGTGGGCGCTGGCAGGCGGCCTTGGGCTGACCGTGGTGATCTTGCAGGGCCTGGGTGACGGCACCCTGGTGGCGAGTTGGGCAGCGCTGGCGCTGCTGGTGCCGGCTGGTCTTGCGGCAGGACCGGAGGCCCAGCGGCGCCGCAACCCGCTGCGCGGGCGCGGAGGCCTGGTCGCCGCTGGCCTGGCGCTTGCCGGCCTGGCCGCCGCCGGCGGGCTGACCTGGCGCGGCTGGCTGGCGGCCTGGCACGCGGACTGGGGGACGGTGGGTTTTGCGCGTGTGCAGTTGGCCGATTGGCCCACGGGCCAGTGGAGCACGGGGGAGGAGGCGCCTGAGTTGGAGGCGACGCGCGGCGCTTTCGAGCGCGCGCTGGCGCTTGATCCGGACAATGTCACGGCTCACTATCGGCTTGGGCTCCTGGCCGAGCTCGAACGCGACTTCGCCACCGCCGCACGGCACTTGGAGCAGGCTCACGCCGCCGATCCGGGGCATCGCGGTATTCGGAAAGCCCTGGCCTATGCCTACGTCTGGCTGGGAGAAACGCCGGCCGCTCTGCCGCTCCTGGCCACGCTGCCGGAAACCGCCGGCGAGCTTTCGGTGTATGCCTGGTGGTGGAGGACACAAGGCCGCGCAGATCTAGCGCGGCGGGCTGAAACAACCTTGACGGCCGTATCTCGCGCGGTATCAAGCCCCTGATCTCAGGGCCAGATGCGCGCGCCGGCAGCCGGCCCATAAAACGAGAAGCAATTGTGAACATCTTATATGTTTCGCCCTACCCGCCCATCCTCATTCGGGCCCGGACCCACAACATCATCCGACACTTGCGGCGCAAGGGACACGCCCTGACGCTGGCGACCGTGTGGCAAGGCCACCAGGAGGCACAGGCGCTGGAGGAATTGCGGGCCTCGGGCATGCCCGTTATCGCGGCGCCCCTGCGCCGTGTTCAAGTAGCCCGCAATGTGCTTGGCGCGGTGGCCAGCGGCCTGCCGATCCAGGCGCGCTATTGCTGGCAACCGGCCCTGGTCCACGCCACGCTCCAGGCGCTCAGGGCCGCTCCTGGCTTCGACGTGGTGCACAGCGAGCACATGCGCGGCGCCGAGCACGCCCTGTCTCTACGGGCCGCGGCCGCGAAGCTGTCACGCCGGCCGGTGTTCGTGTGGGACAGCGTGGACTGCATCACGATGCTGTTCGAGCAGGCGGCCCGGCAGAGCCGCAACTGGATCAGCCGGCTGATCACGCGCTGGGAGCTCCCCTCCACGCGCCGCTACGAGAAGCGAGTTGCCCGCCAGTTTGACAGGGTGCTGGTCGTTTCAGAGCGCGATCAGGCCGCGCTGGAAAGAGTGGCCGGTTACCAGGCCGGCGAAAGCCCGATACGGGTCGTTCCGAACGGCGTTGACACCGAGTACTTCACCCCGAATTTCGGGCCGCGCCAGCCGGCGACGATCATCTTCACCGGCAAGATGAGCTACCATGCGAATGCCACGGCGGCCGCCTACCTGGTGGAGCAGATCATGCCCCTGGTTTGGGCCCAATGGCCCGAAGCGCAAGTCATCATTGCGGGGAGCTCACCGACCCGGGCCGTGGTCGCGCTCGGCCAGAGCCAGGCGCCGCGCGTGCAGGTGACCGGCTACGTGCCCGATCTGAGACCGTATCTGCAGTCGGCGACGGTGGCCGTCGCGCCGATCACCTACGGAGCGGGTATGCAAAACAAGGTCGTGGAGGCCATGGCCTGCGGCACGCCCGTGATCGCCAGCCCGCGCGCGGTGTCCGCGCTGAACGCACAAGTGGGTGAGGAGGTCCTGGTGGCGGAGGCGCCGGCCGAATTCGCCCAGGCCTTGCTGCGCCTGTTGAAAGACGAGGCGCT
>JADLEU010000304.1 GCA_020845955.1 Anaerolineales bacterium
AGGGCACGGAGCCGGATCAGTTGGGCTGCGGCGCCTGCGGCGCCGCCTTCAACGTGGAAGCCGCCGGCCAGCGTGTCCGCCTGGTGCGCCTGCCGCCCGCCCTGGCGGTCCAGGCCCCGGGCCTGCTCAACAACTGGCTGCTGCCTATCGACATCCCTGACCTCATCGAGCGGGCCTGGGTCACCGAGCGTTTTCCCGAGGAGGCCGGGCCGGCTCTGTCCCCGTCCTTGCTGGATGAGCTGCTGGCCGCCGCCGCGCCGCTGCCCACCGCCGCGCCCCAGCCGGCTGAAAACGGCGAGCCGCCGCTGACCCCCGCCCAACTCGACGAGCTGGCGGCGGCAGTCGCCGCGTCGGAAGCCGCGCGCGCTACGCCTGGGCCAGCCAAGGCTTCGGCGGCGACCGCCGGCCAGGATCAGTGGGCGCACACCGTGCGCGAGCTGCTGTATGGCCCAGCCGAGCGTGCCGCCGCGGCCCGGGCGCAGGCGGCTCCGCGGCCGCCTGCCATGGCAGACGGCCAGCCGGCGTCTGGGCCCGCCTCGGCCTCCGACCTGGCCCCCCGCGCTCAACAACTTTACGCGCTTGGAAACCCAATCCCGCTCATCCGCAGCGCGCTGGAGCGCACCGGCGCTGCGCCAGAGGTCATCGCGGCTGCGCTGGCCGAGGTGGCCGCGCAGGATGACGCGCGGCGGCGGCGCCACGCGCGCACCTACCGTTGGGTGGCGATGGCCGCCGGGCTGCTGGTGTTGGTGCTCGCCGTGGCCGTGGCGCTCGTGTCGGTCCAGACGCCGCCCGCCGCGCCGGCGGCTACCGCCGCGCTGACGCCCGGCCAGCCGGCGCCGACGCCCACACTGCGCTACAACCCGGTGATCGCCCTCATCAATCTGATCATCCCCGACGACGTCGAGATCGCGAACGGCCCGCGCCCGACCCCCGGGCCGACCGCGGTCTTCTGGGGCGTCTTGTTCCCGCCCACGGTCACGCCGCCACCGGCCGCGGCAACGGCGCGCGGGGCCACCCAGGCGGCCGCCGCCGCCACGGCCCAGGCGGGCGGCGGCGGCGTCCCTGACTGGGTGCGCATGCTGTTGCCCGATGATCTCGCGCTCATTGCCGCGGCCACGCCCAGCATCGAGCGCACCGGTCCGGGCGAGTCGCCCTGCCCGCTGCTGGCCCTCGACGCGGCGGCGTTGTTCGGCGGCGATCCGGCCGATTGGGAGTACAACCGCGAGCACCAGGGCTGGATCATGATCTTGGTCGGCGCGCCCGTCACGCTGCGCGTTCCAGCCAATATGTCGGTGGGGTATCTGGCGGCGGCCGAACCGCTCGAGTTGCGCTCCGAGCTAGGCCCCGTGACCGTCGCCAACGTCAACTTCGCCGCCGTGAGCTGCGGCCCCTGAGCGCCGTCGACCCTAATCCTATTCGGCTCCGACCTCTCCACTCCTGCAATTGATGGTGGTACAATCGAGATGAAATCACGCTTGTTGCCGCAGGCGGATTCTTTGACTCGGATCTATTCGTCGCTCGCGTCCTCGGCAGCGCGGGCCGAGTAGGAGGTTGTCAGCATGGAACAGGAGCAGCAGGTCGGAACCGTGGCCCTCAAGCGCGGCCTGGCGCAGATGCTGAAGGGCGGCGTCATCATGGATGTCGTCACCGCCGAGCAGGCGCGCATCGCCGAAGACGCCGGAGCCGTGGCGGTGATGGCGCTCGAGCGCGTGCCGGCCGACATCCGCGTGCACGGCGGCGTGGCCCGGATGAGCGACCCCGAGGTCATCCTGGCGATCATGGATGCCGTCAGCATCCCGGTCATGGCCAAGTGCCGCATCGGCCACTTCGTCGAGGCGCAGATCCTCGAGGCCCTTGGCGTGGACTACGTGGACGAGTCGGAAGTGCTCACGCCCGCTGACGAGGAGCACCACGTCGATAAGCACGCCTATAAGATCCCGTTCGTGTGCGGCTGCCGCAACCTGGGCGAGGCTCTGCGCCGCATTGGGGAGGGCGCGGCCATGATCCGCACCAAGGGCGAGGCCGGCACCGGCGACGTGGTCGAAGCGGTGCGCCACGCGCGCTCGGTCCTGGGTGATGTCCGCCGCCTGATCACCATGGCCGACGCCGAGGTCATGGCCTTCGCCAAGGAGATCCAGGCGCCCTACGAGCTGGTCAAAGAGACCAAGGCGCTGGGCCGGCTGCCGGTCGTGAACTTTGCCGCCGGCGGCATTGCCACCCCCGCCGACGCTGCGCTGATGATGCAGCTGGGCGTCGACGGCGTCTTCGTCGGCTCAGGCATCTTCAAGTCCGGCGACCCCGCCCGGCGCGCCAAGGCCATTGTTGAAGCGACGACGCATTTCCGCGACGCCCGGCTGCTGGCCGAGGTCAGCCGCAACCTGGGCGAGCCGATGGTTGGCCGGTCGGCCGCCAGCCTTTCGGAAACCGAAATGCTCGCCGGCCGCGGCTGGTAGCGGGGCGCGATGGATCTGGGAGTCCTGGCCCTCCAGGGCGACTTTGCCGAGCACGCGCACGCGCTGCGCCGGCTGGGGCACAATCCGGTCGAGGTGCGGCTGCCGCGCGACCTGGAGGGCCTGGCCGGGCTGATCATCCCCGGCGGCGAGTCGACCACCATCGGCAAGCTGGCGGTCAAGTACGGCTTGATGCAGCCCTTGCGCGTTTTTGCCCAAACCCGGCCGATCTGGGGCACCTGCGCGGGAGCCATCTTCCTATCACAGGACGCCCGCCGGCCGCAGCCGCTGCTGGGCCTGATGGACATCACGGTGGCGCGCAATGCCTTCGGCCGCCAGGTGGACAGCTTCGAGACGGACCTGGACGTGCCGGCGCTGGCCGAGGTCGAGGCCAAGACCGCGCGCGGTAATGGCCAACCCGGCCCACGCCCCTTCCACGGCATCTTCATCCGCGCGCCGCTGATCGAGCGGGCGGGACCAGGTGTCGAGGTGTTGGCGCGTCTGCCCGGCCCCGGTGGCGGGCAGGGCCCGATTGTGGCCGCGCGCCAGGGCCGCCTGCTGGCCACGGCCTTTCACCCCGAGTTGGCCGCCGACGATCGTTTCCACCGGCTGTTCGTCAGCCTCGCTCGCGGCGAGGTGTAGGGCAGCCTGTCCGTTTGATCGGGGTCAGCCGCCGCGCGGGCTGATAAACTTGCACGATGAGGCCGGCCGGTCTCCCAAACCGAGCCGGTCTGTTTTGTCGGCAGTATGGACTTAGGTATGGCTATCATTCTCAAGCGCCCCCATGACGTCGAGGCCATGCGCGCCGCCGGCCGGATCGTGGCCAGTGCCTTTGCGCTGCTCGAGGACCACATCCGTCCCGGCGTCACCCTGCGCGACCTCGACCAGCGCGTCACCCGGTTGCTGGCGCGCGAGGGCGCCGCGCCGCTCTACAAGAACTATCGCGGCCGGCCGCCCTCCCATCCGCCGTTCCCCGGCGTCATCTGCGCCTCGGTCAACAACGAGATCTGCCACGGGCTGCCCACGGCGCGCGCGCTGCGCGACGGCGACATCGTCGGAATCGACATCGGCCTGAAGTACAAGGGCTGGTGCGGCGACTCGTGCGTGACCTTCGCCGTGGGCACGCCCTCGCCCGAGGCCGCGCGGCTGCTGGCCGTGGCGCGCGAGGCCATGTGGCAGGGCATCCGCGCCGCCGAGGCCGGCCGGCACCTCTCCGACATCGGCGCCGCCATCCAGGTGTACGCCGAGCTGAACGGCTGCAGCGTCGTCTACGACTGGGGTGGGCACGGCATCGGCCGCAGTCTGCACGAAGATCCTTCCGTGCCGCACCGCGGCCCAGCCGGCCGGGGGCCCAAGCTGCGCCCCGGCATGGTGTTCACGGTCGAACCGATGATCAACGCCGGCGGCCCTGAGTGGGAGATGCTGGCGGACGGCTGGACCGTGGTCACGCGCGACGGCGCGCTTTCGGCCCAGTTCGAGCATACCATCGTCGTGACCCCCGAGGGCCCGCAGGTGTTGTCGCAACGCTAGGACGCCATGGCCGCTACCGAGTTCGAAGTCACCAACGTCTTCCAGGGCGACCGGCGCTCGCTACAGCGCTGGGTGTTGTCGCACACGCTGCGGCATAGCTGGCCGCTGTTCTGGCTCTTCTTTGGCGCGCTCACCAACGCCGCCCTGGCCGCCGTGGTGCCGGTGTTCCTGGGCCGGGCCTTCAACGCCATCCTGGCCGTGCCGCCCGACTACGGCCGGCTCGGCCAGTCGGCGCTGTGGATCATCTTCTCGCAATTACTCCGTTCGGGCCTGCAGTTGAGCCGCAACTTCGGCGCCGAGGTCATCGGCCAGCGCCTGGAGCGCGACGTGCGCGCCGAGCTGTACGCCAGCCTGCTCGGCAAGAGCATGACCTTCCACAGCCTGCGTCCGGTGGGCGAAGTGATGGCCCGCGCCACCAACGACGTGCGCGAGCTGGGGTTGATGCTCAACCCGGGCGTAAACCTGATCGTGGGCTCGGGCATGTTCGTCCTTATGCCGCTCGTCTTCGCTCCCACCATTCACCCGGCGCTGGTGCTCGCGCCGGCGTTTTACAGCCTGGGCTACGTCTGGGCGCTGTGGCGCCTGACCCACGAACTGGGGCCAATCGCCCAGGACGCGCGCCGCAAGTTCGGCACGCTCAACGCCGGCCTGGCCGAGGCCCTCGAGGGCATCGAGATCGTCAAGGGCGCCGCCCGCGAAGACGAGGAGGGCGCGCGCTTCGACCATAATGCTGCCGCCTACCGCGACGCCTACGTGCGCCAGGGCGCGGCCGAGGCGCGCTCGCTGACGCTGCTGCTGCTGCCCATCACGCTCACGCTGGGCTTCGGCCATGCCCTGTTGCTCTTCCGGGCCGGCGCCCTCAACGCCGGCGGCGTCGTCACCTACAACTCGCTCTTGTGGCTTCTTGGCTTCCCCTCCTTCGTGTCCATCTACGCCTACTCGCAAATGACGCTGGGCATGGCCAGCGCCCGCCGCATCCTGGAGCTCATTACGGCCGAGACCGAGCTGGACCACAACCCGGCCGGCCGCGCCGCGCCCATCCAGGGCGCCATCCGCTTCGAGGACGTGGCCTTCGCCTACGCCGATGCCGACGGCACCCCGGTGCTGGCGGACATCTCCTTCAGCGTGGCGCCGGGTCAGACCGTGGCCATCGTCGGCCAGACTGGCGCGGGCAAGACCACGCTGGTGCGGCTGGTGAGCCGCATCTACGACGTGAGCGCTGGCTCGGTGCAGGTAGACGGCGTCGACGTGCGCGACTGGAACCTGGCCGTGCTGCGCCAGCAGATCTCCATCATCGAGCAGGACCTGTTCCTGTTCTCACGCACCGTCGCCGAGAACATCGCCTTCGGGCGGCCCGGGGCCACCCAGGCCGAGATCGAGGCCGCCGCCCGCGCCGCCCAGGCCCACGATTTCATCCTGGCTTTCAAAGACGGCTACCAGACCGTGGTGGGCGAGCGCGGCGTCACGCTCTCGGGCGGCCAACGCCAACGGCTGGCCCTCGCGCGCGCCTTCCTCACCAACCCGCGCATCCTCATCCTGGATGACTCGACCTCGGCCATCGACAGCGCCACCGAAGACCAGATCCAGAAGGCCATCTTCCGCGCCGCCGAGGGCCGCACTACTCTGCTGATCACGCACCGCCTATCGCAGATCCGCTGGGCCGACCAGATCGTGGTGCTGCGCCAGGGCCGGTTGGCGGCCGTCGGCAGCCATGACGAGCTGCTCGCGGCCTCGCCGGCCTACCAGGCCATCTTTGCCCGCCAGGAGCGGCGGAAGGCCCTGGCCGGAGACTAGCATGGGCGCGATCCTGGCGGCCGGTCTGGCGGCTGAAAAGAGATAGACGATGTCGTTCTTTGGCAACCTCGACCCCGAAGCCTACGACCGCACCTACAGCGACCGCCAGATCCTGCGCCGCATGGCCCGCTATTTCGGCCCGCACCGGCGCGACCTGCTGGTGATCGTCGTGGGCCTGACCTTGACCGGCGCGCTGGAGGTCGTCTTCCCGCTGAGCATCTCGCGCGGCGTCAACGCGCTGGCCGAAAACCCCAGCCAGTCGTTTTTCATCGGGCTGCTGGCGCTGGTGCTGGTGACGGGCGTCATTTCCTGGGCGGTGAACTACCTGCGCCGGCGCCTGACAGCGCGCATCATCGGCAACGTCGTGTACGCCATGCGCCGCGACGCCTTCAATGCCACCATGGCCCACGACCTGTCGTTCTACGACGAATATCGTTCGGGCCGCATCGTCAGCCGCATCACATCCGACACGCAGGAGTTCGCCCAGGTCGCCACCCTGGTCGTCGATACCGTCAGCCAGATGACGGTGGTCGTCATCCTGGTGGGGGTGCTCTTCAGCATCGAGTGGCGCATGACCCTGGGGCTGCTGGCCGCGACCCCAGTCGTCATGTTCATGGCCAATGGCTTTCGCCGGCTGGCGCGGCGCGTCACACGCCAGGGCAACCGCGTCATGGCCGACGTCAATGCTGCGGTGCAGGAGTCGGTCGCAGGCATCGCCGTGGCCAAGAACTTCCGCCAGGAGGCCGCCATCTTTGCCCAGTTCACTGGCGTCAACGCCCAGTCGTACACCATCAACGTCCGGCGCGGCTTCGTCATCTCTAACGTCTTCCCGGTGCTGAACGTGGTGGCCGGCTTCACGATGTCGGCCCTGACCTACGCCGGCGGTCTGGCCGCCGGGAGCGGCGCCATCTCGCCTGGCGCCTGGTACCTCTTCCTGCTGAGCGTCGACCGCTTCTTCTTCCCCTTCATCAACCTGGCCTCGTTCATGAGCCAGATCCAGGCCGGGCTCTCGGCCACCGAGCGCGTCTTCGCGCTGATCGACGCCGAGCCAGTGGTCAAGCAGACGGCGGACGAGCCGGTGCCGGCCCTGCGCGGCGAGATCGAGTTCGATCATCTGAGCTTCCGCTATTCGCAGCAGGAGACGGTGTTGGCCGATTTCGGCCTGTGCATCGGGCCGGGTGAGACCGTGGCGCTGGTGGGTCACACCGGCGCTGGCAAGAGCTCTATCGCCAAGCTGATCGCGCGTTTCTACGAGTTCCAGTCGGGGCGGCTGCTCATCGACGGGAAAGATATCCGCACCTTCGACCTGCGCGGTTACCGCCGCCAGTTGGGCATCGTTTCGCAGGTGCCGTTCCTGTTCTCAGGCACCGTCGCCGACAACATCCGCTACGCCCGGCCGGAGGCCACCGACGCCGAGATCGAGGCCCTGGCGTGCCAGGTCGGCCACGGCGACTGGCTGGCCACGCTACCCGAGGGGCTGGCCACCGACGTGGGCGAGCGCGGCGGGCGGCTGTCGATGGGCCAGCGCCAACTGGTGGCGTTGATGCGCGTGCTGGTGCAGCGCCCGGCGATCTTCATATTGGACGAGGCCACCGCCAGTGTCGACCCCTTCACCGAGGAGCAGATCCAGGAGGCGCTGGACCTGATTCTGGGCCGCAGCACCGCCATCATCATCGCCCACCGCCTATCGACCGTGCGCAACGCCGACCGCATCATCGTCCTGCGCCAGGGCCAAATCATCGAGGAGGGCAGCCACGACGCGCTGTTGGCCCAAGGTGGCCACTACGCCGAGCTATACAACACCTATTTCCGGCACCAGTCGCTAGAAGCCATCGCCGAGTACGGCCAATACCGCGCCGCGGCGGTCTCGGCGAACTAGGCGCGCCTCACGGAAATGTCATTCCGAGCCGGATTGTGCCGAGGTATCTCGGCCTTCATTGGCCGGCAACCCGGCCAACACACCGCCGCCGATTCCCGGCGCATTCCTTAGCCCGCCGCCACCCACTCGACTACGCCCGGCAGCGTAGGCGTTAATGTCGTGCCTGCCCCACTCGCCCGACAGCGAGCGCGTCAGGTTGATGGCCGCCGCCCTGCGCCAGCATCTTCCGCCCCAACGCCGCGGCCCGCGCTGGTCACCCCGCTGACGGCGCCTCTCAGTAGTATGCCGCCCTCGCCTAGTAGATCTGGTGCGTCAGCACCCCGCCGTCTACCGTCAGGCTGGCGCCCGTGATCCAGCGCGCGGCCGGCGAGGCTAGGAACAGGCAGGCATCGGCCACGTCCTCGGCCCGGCCCAGCCGCTTCAGCGGCGCGGTGCGCTGCCAGCGTTCGACGCCTTCCGGCCAGGCCTGCTCGAGGCCCTCGCGCCAGATGAGACCGGGCGCGACCGCGTTCACGCGGATGCCGTAGGCGCCCAACTCGTAGGCCGAGGCCCGCGTGTACTGCAGCACACCGCCCTTGGAGGCGTCGTAGTGGCTGTGCATCGGCGCCGGGTTCTCAGCCTCGATGGAGGTGAGGTTGACGATGGCGCCGCCGCTGCCCTGCGCGATCATCTGGCGCGCCGCGGCCTGCGTGCACAGGAACACGCTGCGCAGGTTGTTGGCCAGCATCTCGTCCCACTGCGCGGGCGTTGTGTCCAGCACGCTCACCAGCGGGAAGTTGGCACCCGCGTTGTTGATCAGCACGTCCAGCTGGCCGAAGGCTGTCACGACCGCCTCAATCAGCCGGGCGGCCGCCGCCGGGTCTGTCAGATCGGCCGCCAGGGCCGCTGCCCGGCCGCCGCGCGCTTCGATGTCGCGCGCCACTGCCTCGGCGGCGGCGCGGCTCGAGCGGTAGTGCGCGGCGACGCTGGCGCCGGCCTGGCCGAAGCGCCGCGCAATGCCGCTGCCCAGCCCGCCGCCGCTGCCGGTCACTAGCACGACCCGGCCCGTAAAGTCCAGCAGTGATTTAACCTCGGGGATGTCCATGAGCCTTCTCGCTTGCCCGGGGCGCCGGGCTGCTAGGCCAGGGTCGCCGGGCGCCTGCGGGCCTGAATGAAGAAGAGCGCCACCAGCGCGCCGCTGAACACGCCCGCTCACGCTACGGGTCAGGGGGCATGCCCAGGGGCGCCTCCGGCCGCGTCAGCCGGCGGATCAGCTGGGCCTCGTGCGGGTACTGGCGGATCAGCGCCTGGCGGTCGCCGCCCACGTAGTCGCTGGCGGTGAAGCCCGGCGCCATAGTGGTGCCGAACAAGGCAAAGCGGCCGCCGGGCAGCAGGTGCGAGCCCATCCACACCTCCCGCGGCGCCACGTACTGCACGCGCTGGCCGCCCAGCACGTCCTGGCCCAGGATCACGCGCTCGCTGCGGCCGTGCGGATAGAGCTGAAGCATCTCGATCGGGTCACCCAAGTAGAAGTGATAGACCTCGTCGGTCGGCAGCTTGTGCAGCGCGGAGAACGAGTCGGCCTCGGCCGTGAACAGCACCACGATAGCCGTGCTGGCCGGCTTCGGGCCGCCCGCGGCGCGGAAGCGCTCCGGCAAGGCGGAGGCAGCCAGCGCGTCGCCCGACCGGTAAGTCTGCCGGAACAGCCCGCCCTCCACGGGCAGCGGCGCTAGCCCAAACAGCTCGATCAGGGCTTCCACGGTCAGTCCAGCGTTGTTGTGCATGTCTCGTCCGTGCGCTCGCTCAGCCGGGAACTGTCGCGAGCGGTGATGAGGAAGAAGATGATGGTCTACTTGTTGGCCGCCCACCCACACACCCACCCACGCACGCCCTCCGCAACGGTGATATGCTTAGCGCATGGCCAGGCTGCCGATCGAAGACCAGGTGTCCGCCGGCGGAGTCGTGTTACGGCGCTACCGCCGCAAGCTCCAGGTGGTCCTGATCTCAGTCGGCCCGAGTGGGCGCTGGCAGCTCCCTGAAGGGCTGGTAGGGCGCGGCGAAGCGCCGGAGGCCGCCGCCCGACGTGAGGCGCGCGAAGAAGCCGGGGTGGAG
>JADLEU010000305.1 GCA_020845955.1 Anaerolineales bacterium
CGCTTCGGCAATGAGCGCATTCAACGCCAGGTGCTTTTGCCGCCACTCCTCCTGCCGCTCGGCGCGCAGCAGCGCCATCTCCTCGCGCAACTGCGCCCGCTCCTGCTGCAACCGCAGGACGCCGGCGCGGATGCCGGCGCTCGTATTGTCCACGTGGATGGTCCCCTTCGGGAAATACGCGTGCAGCAGCGGCCAATCAGACGTGATCACCGGCACGCCCAGCGAAACCGCCTCGCAGGCGCCGCGCTGCATGGTGTGATCGTTGGTCGTCAGGACCAGGATCCCATCGACCGAGCGCAGCAATCCGAAGTACGCGGGGTCGGGCAGGAAACCCGTGAACCGCGCATTGCCAGGACAGCCGGCCAGGATGGCGCGCTTGGCGCGAATGGGATCGCCGGTGATGTAGAAGTGGACCTGGGGCAGCGCGGCGGCCGCCTGCATAACCTCCACCAGCGGCTCATCCGGTGAGAATGTGTTGATCACCGCGATCCGAAACCCATCGGCGAGCTTGGGCGGGGAACCGGCCTGGAACTCGGTCGGGATGTCGGCGACGATAAAGGCCTCAGCCCCCCACCCGGTCACCAACTCGCGCAGATGCTCGTTGGTGACGATGGTGGTGATGGCCCGCCGTGAAAGAAAGCCGTGCAGCGGCAGGGACCAGCGCCACCACGGCGCCAGCAGTGCGCCGCTGTGCGCGTCCATGAGGTAGTAGGCCCCGGCCAGGCGAGCATAGACATAGACGACCAGCGCGGCAAAGATGGGCGGATTCTGGACGAAGATCAGCCGGGGGCGCTCTCGCCGCAGCAGCCGCCAGGTGCGCGCCGCCTGCAGCACGTAGCGCGCGGGCGCCAGGTAGTAGCGCCGCTTGAGGGTGTGCACCAGGCGCAGTTTCAGCCCTAACTTCTCGCTGAACAACTGCGCGCGGCGGCTATACGGGTGCCAGGCGATGAAAACGCCGTCCGAAACGAGCGGAGGCGAGACAGTTGGTTCAGTCGCTGCAGCGGCGCTCATGTCAGGCGACCACACGTTGTCCCTGAGCCGTTTTGATCGGCACGGGCCCTAAGGCTGCCCGGAAGATCCGCAGCAAGGCCGCGGTGTTCTTGTCAATATCGTAGTCAGCCAGCACCTTGGCCCGGCCGGCCGGTCCCAGCCGGCCGCGCAGCTCGGGCTCGTCCAGAAGCCGGCCCAGTGCATCGGCCAGCGCCTGCGCATCGCGCGGCGGGACCAGCAGCCCGGTCACCTCGTGCTCGATCAATTCGGGGATGCCCGACACCCGGGTCGAGACCGTGGGGATCTCCAGCGCCATCGCCTCGATCAAGGCGTTGGGGATGCCGTCGCGGTCGCCGTCCGGGGCGACGACGCAGGGCACAACAAAGATCTGTGCCTGGTCCAGGTATTCCCGCAATTGCTCCTGGAATACCGCGCCGGCCAGATGAACGCACTCTTCCAGCCGGGCCGCCGCGATCATCTGGCGCAGTTCGGCTTCTTGCGGGCCCTGCCCGACGATGACGCACCGAAAGGCATAGCCGCGCCCGGCCAGCAATTGGCAGGCCTGCACAAGATACGGAAAGCCTTTCTTCTCCACCAGCCGGCCGACGCCCAGGATGACGGGGGGCTGGCGGGCTTGCTGCGCGGCCGGGCCGGTTTGCCGCGCGAACCGGCGCACGTCGAGGCCATAGCGCACGATGAAGGTCTTGGCTAGCGTGTCGGCCGCGGGCACAACCCGATACAGGAACTCTCGGTTGTAGTCGGAGATGGCGATGATGAAACTTGCCTCGCGGATCTTGTCGGCCAGCAGCGTTGGGGCCACATACAAATCATTGGCGTGGGCGGTGAAGCTGAACGTCACGCCGGTGAGCCGGCCAGCCACCAGCGCCAGCGTTGTCGAGTTGCGGGCGAAGTGGGCGTGCAGGTGACGGATGCCGCGCCGCTCGACCTCGGCCGCCAGGTAGCCCGCCTGCAGGAAGTGCCCCACTACTCGCGCCACCCGGCCGAGAGTACGGCGATCGCGGCTCAGGCAGAAGGCCAGCGCTCCCCAATAGCGCCGCGGCCTGGTCAATCCGTAGCGCAGGTGGCAGGCGACGAAGCGGAGCAAGTTCAGCGGGAAGATGTAAAACGTTTCGGCGACCAGCGGCCGGGCCTCGGCCGAGAGCTCGCTGGCACGCGGCTTCCAGATCGAGAAGGTGTCGATCTCAAAGCCGGCAGCGCGCAGCGCCTGAACCTCGCGGTAGACGAAGGTCAGCGTGAGCAGGGGGTATTTCTGCATGACGTACCCGACTCGCATGTCCGGGCCCGTGAAGGAGGCTCGGCCTGCCCGGCTATCCAAGCCAGTACTCCTGCTGCAACGCAATGCCGCCCTCGGGCAACTGCTGTCGCAGATAGACCAGCCTGGCCTGGCTGGCCTGTCCGGCGAAGGTCTTGCGCCTCGGGCTAGGGCCGCGGTCCACGACAACAGTGTCGCGGTACGCCTCGGTTTCAATCTGCACGCCGGTGACCTCAACGGCCGGCCAGGCGGCTTCGCCCGCGCTGGGGCGAACGTCCAGAACGCCGGCCTTGACGCCGGCCGGCCGGCCGGCCGGCGAGGGGAACAGCACGGTGCAGAACTGCACGGGAGCTGGGCCGGTGTGTCGGTAGCGCACCACCGGCGCCGGGAGCTTCTCGCCCGAATACGGCGCGGCCCAGCCCTGAATTGGGTTGGTTTCCCCATAGACCACATCGGCCGCGACCGGGCCCTCCGCCACGGGCAAGAGCCACAACCTTGGTCCCTCCGGCGCGCCCAAATGGGCGACCCCGTCACCCGGACATACGGTTACGGGCAAGCCCGGCCAGGCGTGAAACAGTAACTCGTAGATGTGTTCCCCAGCCCCCTCCAATATGTCAATCACGATCCAATAGTCCGGCTTAACAAACAGCACCTGCCGGCGGTGCCGGACAGGCGGCACCAAGCGCTCATATCCAGAATGAGAGGCGTCCACCAGGTCAAAAAGCGGCGTCGCCAACCACTGGTGCACCGCCACTTGCGCCGGCCGGTAAACCCACCGGGTTCCCAACAGGATGGACTGATCTTGCCCATCCACCAGCACCGTGTTGTGCGCGGCCGTGCCCCGAAAGTAGTTACGCCAGGCCGCCGGCGCCCAGTTGGCATAGCCGCCTGGATCGGCCAGGAACGTCTGGCCGTGGGCGTAGACCTCGATGTTGAGGGCATCGGCGTGGCCATGGCCGGGAACCGGCGGATAGCCGAAGGGCGCCGCGTCAAGGGCCAGGTAGGCGGCCCCCATCCCTTGCCCCTGGCGCATGACGTAGTAGCCGCCCTGGGCAAAGGCACGCGATGGCAGGCAGGTGTCGTGAGCGGGCCAGCTGTTGTAGCGCCGGACCCGCTCACTGCCCAGCAGCCAGGCGTCGGCTTCTGACAGCGCCAGCCCGGCGAGCTTCCATTCGGGCCGGTTCAGCCAGGCTGGGCCGGCCGCCGTGGGCAAAAACCGGATGTGGGTATCGTCCAGGCCCGAGTCGCCAAAGAGCGGGACCAGCCCATCGGGCTTGGTGATCCAGAGCTCGAATTCCACCATGCGGCTGAGGGCCGCCGCGATGTCCGGCGGGACCGGCTGGCCGTTGTTATCCAGCAGGATCAGCAGCTCGAGGAGCTCGCCCGCGATGGCGCGCTGGTAGTGGGTGACACGCTCGCCGTGGACACCGTCGGGGCATACCTGCTCCCGGACTTCGCGCCAGACCAGCGCCAGCCCGCGCCGGCGCCAGCGACCGGCCTGGCGGAACTCGGGGAACATCAGGCCCAGCATGGCCAGCGCCTTGGCCTCCAGCAGCAGGTGATTGTTGGCGGCGTGCAGCTCGAGCTGGGAGTCCAGCACCTGTCCGTGGCGCAGCAACCCCTCGAGCATCGCCCGGCACACCTGGGCGTCAAAGGCAGCGGCTCCCCGGAAAAGGTGAAAGGCCCACAGCCAGGTGTTGATGCGGAAGGCGACCTCAAACACGCTGGACCAGCTTGAGCTGGAGGTCCGCGGCGGGTTGTGCGCCAGCCAGTCCAGCAGCAGGCCGCGAAACTTGAGGGCGTAGCGCTCATCGCGCGTGTAGGCGTAGGCGCGGCCGAGCGTCGCAAAATCCAGATGCCGGTTCAGGTCCCAATTCCAGTCCACATTGCCGTCAGGCCGGCAGCGCCAGTCTACGCCGGCCTCAAAGCGCACCGGCGGCACCCGGCGGAACAGGTAGATGTCCTGGCAAACGTCATCCGCTCGGCGGAGGGTGGCGGCGCGCAGGCGGGGGTCCACCAGTGCGGCAACGGTGGGCATTTCCGTCGGCGTAAAGAAGAAGCTGGGGCTGCGGCGTCCCTGATAGTGCTTCCACACCTCACTTGTAGCTGAACCAAACTCACCGGCCTTGACTGCTTGGTGGATGGCAGCCAAGGCTGGCTGCGCCAGATCCAGGCGATCAAAAAATGATGAGCCGCTCAGTCCGGGCGTGGGGCGTTCCCGCCGGCGCAGCCAACGACGCAGGCGCCAGCGTCCGTACGTGTAGAGATAGGCAGGGCCACGGCCAAGGACAACTATGAGGCGCAGCCCATACCGCGAGGCCCAAGCCCGCATTTCAAAACGGCGCTTCGGGGCCAAGGCGCCACTGTATTTCAAGTTTCCGCCTTCCAGGAGATATTTGTCGATCCACGATCCGCATTGGCCAGCGCCGTATAGAGCTCGCGGTAGCGCTGGGCGACCTGGTCCATTCCAAAATCTGCTTCCACCAGCGCTCGAGCGCGCCGCCCCAGGCGCTCGCGCAATGCCTGATCATCAACCAGGCGCGTGAGCGCGGCAGCTAAGGCTTCTGTGGACGCCAGCGCTACGAGCAACCCCGTTTCGCCATCTCGAATGAGAGTCGTATTCCCCCCGATGCGAGTTGCCACGCAGGGCAAGCCATGCGCCATGGCCTCTAGCAACGCATTGGAAATCCCCTCCGACAGCGAGGGCAGCACGAATATGTCCCCCTGTGCAAGGTGCGGTGAGACCTCCTGCACCTGGCCGACAAACTGAACGGCGTCGGCCAGCCCCAGGTTCGCAGCCTGCGCCTCAAGCTCCGGGCGAAGCACTCCTTCACCCACTATGACCAGGCGCCAGCGCAACTGGGGCCGCGTTTGAGCGGCTTGGGCGAAGGCCGACAGAAGCACGCCCAAGCCCTTGCTGGGATGCAATCGTCCCACGTATACGATAGTTACGGCGTCATTTAGGCTGTAGCTGGTCTTGCTGGCCGCGCCGAGTTCAACGCCGTTTGGAATGCTAACGATTCTTTCAGGTGGGACGCCGGCCTGGCACAGTTCGGCCTCAATCTCGGGGCTGAGCGCAATGAAACAGCCGGCTCGGAGAACAGTGGGAAGCAAGTAGCGCTGGCCAGGCAGCAGATCGCTCTGGCGCATGCGTAGAATGTCGCTGTACGGTCCACTATTGCCTGGACGAATGACAACCTTCTTACCAAGCCAGCGGCCCGCAATGACGGCCGGCCAGGCGGGATAGCTGAGTAGATGGACGTGAATCACATCGTACTGTCGCCGCCGATCCCAGAGATACGCTAATAGCGAAACGATGTAGACGTAGCCCGCCAGCTTGCGCAGCCCTCGCAGGTCAAACATGTTCCAACATGTGAAGTTACGGAATATCGGCACGGAGGCGATGATCTCTTGCTGTGGCGTCCCCCGAAACCACCAGCCCGTTACGATCCGCACATCCAGGCCGACCTGAATTAGCCTGGCTGCCAACCTCTGGGCAGTTCGTTCCGCGCCGCCGACCCACGGATAGAACTGGCGGACGATGATCAGCACACGCGGCAGGGTAGGCACGATTGCTAGGCCGGGCTGTACTCGGCTCGCCTGTAACGGCGGCGTTTCGTCTCGACTAAACATGACCTGCCGCCAGCCGGTCTTGCTGGTGGCGATGCCAGTCCAACTGCTCGCCCTGAGAGCCGATCACGGCGCCGATCAGGATGAAGAAGATCAGGTGGATCGGCGTATCCTGCACCCCGGTCAGCCCCTTGACCAGGTAGGTGGAGGCCATGGCCCAAAAGACCACAATCAACGTCCGATCCACAAATACGCCGGTCCAGGAAGGGCCACGGACGTACAGCCGGACGCTGTCGAGGAAGGTCACGAACAGGAACAGCAGAAAGGGCGCCAGCGTGATCAACCCGCCCGAGACCAGCAGGTGGAGATATTGGTTTTCCACCGCCGTGAAGCCGGATAGCTCGTCAAAGCTCTTGAAGCCCAGGCCCTGGAGCGGTTTGTCTCGCCAGAGGCGCAGCGCCGCCTCCCAGCGCGCCGTGCGTCCATTCAGCGTCTCGTAATTGCTGGTCACCCGCTGCTCGATCAGGGAGCTCTCGGCCACCCGGTCCCAGGCCAGCGCCAAGGGCACCGCCAGCACCAGAGCCAGGCCGAGGAGAACGCGGCGGAAAGCCGGTGTAAAGGCAGCCAGGATGACGAAGCTGGCGCCCATCGAGATCCACGAGGCCCGCTTATAGGTAAAGAACATTGCCAGCAGCAGCACGCCCAGCAGGAGCCCATAGCCAAGCCGGCCGACCCCGGTCTGGCTGCGCACCAGCCGATAGAAGCCGACCGGCAGCGCGAACGCGAAGATCGAGCCGAAGACCGCGTTGCTCCCCCACAGGCTGCGCAGAATGCGGATCCCACGCGCGTATTCGACCAGCCGGTAGTCGCCCGGGGCCAGCAGGATGTTGCCAGTGAGCTGCTCATAGATAGCCAGACCGGCCGAATAGCTGGCGACGACCAACACGGCGGTGAATAGGCGCTCGATCTCTTCGCGCTTCACGACCAGGTTCTTGGCCAGGAAGTAGAACACCAGCGGGACAATGGCATTGTCGAGCACCGACGTGATCGACCGAACCGGGTCGGAGCTGGCGACCGCCGAGAGGCCAAGACCCACCACGAACAGCCCGCCCCAGACGTCGAGCCACCGGATACGCGGGAAGTGGCGCTGGTCGGTGACGGCCTGGGCAAACAGCAGCAGGGCCAGCCAGGCGGCCACGAACCGCGTCAGCGACAGGTCAGGGATGGCCGCGCCGAGGGGGAGATTGATGCGCGTCTCGGTAAACGGGTAGAACACCAGCCACACCAGCAAACCGGTGTACGGCGACCAGGCGATCAGGATCAGGAAGAGGACGATCACCAGCGCCGACACGATGAGGTCGCGCGCCGGCAGGGTCAGGCCCAACCCCAGCGCCACGCCCAGCCCGGCCACGGCGACGACGGCCAGCCCCAGCCCCATAGCATGGCGCGCCGGCCGCGGAACCCATGCGCCTAGCGATCCAGCCTGGCTCATGCGCTCTGCTCCAGCATCGCCAGCCTCAGGCCGTCTGGCCGGCCAGATCCACGGGCACTTGCGAAATCAGGTAGCCCATCTTGCCCGTTGGCAGCGGCTCGATGTGAGCCACACGCGTTGCGCTCACCGTGACGACCGAGTCGAGCTGCGTCCGCACCGTGGCGGCGATCGAGGCCAGCCGTTCCGGCGTGAGCGTGTCGTCGCCTTCGAGCAGGATTTGGATCTCGCCCAGCGCCGGCTGCAGCACGCGATATTGTGCGAGGCCGAATTGCCCCCGGAACAGGTGCGAGAAAAACGCGCCGTGCACCAGGCGGCCATTCGGCAGGGCAATGACCGAATTTGTCCGCCCGACAACCTGGGCCAGGCGCGGCAGCGTCCGCCCACAGGCGCACGGCCCTTCATCCAGGACTGCCAGGTCGCCGGTCTGATAGCGGATGAGCGGCATGGCAAAGCTGGTCAGCCCGGTGATGACGATCTCGCCGATCTCGCCTGGCTGGGCCGGGCGCCCGTCACGGATCACCTCCAGCACCTGGTTGTCGGTGAAGATATGCAGGCCGGCATGGCTGGCGCACTCGGCCGCCACCGACCCGAATTCGCGCGATCCATAGACGTCGTAGACTGGCGCGCGCAGCGCGGCCTCGATCTCCTGGCGCTGCTCGGGCCAGAGCACTTCGGCGGAACACTCGATGGCCTGGGGCGGATGGATCCGCAGCCCGTGCTGCAAGACTTGCCGCGCAAAGGCGTGCAGGGCCGCCGGGTAGGCCACCACCATCACCGGCCGCCAGTTGTTCAGCAACGCCGCGAACTGCTGCATCTGTGCGGCGTCCAGGCGGAACGCGTTGACCCACTGCTCGCGGCGCAGCGCACGCCGCAGCCACTCGCGCGCCCCCCGAATGCGGGTATCACGGTGCGCACCCCACAGAAAGGCGATGCGCTCCCCGAAGTCGTAGCCGTACCAGCGCCGGTAGCGCAGGCGCGAAGCGTGGCTGGCGATCGCGAAGCGCTCGTCCTGCCAGAAGTGCAGCGGCTGGCCGGTGGACCCGCTGGTGGCGTTCGCGATCAACCGGCCGGTCCCGTTCGGTTTGGCCACTAGCGCCTGGCCCTGGGCGCGGATCTCGGCCTTGGTCAGCAGGGGCAGCGCCAGCAGCGTATCCGGGAGCCTGACGTGATGGGGGTCGACCCCGGCCTGATCCAGGCGGGCGCGCCAGAAGGGAACATGGGCGTGAGCGTACGTTAAGAGAGCTTCGAGCCGGCGGGTTTGGTACGCCACCTGCTCAGCCAGGGGCAGACGTTCGCGAGAG
This sequence comes from Anaerolineales bacterium, assembly GCA_020845955.1. Taxonomy (GTDB): domain Bacteria; phylum Chloroflexota; class Anaerolineae; order Anaerolineales; family UBA6663; genus JADLEU01. Next base: position 8,627 of record JADLEU010000305.1, read on the forward strand.
GCCATTACTGCCGCTTCCGAGAAGAAGCGCGTGCCCCACTCACCGGCCCGCAGCCGCCAGACACCGCGATATGCGCGACCATAAAGACTCATCCCCGCCCCTCGGAAACCTTGCAAGCGCCCTTCCCTCGCCGCTCAGACCGGCGCCGGCATCCCAGAAGTTCTGCTCGCCGCGGCCGCCGCTCCCAGCCGCTGCCGGTAGAGCGCCGTCACGCGCCCCGCCAGCTGTTCGGCGCTGAACTGCTCGCGCACATGCCGCCGCCCGGCCTCCGCCAACCGGCCGCGCAGGCCGGGGTCGGCTTCGAGCCGGGCGAGCGCGCGCGCCAACGCCCGCGGCGCGCCAGGCGGAACCAGCAGCCCGGTGACGCCATCCTGGAGAATGTCGAGCACACCGCCGGCATCGCTGGCCACCACCGGCCGGCCAACGGCCAACCCCTCGAGCAGGACCCGGCCGAAGGGCTCGGGCGCCGTCGAGGTGTGCGCCACCACATCAGCGGCTGCCATCACGCGCATTGGATCAGGCCGGTGCCCGGTAAAGATGACCTGCCTGCCCAGGCCCAGGGCCTCGCTCTGCCGGCGCAGCGCCGCCGCGAAGGCCCGGCTGGGCTCGTTGTCGTCCGCCGCACCGACCACCAATGCCCGCAGGTGCGGCAGGCGCGGCGCCAGCTCGGCCACCGCCTGCAGGAACACATCCTGGCCTTTCCAGGCGACCAGCCGGCCGACGTTGGCCACCACGAAGTGCTCGGGGCCGCAGCCCAGCTCGCCCCGCGGCTCGGCCTCCACCGGCGCCAGCTCAGCCGCCGAGAGCGCGTCAGGGATGACGCAGCCCTGCCAGGCGGGAATGCCCTGCCGCTCGAAATCGCGCGCCAGCGCCTGCGACATGTAGACGAAGCGCCAGACGCGCCGCGCGGCCCAGCGTTCGAAGGCCGTCAATTGCTCAAAGCCGCGGACGTGGC
>JADLEU010000306.1 GCA_020845955.1 Anaerolineales bacterium
AGCCAGAACCTGTCCGGCGACCCGGAGCGGCCGGTGCAGGTGCACGTGGGCGTCAACACCGGCCAGGTGATGGCCGGCCTGATGGGGCCCGACGAGAACCGCGACTACACGGTGATGGGCGACATCGTCAATACCGCGGCGCGCCTGCGCAGCCTGGCCCCGGGCGGCAGCATTTGGGTCGGAGAGAACACCTATCGCGTCACCCGCGGCGTGGTGAGCTATCGGGAGCTGCCGCCCGTGGCCGCCAAGGGCAAGGATCAGCCTGTGCGGGCCTGGGAGGTGCTGCAAGTCGCGCCAGTGCCGCAGCCCCGGCCGCTGGGCACGGCGCCGCTGATTGGGCGCGGCGGCGAGTTGGAGCGGCTGGAGGCCATGGCGCAGCGCGTGCTCCGCGACCGGCAGCCGCATCTCTTCACGCTGTCGGGCGAGCCGGGCATCGGCAAATCACGCCTGGTGGCCGAGCTGCTGAGCCGGCTGCCCGCCAACGTCCGCACCTGGCATGGCCGCTGTCTGCCCTACGGCGAAGCGCTGGGTTACTCGGCGCTGGCCGCTATTCTCAAGGATGCTGTGCGGGTGACGGCGGAGGACAACGCCGAGCAGGCACGATCACGCCTACAGCGGTTCGCCACGGGTATCTTGGGTCCGAGCGAAGGGGCCGACGAAATCGCCCGTCACCTGGCCCTGCTGGCTGGGCTGGACTTGCCGGCGGATCGCGCCGACCCCGGACCGCACGGCGAAGCGGGCCCCGACCAGCACGCGCTGCACGCTTCGGTGCGGCGCTTTGTCGAGGCCTACGCCCAGCAGACGCCACTGTGCGTGGTGGTCGACGACCTCCAGTGGGCGGACGACAGCCTGCTGGACCTGCTCGAAGCGATTGCGGCCCGGGTGCGCGAAGCGCCGGTGCTGCTCGTTACCATGGCGCGGCCCGAATTGGCCGCGCGGCGGCCGGCCTGGGGCGGCAGCCTGCCCTCCTTCACCGCCTTCACGCTGCAGCCGCTCGATGCCGAATGCGAACACGAGCTCATCTCAGCCTTGGCCCACGAACGCGGCCTGGCCGCCGAGTTCATCGAGAAGATTGGCCGCAGCGCCGGCGGCAACCCGCTGTTCGCCGAGGAGATGGTGGCCATGATCGCCGAGGCCGGGCCAGGCGGCGGCGTGCCCTCGGTGATCAAGATGCTGATCTCGACCCGCCTAGATGCGCTGCCGCCGGACGAGCGCCTGGTCGGTCAGCTCGCGGCGGTATTCGGCAAGGCCTTCTGGCCAGGGGGCGTGCGGGCGCTCCGGCCAGCGCTGAGCGAGCGCTTGCCGGCGCTGCTCGAGGCGCTGGAGCGCAAAGACCTGGTGCGGGAGGCGCCGCGGTCCGAGTTGCGCGGCGAGCGCCAATACACCTTCAAGCACGACCTGATCCGCGAGGTGGCCTACGAGGTGCTGCCGCGCGCGAAGCGGCGCAGCCTGCACGGCCGGGCACTGGCCTGGCTCGAGCAAGCCGCGGGCGAGATGGCTGATGCCTTCCTGGACCAACTGGCCCGCCACGCGGTCGAAGCCGGCCAACTGGCGCAGGCGATCGACTATCTGGCGCGGGCTGCCGAGCGCGCCAACCGGGCCGCCGCCCACCGAGAGGCCGCGGCGCTGCTCGGCCAGGCGATTAGCTTGGCCACAAACCTCGGCCAGCCAGGACAGGTGGCGGAGCTGCGGATCTTGCGCGGCCGGGCTCTAATGAGCGTGGGGCTGTGGACGGAGGCCCAACCGGAGTTCGAAGCCGTGCTGCAGGCACTGCCGCTCGATCAGGTGGAGCAGCGGGCGCAGGTGCTGGTGTACCTGGGCGAGGCGCAGGTCTTTCTTCTGGATGTGGAGCGCCTCCGGCACTATGCCCGGCAGGCACAGGCCGCCGCCGAGGCGGCCGGGCGGGCCGACCTGGCCGCTTCTGGCATTGGTATGCTGGCCCTGGCTGAGAGCCTGGAGGGCAACCTGGAGGCGAGCGTGCGGCTCTCGCAACAGGTCGCGGCGCGCCTCGAAACGGGGCGCGCGAGTCACATTGCTGGCGGTCTGGATATTCAGAGCCTGAACATGTATTGGCTGGGACGCTATGCCGAGGCCGTCTCGCTGGCACGGCAAGCCGTCGCGGCGGCCGGCGGCGACACGCCGGGGACGATTGACAATCTGCCCAATCTTGGCCTGGCCTATGCCGGCAGCGGGCAGTATGCGGAAGCCGAACAGGCCTTTGCCGAGGCGCGCCGCTTCGGGCGGGAGTACGAGACCTGGCCCATGCTGGCGCGCGCGATCGCCATGTCGGCTGGCTGGCGGCTCAGCGTCTACGATTGGCAGACCCATGAGGCGATTGCCGAAGAGGCCCGCGAGATGGCGCGCTCGGTTGACTTCGTGCCGCCGCAGGTGAGCGCCGGTATTGACCTGGTGCTGAATTACGCGCGGCGCGGCGAGGTCGCCCGGGCGGAAAGGCTGCTGCCGGAGATCGAGGCCGGCCGCGAACGCGCCGGGGCCTGGCACCGCTGGTTATGGCGGCTGCGCACGGCCCAGGCGCGCGCCGAGCTGGCGCTCGCGCGGGGTGAATGGGAGGCGGCCCTCGCCTTGGCGGACGCGTCTCTGGAAGAGAGCCAGGCCCACGGGCGAGTGAAATACCAGGCGCTGGGCCTGGAGGCCCGCGCCAAGGCGTTGGTGTCGCTGGGCCGCACGCACGAGGCGATTGAGGATCTGCGCCAGGCCGTGGCGTTGGCGCGGCCGACCGGCGATCCGGCCATGCTGCTGCGGGCGGGCGCGGCGCTACTGGCCGTCGACGGCGACGACGACCTGGCGCGCGAGGTGCGCGCGGCCGCGGAACAGATCCGCGCGGCGCTGCCCGACGAGGCCGCGCGGCGGGCCTTCGAAGCGGCCGAGCCGGTGCGCCTGGGCTTCAGGGTCTGAAGAGCCTGGCAGTCTCGTCCAGCCTTCTACGCTCGCCAGCCCGCGCCTAGACCAAACTAGCCCACCGGCCAGGCGGGCTCCCGGGCGCTCGTGCCAGCCCGTGAATGTGGCCGGGAAGGCGGTTACGATCTGAACTTATCGCCAGAGAGAGATGCGGGCCGCAAAACGGCTATCGCCCAGTGCCTGGCACATGCCCTCCAGCCGGCGGTCGGCACCACGCCACCGCAGGTCGCTCAGGCGGTCCCGAATGGCGACATCTTGGCGCAGCGTCGCCAGGGTACGGTAGAGCAAGGCCTCCTCGCGCCGCTCGACCAGGCTGGCGGCCAGGCTGGCCGCGCGGCCGGCTGGGATGGCGGGTAAGCGCCACCGCGCGGCGCCGGCCGGGATTGCCTCCAGGTGCTCATAGCGCGCCAGCACCACCGACGTCGACTTGGCCCCCCAGCCGGGCAGGCCGGGATAGCCGTCGGCCGCATCACCCACCAGCGCCAGCCAATCCGGGATGGAGCTTGGCCGCACACCGTACTTCGCGACGACCCCGGCCTCGTCGATGACAACGTCGCGCCGGCGATCCCAACAGACGATGCGGCTGCCCGACACCAATTGGGCCAGGTCCTTGTCGGGCGAACAGAGCACGATCTGCTCGACCGATTTGTTGCGCCTGAAGCGCCGGACAGCGCTGGCGAG
>JADLEU010000307.1 GCA_020845955.1 Anaerolineales bacterium
CCACGGCGCGCAGCGCGGCCGGGGTGTGGGCCGAGAGCGTCAAGAGGTGGGCGGGGGCGCTGTCGGGCGGCGAGGCCGCGACGGGCAGGGGCGGCGCTTCTTCGAGAATGAGGTGGGCGTTGGTGCCACTCATCCCGAACGCGCTGACCCCGGCGCGGCGCGGCTGCCCGGTCGCCGGCCACGGTTCGAGCGCCGTGGGGATGGCAAAGGGCGTGCCGGTCAGACTGATGCGCGGGTTCAGACGCTGGAAGTGCAGGTGGGGCGGGATGGCCTGCCGGCGCAAGGCCAGCACAGCCTTGAGCAGCCCGGCGATGCCGGCCGCGCCTTCCAGGTGGCCGAGGTTGGTCTTGACCGAGCCGAGCCAGCAGCGCGCCCCATCTGGGCGCGGCAAGCCGTAGACCGCGCTCAGCGCCGCCACTTCGATCGGGTCGCCCAGCGCTGTGCCGGTGCCGTGCGCTTCGACATACCCGACCGTCTCCGGCGCGACCTGCGCCTGGGCCAGCGCCGCGCGCAATACCGCTTGCTGGGCCAAAACATTCGGCGCGGTGAGATCGGTGGAGCGGCCGTCCTGGTTGACGGCCGAGCCGCGCACCACGGCCCAGAGCGCGTCGCCGTCGCGCAGCGCGTCGGACAGGCGCTTGAGCACCACCAGACCGCAGCCTTCGCCGCGCACGAAGCCGTCGGCCCGCGCATCGAAAGTCTTGCAGCGCCCGTCGGGGGCCAGGGCCAGCAAGCGCGAGGTCATGATCATGGAGGCGGGCGACAGGATCACATTGACGCCGCCGGCCAGGGCGGCCTCGCACTCGCGGGCGCGCAGGCTCTGGCAGGCCAGGTGCACGGCCACGAGCGAGGAGGAGCAGAGCGTATCCACGAGCAGGCTGGGGCCGCGCAGATCCAGGAGGTGCGAGAGGCGGCCCGCGGCAATGCCGAGCGAGTTGCCGAGCGCCACGTGCGCGTCGGCGGTGCGGCCGCCGAGCAGTTGGGCGTAGTCGTTGTTGTACAGGCCGACAAACACGCCCGTGCGTGAGCCGGCCAGACGAGCGGCGGGCAAAGCGGCGGACTCGAGGGCTTCCCAGGCTACTTCCAGCAGCAGCCGGTGCTGCGGGTCCATGCGGGCGGCCTCGTGGGGCGAGAGGCCAAAGAACTCAGGATCGAATTGATCCACGCGGTCGAGGAAGCCGCCCCAGCGCGTCGCCATCTTGCCGAGGGCAGATGGATTGGGGTCGTAGTAGGCGTCTATGTCCCAGCGGTCGGGCGGCACTTCGCGCACGGCATCTACCCCGGCGCGCAGCAGTTCCCAAAAGGCGGCCGGGTTGTCCGCGCCGCCGGGGAAGCGGCAGCCCACGCCGACAATGGCGATCGGCTCGGTGCGAGCCTGCTCGACGGCAGCGAGTTGCGCCTGTAGATCGCGCACGGCGAGCAGCGCGCGCTTGACCGGCGACAGGCCGGCCGGCGACTCAGCGTCTAGGCTCATGGCGCCGCCTCGTGGCCGTGATCGGTAAGCTTGTCCAACTCCTGCAAGAGCAAGCGCTCGGCTTCCTCATCGGACAGTTCGGCTACCCCGGCGCGGGCTTCAGCCGCCGCCGGTCGAGAGGGGGCCGCGCCGGGGTTGGGAACAAGGCTTGGTTCAGCCGGCAGTTCCAGGGCCTCCGCCAGAAAGGTCGTCAGGGCTGCCAAGGTCGGATAGGTCCAGACCAGGGCGGCCGACAGGGTCAGCCCCAGGCTGCGCTCGAGCCGGTTGCGAATTTCGAGGCCCATGAGCGAATCGAGGCCCAGACTGCCGAAGGGGATAAGCGGATCAAGCGCGGCCGGGTCCAGGCGCATGACCTGGGCGAACTGCTCGCGAATATGTGCGGCGAGCAGGGCAGGCCGCCGGGCCGGCTCGGCGGCCTGCAGGGCCGCCAGCAGACCGGGGTCGTCGGCCGGGCGCGGTGAAGCGTTTTCCTCAGCGCGAACCAGATCAGTGAGCAGCGGCGCATCGGCCGCGGCCAGGTGGAACTCACGCCACTGGCGCAGGTTGAGATGAACGACAGCCACCTGGGGCGCGGGCTGGCTGAGGAGCAAGCCGAGGGCCTGCAAGCCCCGCGCACGCGTGAGGCTGTTGATGCCTTGGAGGGCCAGGCGTTGACCGCGGTTGACCTGAGCCGCGGCGAGGCCGACTTCGGACCACGGCCCCCAGTTGAGGCTGAGCGCCGGCAGGCCCAGGGCGCGGCGGTGATGGGCCAGCGCGTCGAGGCCGGCGTTGGCCGCCGCGTAGTTGGCCTGGCCGGGCGACCCGAGCAGCGCCGCCACCGAGGAGAAGAGCACGAAACAGTCGAGCGGCCGGTCGCGGGTCAGTTCGTGCAAGTGCCACGCGCCAGCGAGCTTGGGCGCAGAGACGGCGCGCAGGCGCGGCGCGGTCAGCTGCGTGATGACGCCGTCGTCTAATATGCCGGCGGCGTGCAGCACTCCGCAGAGCGGGGGCAACTCACGATCGAGCTGCTCGAGGAGGCGAATGACCTCGGCGCGCTGCGCCACATCCGCGCGGATGGTCACGACCGTCGCGCCCGCGCCGCGCAACTCGCTCAGCAACGGTTGGGCAGCTTCCGCCGGATCATGGCGGCCGACTAAGGCGAGCGAGCGCGCACCCTGCGCGATCAGCCAGCGGGCCACGGCCAGGCCCAGACCCCCCAACCCGCCGGTGAGGAGATAGGTACCGTCGGCGCGCAGACTGGGCAGAGCAGCCGGCTGCGGGACGCGCGCGAGGCGCGGAACATAGGCCTGGCCCGCGCGCCAAGCAACCGCGTCCTCGCTGCCATCGGCCAGGCAGAGCGCGGCCAGTTGGGCGTCCGGCTGATCGCCGCCGCCGGCGGGGTCGAGGTCAACCAAAGCGCAGCGCAGCGCCGGGTGCTCGAGGCTCACCGTTCGCCCGAAGCCCCACAGGGCAGCCTGAGTGACGGCGAGGCGGCGCGGCTCAGGCCCGACGGCCTGCGCGCCGCGCGTGACCAGCCACAGGCGGGGCGCATCGCGCCAGCCGGCGTGGGCCAGGGCTTGCACGAGATGGAGCGCGCTGACACAGGCTGCACCGCGCTCCGCTTCGGGCGCGACGGGCGCGTCTAGCCCCCAGAGGTGCACCACGCCGCGGCAGGGCGGCCGGCCGGCGAGGGCCTCGCGCAGCAGCCGCTTGAAGGCGGCCGGGTCTTCGGGGTCGAGCTGGTACACGTCTGGCGAGGGGGAGGCGTAGGCTTCACCGGCCAGCACCGTGACACAGCGCTGGCCGCCGGCCTCCAGAGCCGCGCGCAAGGCGGCGCCGTGGCCGGCCCGATCGGCCAAGATCAGCCAGGAGGCGGCGGGCGCGGCGGGCGCCGGATTGAGGGCGGCCGGCTGCCACTGCACAGCATAGAAGAGGTGATTAGGATCAGTGTTCGCGGCGCGCCGCTGGAGGGCCACGCGCCGCGCGCGTAAGCCAGTGGCGATGAGCAGCGGTTGACCGGCGGTATCGGAGACCGTCAGGTCGCCGTGGATTTCCTGCGCATCGGCAGCGGCCAACCGGCGCACATGCACCCACCGCGCAGCGCCGAGGCGGCCCATGAGGCGTAACTGGCCCAGCCCAACGGGAAGATAGGGCGCGAGGTCGTCGGCCGCGAGCGGCACGGTCGCGCCTAAAAGCTGGAAGCAGGCATCCAAGAAGGCCGGATGGATGACCTGCCCGTCTTCGAGCGCGGCGGGGGGCGGCGCCAGCCGAGCCAGCGCTTCGGCCTGATGATGATGAATCTCGGTCAGGCCCTGGAAGGGGGGGCCATACTGCAACCCTTGATCGGCCAGCCGGGCATAGAAGTCGGCGCCGGTCAGTTGATGTGGGCAGCGCGCCAGGATGTCGGCCAGCGCCGCGTTGGGCAGGTTCGGCGCTTCCGCAGGGGCCGTGGCCGGGCGGATCGTCGCGGCGGCGTGGAGCGTCCACGGCGCGTGAGCCGAACGCGGCTCATCGGTATTGAACAGCCGACTGTAGACGCGCACCGCAGCCGAGCCGGGCGGCGCGGATTGGAGGACCACCTGCACCCGCCGCGCACCGGCGGGGGCGAGCGCCAAGAGCTGCTCGAAACGAACCTCTTCCAGGCAGTCGGGCGCCTGCGGGCCAAGCGCGGCGCGGGCGGCGGCCAGCATCCAATCTATATAGGTGGTGGCAGGCAGCACCACCGTTCCATCCAGGGTGTGATGCGCCAGATAATCGAAGGTGTCGGGAGCGAGGTCTTGCTGCCAGACATGCAGATCACCCGGCAGTGACAGCTCCACGGGTTGGCCTAAGGAGGCGAGGGAGCGGCGACCACGGGCGGGCGGGCGTTCACGAGACGGCGCAAGGTTGCCGGCGGGCAGGTCTATCCAGAAGCGTTCGCGCTGGAAGGGATAGGTGGGCAGGACGGTGACGGCCCGGCGCTGGGGCGCGATCTCGGTCCAGTCTACGGTCACGCCAGCGCAATAGAGGGCGCTGAGCGTGGTGAGCAGCGTCTCGCGAGTGGGCCGATCGCGGCGGAGCGTGGGCAGGGCAACGCCGTCGACGGCCAAGGCACGCAAGCCATCGGCCACGGCGGTGAGGTGCGTGGGGTGCGGGCTAAGCTCAACAAAGTGGGTGTACCCAGCGGTCGCCAGCGCTTGCAGCGCCGGCCAAAATTGTACCGGCGCGCGCAGGTTGCGCGCCCAGTAGGCCGCGTTCAGTTCAGCGCCAGCGGCCAACTGCCCTGTGACCGTCGAATAGAACGGCAGAGCGCCGGCCTGCGGCTGGAGGCCGGCTAACTGCGTTTCGAGGGCGGACAGCAGCGGGTCGAGCTGGGGACTGTGCGCGGCGACATCCACCGCCAGCAAGCGAGCGAAGATGCCTTGGGCCGCAAACGCCTGAATGAGGTCGGCCAGCGCGGACGGGCCGCCTGTGAGGATGAGGCTGCGCGGCCCGTTGACGCCCGCGACAGTCACCGCGCCAGACCAGCGGTGGAGCGCGGCCGGCGCGGCGTCGGGCGACAACTCAACCACGGCCATCGTGCCCTGGCCGCGGCGCTGCGCCAGCGCCTGGCTGCGCGCGCAGATGACGCGCAGGGCCTCCGGCAGGGTGAGTGCGCCCGCCAGGTAAGCGGCGGCGACTTCGCCGAAGCTGTGGCCGACGACGGCGGCGGGCGTGACACCCCAGGCTTTCAGCCGCGCCGCCAGGGCTATCTGGAGCGCAAACAGAATCGGCTGGAGTTGGTCAATGCGCTCAAGCCAGGCGGCGGCGGGGTCGGCCAACACATCGAGCAGCGACCAACCCAGGTCGGGCGGGGCGACCTGCGCTGCTTGCTGCAAGGTCGTAACAGCCAGGGGATCGGCCAACAGGGCCGGGGCCAGCCCCGCCCATTGACCACCCTGCCCGGCACAGATGAACACAACACGCGGGACCGGGTGGCCGGGCAGGATTTGGCCGCTGTGGAGCACGGTATGCGGGCGGCCCTCGGCCAGGGCCGTGAGCGCCGCGCCGGCCTCGGCCGCATGGGCGGCCACGATGGCAGCGCGCTGCGCGAAGTGAGTGCGGCCCACGCCCGCGGCGGCGGCGAGGTCGGCCAGCGCGGGCACGGCGGGGGCATTGAGCAAGGCCGCATAACGTTCTGCCTGGGCGCGCAGGGCCGCCGGGGTGTGCGCGGACACCGGCAGTAGATAGGGCGACTGGTCAGCAGATGAGGCGACCGCCGGCGTGGGCGCTGGGGGTCCAGCCAGCACCACGTGCGCGTTCGTGCCGCTGAAGCCAAAGGCACTGACACCGGCCAGGCGCGCACCGGGTGACGCGGGCCAGGGAGTGGTCTGGGTCGGGATCGCTATCGCGATGTCGGCCCAGGGGATGTTCGCGTTGGGGGTCTCAAAGTGGAGGTGGGCGGGGAGGGTTTGGTGTTGGAGGGCCAGAACGGTCTTGATCAGCCCGGCCATGCCAGCGGCGGCCTCCAGGTGGCCCAGGTTGGTCTTGACCGAGCCGACCCACAGCGGCTGGTCAGCGCCGCGGCCATCAGCCAGGGCGGCGGCCAGCGCCTGCATTTCGATGGGGTCGCCCAGCGCGGTGCCGGTGCCGTGCGCTTCGACATAGCCGATGGCGGCGGGCGCGACGCCGGCCTGGGCGAGCGCGGCGCGAATGA
>JADLEU010000308.1 GCA_020845955.1 Anaerolineales bacterium
CTGGTAGAGCAGGTGACTATCGGACAGGGCCGAGAAATGCGCGTGGTATTTCGCCTGGACGTGCTAGCGGCAATCAAGCAGCTAGCTGATTCGCCGATTGGTGAGACCAAACAGGCCGGAATTTGTAGCCGTAGATCAGCATGCCCCGCTTGCCGTCCTCGCGCAGTTTGCGGGTGACCATCTCCACCGGCATACCGATGGAAACGCGGTTATTATCAACATCGGTAAGCTGGGCCGTCACCATCGGCCCTTCCTCAAGCTTGACAATCGCCACGGTGTAGGGGGCATTGCCCTCAAAGCCTTCCGGCGGCTCGTAGATCGTGGTGTATGAATACACCTCTCCCCGCCCGCTGAACTGAAATAGGGTCTTGGCCTCGCCAGCGCAATTCGGGCAGACGTCGCGCGGCGGAAAGATCTTGATGTCACAGTGCGGGCACACCTCGCCCACCAAACCATAGCGCTGCTGTTGCAAACGCCAATGCCTCGAAATTTCCATAATAGTCTCCGGTAGCTATCATGCTCGGTGATGCCGATTGGTTGCGTAATCAATCACAAGACGCCACCTTGCGAGTGTAAAGCTAACGCTGCCCGACTATCAGAAACTATCCAAGGACCATTGGTTGGGTCATAACGGCCTGTGCGACACCCACGAAATGACATAAACGAAGTGGCACAAATGTGGCTTTACAATGTCGTGCCGGGCTAAGCCTGGTTCGCGTCGGCTACTGGTGCTGGTCGACTCCAACCTGTTGGCAGAACTCAAGCACCGGGCAGGCCGAGCAGCGTGGTAGACGACTCGTACAAATGTGCTTGCCGAACGGAACCAACAAACTGTTGATGCTAACCCAATACTTCTTTGGAAGCTTGGCTTCCAGTTGGGTGAGCGTCCGATCAGGGCTACTCGTCTTCACATAACCCCAGCGGTTCGTGATGCGATGGACGTGGACGTCGACGCTGATGGCGCTCTGCTGGCAGGCGATGCCCAATGTCAGGTTTGCACACTTGTGGCCCACACCCGGGAAGGACAGCAGCAGATCACGCTCACACGGCAGATCCCCGCCGTAGCGCCTCGCGACCTGCCGCGCGATCCCCAAGATCTGGCCGGCCTTGCGCTCGTGGAAGGTGGAGGGGTAGATCAGCGTGTCGACCTCGACCTCTGTCAGGGCCGCGATCTCAGTCGGCGAGCGCGCCCGGGCAAACAGGCGCCGGGCCGCGGCGAGGGAGACCTCATCGTAGGTGCGGATCGAGATGATGCAGGCGATCAGTTGTTCGAAGGCCGACCTGAACCCCTGGTCGGCGAGATCGAACATGGCCGCCCTGGGGTAGGGCGCAACAGCAGCCTCGATGCGACGCAGCATCTCGTCAATATCGAGCGGCCGTTTGTCGCTAGGCATGCCTCAATTGTAGCGCTGCTGGCTCCGGCCTTCCTACACCCCCTTTCTCCCATACCCCTGCGCCTGCGCCCTACGCCTGCACGAGGATGTGCGTCACCGCCGTCGATCCGGCTCCGCCCAGGCATTGGGCCATGCCGGCCCGGGCGCCGGGCACCTGGTTCGAGCCAGCTTCCCCGCGCAGTTGCAGCATCACCTCGGCCACCTGGTAAACGCCGGTCGCGCCGCCGGGGTTTCCGCGCGCCTTAAGGCCGCCAAAGGTCGAGATCGGGATGCGGCCGTTGCGGCGGATGTCTGCCTGGGCCAACTTCCAACCCTCGCCCGGGCGGGCCAGGCCGGCCGCCTCCAGGGTCAACGCGGCGAAGATGCTGAAGGCATCGTGCAGCTCAAATAGATCGATAGCCTCCGGCGCCAGGCCGGCGCGCTCGTAGGCTTTGGCGCTGGCTTGCGCGGCGGCCTCAAAGCGCAGCAGGTTGACCCGGTCGTGGAGGGCCAGCGTGTCGGTAGCCATGGTCGAAGCGGCCACGCGCACGGCCGAGGCCGCGGCGGTAACGATCACCGCGGCCGCGCCGTCGGCGTCGGGCGCGCTGTCGAACATGTTGATCGGCTCGGCGACCATCCCTGCCTTCTCGTAGGCCTCGGCCGTGATCGCGTTTCGGAACATGGCCATTGGATTGTCGCGGGCGTTGGCGTGAGCGTTGACGCTGAAACCAGCCATGTCATTCAAGCTCAGAGCGTGCTCGTGCAAGTAGCGGCGCATGAGCATGGCCGCCAGTGCCGTCGGCGTGACCCCTTGGGCCGCTTCCCAGTCGCTGTCCGCCGCCGTGGTTGCGGCCGCCGTGGCGCCCGCGCCCACCTTGTCCGTCATCTTCTCCACGCCCACCACCAAGGCCGTGTCCACCAGGCTCGAGCCCACGGCCAGAATTGCCTGGCGCAGCGCTGCCCCGCCCGAGGCGCCAGCTGCCTCAATGGTGACGGCCTCGATGCCGCGCAGGCCGGCAAAGTCCGCGACCAGGGCGCCCAAGTGCTCCTGGCCGCTGAGCTCCCCAGCCAGCATATTGCCGACGAAGAGCGCTTCGGGCTGGGGAACCAACGTGCCAGCGTGCTGGGCCAGGTCTTGCTGGGCGGCCAGGATGGCCCGCAGCGCCAGCTCGCGCAGCGAGGTATCCCAGTGCTCGCCCACCGGGGTCAGCCCGGCGGCGGCCAGGTAGATGTTGCGCATTGGGGGTCCCCAGGCGCTGCCGGCGAGCTCCCGGCGCAGGCGCCAGACCCGCCTCCGGGAGCACGCGGCCCGCGCCGCCTATTCCATGACGAGCTTGCCGCGCAGGCGCGCGTAAGTCGCATAGTCGATTTCGGTGCGCCGGGCGATGTAGTCGCGCGTCTTCGGCGCGCGCCCCTGGCGCTCGGCCAAGACCGGCGTACAGCGCAGCGCAAAGGCATCCGACCCCGCGCCGGATCCGAACGACACCAGCAGGATGCGGTCGCCCGGTTTGGCCGCGTCCAGCACGGCCGTCAGCCCGATCATGGCGCTGCCGGCGTAGGTGTTACCGATCTCGCCCACCAGCAGTCCGGCCTCGATCTGCTCGTTGGCGAACCCCAGCAGCTTGCCGGCGCGCTGCGGAAACTTCACATTCGGCTGGTGGAAGATGGCATGCGCGTAGTCTGCCGGCGTCGTATGGGTAAATTCCAGCAGGCGCTGAGCGGCCGTGGTGACGTGCTTGAAATAGGCCGGCTCGCCCGTAAAGCGCTGCCCGTGTTCGGGGTACTTCTCGTGCGGCCGGCGCCAGAAGTCAGGGGTGTCGGTGACAAACGAATAGGATCCCTCGATGACCGCCAGCGCCTCTTCCGCCGGTCCGATCAGGAAGGCCGCGCCGCCCGCGCCGGCGGTGTATTCCAGCGCGTCGCCCGGCCGCCCCTGCGCCGTGTCCATGCCGATGGCCAGCGCATAGCGGGCCATGCCTGAGCCGACGAAACCCATGGCGGCCTGGACCGCCTCGGTTCCGGCCTTGCACGCGAACTGCCAGTCGGCCGCCTGGGTGTTGGGCACCGCGCCCAGCGCCTCGGCCACAATGGTCGAGGTGGGCTTGACGGCATACGGGTGGCTTTCGCTGCCGACCCACACGGCGCGGATCTCGGTTGGGTCGATGCCGGCCCGGGCCATCGTGTTGCGGGCCGCCTCGATCGACATGGTGGCCACGTCTTCGTCGAGGCCCGCGACGGCCTTTTCCTGGATGGGCAGCGCGCTGGCGCCCTCCGTCCACACGCGCGCCACTTCCGAGGCCGGCAGCCGAAAGCGGGGGACGTAAGCGCCGTAGCCGATGAGGCCGACCTCGCGCGCCGGGCGCATAAGCTGACTACCTTCGGGCTGATCCATGCGAGACTCCTGGCGAAACCGGCATCCTATCGGGTTACTTATCGCTGATTTGGACAATCAAATTCTATCAGAAGGCTACCAAGTCGAGGTCGATCATGCGTAGACCACGCCACAGCCGAACGCGAAGCCCCTCTGTTCTAATGATCATCAATCAAGTAGGTCCAATATTCGGCCGGGACTGCGTCGCCCAACCGGCCGGCTCCCTGTTGAAGAAGTCGGATACGCGCTAACGCCATTTGGTTCAGGTGTTCCTGTTGCCACGCCTTGATTGACATAGCAAGGTCGTCCGCCGCAAGCGAAGAACTGAACAGCCTCGCGAACTCACGCCGCAACACGTAGCGCGGGTGACCCGATGTAGTTGGGACGCCAAGGCGCTGGACAACGGCACCGACACGCATCAAACCTTCGTGAAGCGTTTCATCTCTGATTGGCTCACGGGTTGTATCCGCATACCAGGACTGACCCCTTGGTTTGTATTTTGGCTTCCACGCGTTTTCGGCATACCTGAGTCGATCAATATCCGACGTGCGTGCCATCTGTTGATTGGTTGCGATGCGTCACTTGAGCGTTCCGGTTTATGCGGCAACAGATCGTTCCGGTTAAGGGCTCAGCCAGGCGCCACCTGATCGTTCCGGTTGGTGGCGGTCGATAGCGCGCGACGCGGGCAAAGCATGTCACCCTTTCGGCCCTTCCTCGTTACAGTTGTTTCCCTTGGCAGCCGCCAGCGGCCAGAGAAGGGAGCCAACCATGAGAGACGAGTACACGGATCGTCATCACGCGATCCAAAGACGCCTGGCGGGTCAGTCCATGGCGCAGATCTGTCGTGCGCTGGGCCGCACCGACTGCTGGTTCCGCAAGTGGTGGGGCCGCTACCTGGAGTTCGGCCCCGATGGGCTGTTCGACTTGACGCATGCCACGCATCAGGTCGCCCGGCGCATCCCCCCCGAACTCGAACGGACCACCCTGACGATCCGGCGGCGGCTCGAAGGACGCATGCAGCCTCGGGCACATTACCAACTCATCGGGGCCAGTGCGATTCTAGCCGAACTCAAGGCGCTGCACACGCGAAGCAGCCCCTTACCGAGCCTGCGCATCACACCTGCCCCAACTGCGGAGCAGGTGCGGGTCGAGCGCACCCTTCAACGCAATGGCATCACACTCCCGCGCGTGCGCCTGGCGCGCTGGTTGCCTCGCCACAGCTATCCCAGCCCGCAGGCCCACGGCTCCAACGAACTGCACCAACTCGACTTCGTCGGGCCGCTCTACCTGAAAGGCAAGCGTCAACGCTTCTACATCCTGGTCGGCAAGGACGTGTTCGACGGCGCCGTGTGCCTGAAATTGAGCCGTTCGCGCAAGATGGAGCAGGTCCTGGCTTTCCTGGGCGACTGTTGGAAGTTGCTCGGGCGGCCGGCCCAACTCCAGTTCGACAACGCCCGCGAACTGGTCAGCTGGGGTAGCGAGCATGAGCAGCCGGGCTGTCAATGCTGGAGGCGTGTAATAGATCCCCAGTCGGGCGCGGTGGTCTCTGGGCAGCAAGGCTGTGTAGAATTCGCCCAAGACATAACTGGAGAATATCGAGTCATTGGCCGC
>JADLEU010000309.1 GCA_020845955.1 Anaerolineales bacterium
ATTGTGTTCTCTTTCCAGCCGTCCCCCTGTGATCCCTGGCTGGTGACGCCGCCCCCCTGAATGGCATAGACAACACCATGCTGATGGTTTGCCTGAAGCGTGAACATGGGACCATGCTGACTACCATACTTATCCGCCCTATCAGTAGGCTGATAGGGCGGATAAGCAATAAATGTATCCTGTGCATCGCGACCGGAACCCGTCCGTGTGCCAGTCGCGTCAGAGAGGCAATATGCTACCTCCGGCACAAAGGTCATGCGGTCGGTATCATCTGCCCAGCCACGGCTTCCAGTGCCGCCGCCAAGGGTGCCGGCAACGTCTTGCCCCGGCGCTCTGCCCTTCGCAGGATTCCGGCGCAGGCCGTGGGTGAGAGATAGTATCTCTGCGGCACGTCCGTCTCCAGCAACTCCCGTAGCAAAGGGTGGGAAGCAGGCGACGACAAACACCCTACGTCGTCGCTGAGGGGCCCAGTGCTCGGCATTGATAATCCGCCAAGCAATGTCCACTGCCCCGCATTCCGCCAGCGCATCGAGGGCTGCCCCGAAGTCCCTTCCCTCAGCGCTTGACTTGGCTCCGGGGACATTCTCCCAAAGAGCGATGACTGGAAGCCTTCCACCCGTTGCCTCCCGCATCTCCTGAATCACCCGCACCGCGTCAAAGAAGAGGCCGCTACGCTCCCCAATCAGTCCCGCCCGCTTGCCTGCTACGCTCAAGTCCTGACACGGTGAGCCGAAGATCACGATCTCCGCGGGCGCAATGCGATCACCGCGTACTTTGGTGATGTCCGTCTCCCGCGGGGTATCGGGCCACCACTTTGCCAGCACCTTGCGGGCGTCGCGGTCAATCTCACATTGCCCGACGCACTCCATCCCCGCGAGATCAAGCCCGTGGTCGCCGCCGCCGTGACCGCTGAAAAAGGACTGGTAGCGTAACTGCATATATTACACCCCCCTACGCCGCGGCTGCCCAGGGACAACCCGCGCAGGCCGGGGCCGGTATTCCGCATCCGGCAACGAGGCCAGCCACATTCGCAGGTCGTCCAGCAAGATGTGGTGGTCTTTGCCGATCTGCTTGGCGCGCAGGTCGCCGGTGCGGATGGCGTCGCGGACCGTCCCAACGCCGATGCCCAGCAGCACCGCCGCCTCCTGTGGCGAGAGGGCCATGCGTTCGGCCAGCGGCACAACCGGCGGCAGTGAGCGCCGCGGGCGTTCTTCTTCTGACGATGGTGCCTGCATTTCTGTCTCCCTACGCCGCTACCGCGTCCGTGTCCGGCCCTTGGGCTACCAGTGCCAGCCGTGCCGCTGCTGCTGCCGCCGCCCCTGCCGGACGGGGCCGCAGGGGACGCCCCGGCAAATCATCCCGCCAGCGGAGCAAATGCCGTTCCGAAACCTGAAGGGCCAGTACCTTGCGCCGGTCGCCGCGCCGCTGGTATTCGGCCAGCATCTCCCGCAGATCAGCGAGTAGGTCTTCATGCACCGCATCAAACTGCCAGTTATTCACTCTGTCCTGTCCTCCCCTTTGCCCTATCCGTTGCCCTTAATCAAGCAGCGTCAGTTGTTGTTCCATCTGTGGCGCAGCCGCTCCCGCAGGGGGCGTCCACCCTTCTGCGTGCAGCGCCACGATCTCCCCGTAGGTCACGTAGCCCTCCCACCGCTGGCCCCATGTCACCTTGCCGCGTACCATGCCCTTGACGCCAAGGCCGACCTTAATGGCGCAGAAGTCCGGTGCGGCGCAGCACTCGCAGAGTTGGAACATATAAAGCGTGTGGGCATCGGTCAGGCCGCCTTTGCGCCGGGCGACTTCCGCAAGCTCCACCGTGGTAGTCATTACGACTTCAGCCATGCCCTATCCCCCGTCTCAGTCGTGAAGCCCCCGAGCGAGGCGTTGCAACTCTGGAAAAAGCCGGGCCCGTTGGCCGTCGAGAGGACTATGCCCCGAAGCACCAGATGATTGCTGCGCCCAGCGCCCACCAGACGCCCAGCATGACCGCGATCTCAACAGCGTGTGCGAGCGTCATCATGACTGCCCACCTTGCTGCACCACTGGCACGAGACTGTCCTCGTAGCAGTCCGCCTGAATGACGGCTTCCCATATCGGGCGCGCCCAGAACGGCTTGTGCTGTGGACCAATGTTGACCGCACCAATGACGGCCCCGGTCTCGCGCAAGCTCCAGACCGTTTGTTCTACCGCTGCACGCAGGCCCTCTTCACTGCCCTGAAACCGCGGCAAATGCCCCGCGATGGGGACTTGCGGCAGCATGTCCGGCAACGGCGGCAGCCCTGCGCCGTCTACCCCCTGCATCACCGTTGCGCCGTACAACCGGCGTTTCCTCTTCCGGCTCACGGCTGCCCCACCTCTTCTGCCTGCAATGCCCGCAGTCTGGCAAGCGTGGTGCGGGCGAGTCCGATCAAACAGTCAGGCGTATGACCGGGGCGATTGAGCGATCCATCCCATCGTTCCCATTGGTCACACTCTATGCATTGATGCAGGTACGCCTCGCCATCATCAGCCATGCGTCTGCTTTTGCTCCACAGCACGCCCAGCATGTCATCTGCCAAAGCAATCGCCGCGTCGCGCTCGACAAGGTCGATTCGCAACCGGCGGACTTCCGCGAGCAGATCAGGCACGTCGCTGCGGGCTTCCTCCATGAAGCGGGCGTCGGGATGATCAACCCCTACGATGAGCCAGGGGTTGTGTGATTGCGGACGGATCAAGAATTCTTCTGCCTTATGCAGAATCCCGTCCACGTTGAATACCGGCTGTCCTTGTTGCATTCCCCATCGAGCGAACGTCATGACGATCATGCCGCCCGACACGCTCAGAGAGTTGAGCCAAAGCTGATGGACACTGCCGTTGCCCCGCCACCCCCACGGCCCCGGCGTCGCCTGATTGCAGCGCGCCTGAATCGCCGCCAGCCGTTCATCACTCAGGGGTTTGCCTTCCGGCCCGTTCTGCGCGATACTCATTGCGGTTGCCTTTCTTTTCCTTGTTCCTCTGTCCCGTCCCGCTCGGTTGCACGCTGGCCCGCCCTCGCCCAGGGGCGGGCCGCTGCTTTTCTGCGTGCGCTTACCGCCCGGTCCACAGGTACGCCGCGACTGCCGCCAGCACACCCCCGATCAGCAGCCCCCATGCCCATCGCGGCGGCGCACCGGCACCGGCACCGAAACCAATGGGGCGGCTGCCCTTCTCCGGCCCCAGCAACCCGTCTGCGGCGTCAAAGATTGCGTCCTGCACCGGCGTCGGCAGCCGATGCCAATCCCTCTGGCACGCCTCGCCCCCGCAGATGACCCACCCCTGCTGGTGGATAGGCGCGAGGCAGAAGACGCACAGCCGCCGTCTGGCTGCCCGGAGTTTGGTCTGATTGCGGAGCCGTTCGGCCTCGCGCTCCCGTTCGTTCATCTGGCGGATGACGGCAACGGCCTCTCCCAGGATGCGGTCGGGCGTGGTCATGCCGTCACCGCCCGCTGGTACTCTGCCCGTACCCGCTCCATCAGCGCGACGGGAATCATGCGGGCATGGGCGCGGCAGTCGCCGGAGCCGCACAACATCCGGCTACGGCCCTCTATCAGCCGCTCACACATGGGGCAGGCCCCCGCCTGTACCGCCGCGAGCGCGCCCCGTAGCCAGTCAATCGCCATTGCGATGATAGTGGCGTCAGCCGTCAGTGTTGTTGTCGCTGTCCCGATGGTCACTGCCTGTCCTCTCGTGCTATATCATTCCCCACGGGGCCAGTTCCGATCACATCTCCTCTGCCGTCCGCCGCGGCTTCTGTCTAGAGAGTCAGGCGGATGTGTCTCAATCCAGTCCACTTGTCTTACAGGTCTTCGGTCACCAATGCCCGTTGAAGCTCCATCTCCCGGCATTCGTAGCCGATGGAGATACTTGCCATGATGATTGACTGCACCGTGGCCGCCAGATCAGGGCTGGTCGTCAACTGGTGCAGCGCGCTCAACGCGCAAGTCCCCAACGCGTCGCCCAACGGTTCCGGTAAGTCCGGCCCCGGCCCGAACAGGTATAGCGCGATGGCTTCCGCCCGTGCATCCTCTTTGGCATCAAGTCCGTGGCCCATCAGCAGCGCCGCCAGCCGTTCAGCAGCCGTCGTGGTTGTTGCCATCCCTAGCCCATCCTTCCCAACCGCTCGCGCTCCCGGTCACGCCGGTCGGCCTCCCGGCCAGCGCGCCATTCCGTCTCCAGCCGTTCGTGCCAGTAACAGTTCACGCATAGTGCTTGTCCGCCCCAGCGGTACCGATGCAAGAACCCACGGTTGCAGCGGGGGCAATCGCCCTGTTGTGGGGCGTACCGCTCGCTGGTGTCCGTCCAGTTGCCCACGCCGAAGGGCAGACTAAGGGTCGGGGCATCCAGCGGCGCATCTGGCCTGGGCTTGCCGGTGAGCATTTTGCCAGACTTACCCACGGCTCACCTCCTGCATCTCAGTAGCTGTCGCGGTAGCCGGAGCCGTCGCCGGAGCCGTCGCCGTAGCCGTAGCCGTCGCCGTAGCCGTAGCCGTAGCCGTCGCCGTAGCCGTCGCCGTAGCCGTAGCCGTCGCCGGAGCCGTCGCCGTAGCCGTAGCCGTCGCCGTAGCCGTAGCCGTAGCCGTAGCCGTAGCCGGAGCCGGAGCCGGAGCCGGAGCCGTAGCCGGAGCCGTCTAGCGTAAAGATGAGCGTTGTTACCGGCTCCACTTGGCTGCCTCGGTGTCCAACAGGCTAATGACGGCCCGTGCCGGGGCGCGCACCGTGCCGGCCGCGTCCAGTTTCGTCTTGCCGGTCGGCCCTTCCAGCGCCAGTTGCCCCAGTCCGCGCTCTGTCCCCCAATAGCGGATATTATGGGCATTCGTGATCACGCACCATTCGCCGTCATGATCGACTTGGCCCACATACACAAAGCCACGGTCAAGTACCACGATGGCAAACCCCGTGAGTATTGATTTCTGTTCCATACTTCTCCCGCCTCTCCTCTCTTCTCCGTGCTTGCTTCTTGGCACGCCGGTCCTAACTATGCCGCGCTCGCACCACGGCCTTGAGGCTGACGCCAAGCTGGGCGGCAATCTCCCGCCGGGGTAGCCCGTCCGCGGTCAGCGCACGGATTTGGGCGTACAGCGCCTCCCGTTCATCCGCCGCCCGCTGCCGCGGGTCTTTGTCCAGCACGCAGACCGCCAGCGGACAGATGAGACAGCTTGGAGAGTAGCGGCAGCCGTCATCGAGCGGCGGCAGCCTGTCGCGGTTGATGCCCATCTCAGCGCGCTGCCTCCTCCGGCCCGTACAGGCGGCTGATGTGCTCGTTGACGCAGTAGGCGGTGCCGACCGACGTGTAGCCGCGCTGATAGCCCAGCGCCCGGCACTCCATGTCCGCGCGGGTGTCTTGCACGATGAGGGTGATGAGGATGAGGATGAGGGTGCCCATCACCACCACGAGGGCACCAATACCGAGAAGTATGCATATGCGGTCAGCCATCGCTACGCCCGCCCCTGCGCTGCCGCCAGTTGTTCGGCATACCACGCCTCCAGATCAGCGCGCCGGATACGGATGGTCTGATGGGTGATCCGTGCCGCAGGCAACTTGCCGTCCCGTATCCAGCGTTGCACCGTGGCCGTACAGACCTTGAGCACCGCCGCCGTCTCCCGGATGGTGAGCACCTCCCCATCCGCCCCTGTGCCTGCCGCCTGCATTGTGGTCACTCTGCGCCGTCCTTTCTTTCTCTGCCCCACTGCCGCTGCCCGGCGTCCTTCTTCTTCTTGCCTGTGTGTTAGGCCGCCCCCGCCATGATCAGCTTGATTTCCTCTTCCAGCATGGCGACCACCTGCTCACGGCTGCGCCGCCAGAACGGGGGCTCCACGTCCAGCAGGACAAACCAGCGGTCAGTGCCGGCGTACTCGTAGCTGTAGCCGTAGGCATAACTGTGGCCGTGGTACCACGGCTGCGCCCGCGTCTGCCGCGGACCTGCCGCGGCCAGCCACGGGAAGGCCGCAGCGACCGGGGCGGGGAGCGGCGTGCCGGGCGGAGCGAGGCGTTCCAACAGTGCGCTCAGCCGTTCGGCGTCGTCGTGGGTCATGATTGACTGGCCTCCGGCGGCTGCGGCGGCTGCTGCGACTCCGCCATGTCTTCCCAAATGTAGTGGACGGGGACGCCAAGCGCCTGGGCGATGGCCTCACGCTGGCCTGGTCGCCACGGATAGCGGGGCCGACCGGCAAAACGGTTCGTCAGTTGCGCCGCCGTCATGCCCGACCGTTCCGCCAACCAGCCGAGTTTGCGGCCTTGCACCTCGCACAGTTCGTCCACAATCTCTTTCGGGGTTTTCCTTTTGGTGGCTGGCATCCGTTATCCTTCTTACGTAGTCCGTATTTCCGATCACGTCAGCAGTAATCTAGCATACGTCTCACCCAAACGTCAAGAGGTTTTGCTACAATAGGAGAGGCAATCTGGTGGGGAGGGGGACAGGTATGGCGCGAGTGAGAACAAGGACAGAGGTTATGCCGGACAGTGGGGAAAGTTTGGCCGCTTATTTCCGGCGGCTACGGGAAGACGCCGGATTTGAAACAGCGGATGCGGTGATGCGGAAGACCAACAACGCGATCAGCGCGCACGCGATCCGTGCGATTGAGCGCGGCAATGTGGACCGGCCCAAGGTCGAGACGCTGGAAATCCTGGCAGAGGTGTACCGCGCGTCACTGGCGGAAATGCTTCGGCGCTGCGGGTATCTGCCAGCGGAGAACGTCGGGCCAGCAGGACTGGCGCAACTGCCGCCCGACGTGCGCGAGGTAGCAGTGTGGCTGCTGCGTCTTAGTCCGGGGAAGCGGCAGGAGTTGCTCCCGCTGATTGAGGGGATCGTGCGGATCGTGCGGGGGACGGAGGGCACAGAGAACACGGAGGGCGAAGAAGGGCCAGAAGAAGGCGAACAACCCGGCGACGGGACTGAGGACGTAAACGCGTGATCTCGGTGCAAACGGCGATAACGCGGTCTGGTTTCTCATCGCGGGACATTGCCGCTTTCCCCTTCCTAGACCCCTCCACCCATGCGGGGGGGGGGCAGCGTTAATGGCGATCATGCGTGGCGTGCGCTAATCATACCACACGAAACACCGGGCGTCAGTGCGCTGTGACACGATGGCAGCACTGTCCTGATAGGTACTTTGGTACTTGAGATATATCGTAAAGCGATAAGACAGGAGGCGGCGATGAGTGCGTTGACATGGCGAGACTGGCTGGTGCTGGGGCTGGCCGCGGTCGCCGCAGCGTACCTGGCGTACAGCCTGCTGCCGTGGGTGTGGCTGGCGCTGGGCTGGCGGTACGTGGCGTGGTAGGTTTCGTTTTTCTGCGTATATTATTCCCACAAAAACGAAAGGCCGGGCATCACGCCCGGCCTTCTGGTTGGTGGCGATGTCGTTGGCGCTTAGGCTTAGGTGCTGCGGCGGGCCTCGCTTGATTTGATCCGGCTGCTGAGGCGGTTGGGGATACCGGGAGGCCGTGGCTTGCCTCGGATGGCCGCGATCTTCAGCCCGCGGCTGGTGAGCCGTGCGTAGAGCGTACCGCGGTTGGCCCCGATTTCCGCGGCGACCTCTTCCAGGGTTGCGCCCTCTGCAATGGCTTGGATAGCACGGTCAACGTCTCCGTCGGTGATGACTTTGCGCGACATGGCATCTCCGTAACGCGATGCTGCCCCGGCACGACGCCGGGGCAGGGTGACTGAATGACTAGACGCTGGCGTGCCGCCGAAGGACGACGCTGAGACGGTTAGCGGTGCTCTCGAGATCGCCCTCGCTTAGGTTGTTGGTCATGTCCTCCCAATGGTCATAGCCCTCAGCCCGCGCCAGTGCGTCGCGCTCCTCCGGGCTATGCTCCAGTTCCCACGCCCGGAACGTGCCAAGGTCGGTGAGCACCGCCTCCCACCATTCCGCGTCGTCAGGGGACAGGACGTTGCCCAGATTGCTGCCGCCGTCCAGATCGCGGGCGGACAGGGTGATATCCGTAAGTCGGCGGTAGATAGCGCCGGTGTGGTGCCGTCCATCGTAGGCGTCCACAGTTTGCGACCAGACCACATCCACGATAGCGCCGTCGTCATTGCGCTTGTACGAGACCATGTTGTTCCCCTTCCTTGCCTCGTGCTGATAGACCCTATCCACAACGATGGTGATTGTCTCGCTCTGCGTCGTTCCCCACCGCTCCGCCAGCACATCAAGCTGACGGGCGGTGAGTCCGCTGGCTCGGAAATTGATCTGCCGTTTGCGCTCCATCACCTGCCCCCTCTCACTGTCGCCTCTCACATTGTTAGTATAGCCATTGGCTATACATTTGTCAAGAGGTTTGGGGGCAACTTCCCAAAACTCGTTGCCGGCAGAAAGATGAAGGCCCGGCGCTGTGTGTGGTGCCGGGCCGTTGGCGTCATGGCGGGGGGACCGCCGGTTGTTGCAGTTGTGATTGCATCAGAACGGTAGTCCTTCCTGTCCGGCGTCGCTGTCCGCCTCTGCTGCTATCGGGCGGCTGGCGTTCAGTCGGGCTATCTGCGCCTCCAGGTATGAAATAAACGCGCGCTTTTCCTCCGGCGTGAGTTCGCGGAAGGTGCGCCCGTCGTACATCTGGCGCACCGTGGCGGCGATGTCCTCGGTTTGCCAGCCCAGCACGCCCGCCAGCCGTGTAACGATGGTGGAGGGCGGTTCCTGTTTTGTCTCCTCACTTGAGGATGAAAAACCGGAACTGACGATCTCCCCGGTCGTGGCATCCACCGTTACCGGCTGGGCGTTCGGGATGCTCGGCACTTCGGACTCGTCTGCCCACGACAGCCCGCAGATACTCAGGGTAGCGCGGCGCTTGGCTTTGGTCTCGCATTTCATCATGGCGTTCGCCAGCGCTTCGCCCTTGAGGTTGCCCAACGGGACAGCGCCGATGCTTTCATCATGGCGTCCGTCCGGCATGATGGCGCGAGCCGTGACCACGTAGACATCTTCCACCTTCTCGCGTGCCACGATGCTGAGATTGATCCGGCGGGTGGCCCGCAACTGGTCGGTGCAGTTGCGTCCGGCGTAGAGCACCAGCCGCCCATTTAGCTGGATGTAGTCAAACGGCTTAGTCAGCGGGTTCAGGCTCAGCGACTCACAGACCTGCCGGTAATAGGCGAGCCGTTCGCCCGCGGTCAGTTTGCTGAGGTCCCCGCCGACCAAGACGCGCTCAAGCATCTGTGCATCCGGCTGTGTAGTCGTGACTGCTGTCGTCATCGCTATCCTCCTTGGCGGCTAGGACTCGTCCTCTTCCCGTTCAACGCCGAGGATTTTAATTTGCGGATCGCCCTCATAGAGGAGTTCGTACTGATCGGGGCCGTTGTCGTCAACGGCTTCCCGCGCCTTGTTCGCGCTCCGCGCATCCTCCCACGGCACCAGGACATGTTTGATAGCCGTCTCTTGGTACTCAACAATCCAACCGCGAGCCATCCTGTCCTCCTTGGGGCCGGTACCCTTTCCCCCGGCCCCTGCTACTCCTCATTGTGCCGCAAGCTCCCCGCATTGTGGGGAGCTACCGCCGTGCGTTCAGAAACGGCGGCTCTGTGGATACGCCGTAGATCGCATTCATCTTGCGCTACGGATATTCGCGATCACCTCCAGCGCGGAGGCGATGCGCTCCAACGCCGCAACTTTGCGTTCCTCGCGTTCACGCTCCTCCTGGATGAGTTCGTTACGCTCCTGAATAGCAAAAAGTTGTGCCTCCCGCGCCTCGCGGCTGTCCTCGAACTCGGACAGCCGCCGGTTGCGCTCGCGGTCTCGATCTAACATCCTGCCTCCTTCCGGCCTTGGACTACTGCCTACCGCCGCCGCTGGGTTGCCCGGGCGTAGATGTGCAGATGGTCACTAAAGGGCATGCCATCCGGGTCGCTGTCCTCCGGCGGCTCTGCCTCAATAGTGTCCAGCCAGCGTTCCCATTCTTCCGCTTCCAGCCGGGCTTGTTCCTCCGCGTCCGGCTCTTCCTCCCAGATTTCCAGGCCCAGATAGACCACGGTGCGCCCCTCCCGCGTCTGGTGCGGGTAGGCCGTCAGCCCGCACAAGCGGGCGATGCTGGCGACTTTACAGGCTGTGATGGTGTCCACTCTATTTTAGCCCTTTCCGGGCTGTCTGTGGGGTGGTATGATGCCCACGGACAGCCCTTGCGCTGTCTCTCCTCGAGCGCTGTCTCCGCTGACTGCCTCCCCAGACATGGCAGCGGAGGGCGCTCTCCCCATTTTAGCCCCTCCAAAACCTGTTGAAGGGTGCCTGCCTCTGGCGGTGTCCCTGCACGTTCGGGCCGTCAAACCGTGCGAACACTGCCGGGGGCATGTGGTCCCAGCAGTAGCCGCCGCGCACCGCCGGGTTGGGACACTCCGCCGCCACACAGAGACCTGCCGCCGCTGTCCGTTCCGCGATCTCCTTGCGCTCATAGTAGCCGGCCAATGTCCCTTGATCAGGTTCTGGCCGCCCGGTCATATCCAAGCGCCAACCGATCCCGTTTTCGTCTGTCCATTCATGCTGGCGCGCCTTGCGCTCCCAAGGGAGCGGCTGATCGTGCTTGATAATCGTGATGCGGTCGGGGTACGCGAGGGCGGAGGCGATAGCGTCACGTACCTGCCGGTCTCCGCCGCGGCTGTACTCGTCCGTGGTCAGCGTCTTGAGGGATTCCCCGATCTGGCGCAAGGCGGCCTCGTAGTCGCCGGCCGCGGCGAACGCGAGCGCGTGATTAATACAGCAGAACTCTGCGATCTTCTCGCGTGTGGCGACCTGCCAGACCTCGGCGCGTGTGCCGTCGCTCCGCGTGGAACGAACGATCATTTCCATTGCGCCGTGCGGGGTACGTTGCGTAGCCATGCGTGTTCCTCCTTGCTGCTGTCTACGTTCTGCCGGCCGTCGCGCTGCCTGAAGCGAGGTCAGGCAGCATCACCGCGGGCGAACGGTGCGGGCGATGTCCGGCTAGGCGCGCTTGGCGCTGCAATCGTGACAGTGGAATACGTCGCGCTGGATAACGGCGCGCCATTCCCCGGCGTCAATCGCACGATCGCAGAGAGCACAGGAAACCGGCACGTCTCCGGCATCCATCGTTGCAGCGGTCCGCGCCGCGGCCTTGTGTGCGCCGGAGCCACTGGCGTACTGTTGGAACTCGCCCACGGTTTCAACGTGGCCGTTGCGAAGGATGCGCCGGAGAGTATAGCGACGCGGTGCGCTGCCGCGGCTACTCCGGTACTGTTCGGAGGAAACGAACAGCGCTCCGCCGTCCGGTGTGCGGTAGAGATTGTGGCTGATCCGGCTGGCGAAAAACCGGAGGGTATCCGCGTCAAACCAGTGCTGCCCGGCCTGCCGATTCGCCAGTTTGCAACCCTCGATTGAGTTAAATTGTGCTGCCGGGAATAACCGCGTCGCCATCATTGTGCTGTTGTCCTTTCTCCGGCCACCGCGTACAATGCGGGTGGCCGGACTAGCCCTCTGGCCGGTGATGCTGCGCCCGCGGGCGAGGTTGAAGCCGTCCGCGGGCGTTGCTTCTTGGTTATGCGTGTGCGGCGCAACGCCCGATAGCGAGACAGTGGCCGCCCGCGCGGATAACGCGCAGTGCGTCGCCCCAATTGTCGAGATGACCATGATCGCCACTTGCCCAGAGTAGGCAGTACCAGCGTTCCACCATTTCCTGCTCCCTTCGTTGCTATCGTTGTTCTGCCTCATCAGTGCCGGCTAGTACGTGCCGTCAGGGTGCTGTTTGTAGTCGCCATAGGTTTCCGGTACGCCAATATTGGCCCAATTGTAGGCCGTATTGATGAGGGCAGGGCGGCCACCGCGCCGGATTTCCGCCGCTTGCTGTTGTGCTTCCGCTTTGGTCGCAACCGGCAGCGCCAGTTCCCACCGAAAATTCTCGGTGCCGCCCGTACGATAGCAGATCTGCCATGCCCCCTGCTTTGCCATTGCCCTTGCTCCCTTCGTTGCTTCCACTCATCAGCCGTCGCGGGCCAGAATCACCGTTCTGGCCCATCACCGCGAATGAGGGGATTAGTCTTCCTCAGCGTATGCGGATTCGATACGCCCGTTGCAGTTCTCGCAGTACAGATCCGGGTCTTCCCAATTGATATCGTAGGCGTCAAGGTCAGTGCTGTACTCGCCCCACTTGTTCGCGCAGGCCGGGCAAAGGACAGCCATCCCGGAATCGAGGTAATACATCGGATAGCCGCCGGGCCACGCGTACGCGGGCAATTCCTTGCCGTCCGCGTCCCGCAACTGACGAATCGCCTTGCTTTCTGCCATCATTACCTTCCCCCTTCGTTGCTTCCACTCATCAGCCGTCGCGGGCCTGAAATGGGCGTCACCACGCGCCTGAATGGACGTTGCCGGTGATCTCGACCCAGCCGCGGCGGTCATCCCCGCAGGCGTCGTCGTCCTGTGGCACGTGCCGTATCTGCCACTCCAGCCCGTCATCCTCAGGGCCGGGGATGTCGAGGCTGTCCGGATGTAGCCCCTCAGCGATGTCCATCTGCTGATCGCAGATGGCGCACCGTAGCCCCTGAAGGCGCTCGTCATACTGTTGCCGCGTCATGTGTTCCCCCTTCGCTGCTCTGCCCGTTGTCCCGTCCGATGTGGTGCGCCGGGCCGGGTTATGCGCCCAGTCGCGCGATCATCAGGTTGCGCCGCGCCCGTTGTGCGACGGTGTAGCAGTCCTCCCATGTCAGCAGATAGATGGACTCCGGTAGCCGGAGGTACTGCGCCTGCGCCGCCTGAAAATCGCTGAGAATGCCTGCACGGCGGCGCACCGCGCACGCTGTGAGGAAGTCCCGGGCCGTCTGCCCATAATCGTACTGTGCCATCTCGTTCGCTCCCTTCGTTGCTGCCCGTTGCCCCGTCTCACAGTCACATAATATCCAAGCTTAGACATGATGTCAAGAGGGAAAATCAGAACACTCAGGCACGAAGATTAGAACAAAACATAGCAATTGTCCAAGCCTAGACAAGAAGGAAGGGGACGGGTACAATAGGCATATGACGACGACGCGACTACCGAAGGACGCACTGCCGATCCAGGAGGCCGCGGCGCGGTACATGGTCACGCGCCGTACGCTTGATCGTTGGGCAACGGCCGGACGGCTACGGATTTATAAGCAGACCGGGGATACCCGCGCCTATGTCCGCGCCAGTGCCGTCGAGCGATTATTGAGGGAGCCGCCCGCACCGCGCGGTAAGCGCGGCAAGTGGAGGGAGCAGCAGCAGCAACCCCCGCAGTAGCCCCGCTGCTAGCAGGCCAGCCCCTTTTCCCACGGTTCCCCCGGAAAACCCCCCTTTTGCCCCGATATTGCATGGCGCGCCATCCTTCTATAGACATATCCTATCTTTCATGCTAAAATGAAGGCGGGCGGCGGGGAGGCAGCGCGGATACCCTAAAGATCTATTCTCTTAAGTTCGTGTTTTCACAATCGCACAATCGCGGAATGCCCCCCCCGTACCGCCTATCCTATCCGGTCGGGGACCACGCGCCGCGCACGGATAGGCAGCAGCAGCAGCAGCAGGATAGGACGCACACCCCCCATCGTCCCAGCGGCTCCAACGGACCGGAGAGACCATGACCACTCCACAACAGCCGAGCGCACCGACGGGGATCACCGTACCTCCCCCACAACAGCCCGCCGTCATGCAAAGTACCGAGGCGTACCCGGTCGCATCCGCGCACGGTCAGTTATCTGTGCTGCAACGGCGCTTCCTCTCGCTGCGGCTCAGCCACGCCACAGACGCGGAGTGCGCTACGGCCATCGGGCTGAAGCGCGACGGCACGGTATCTGACTGGAAACGCGAGTCCCCAGCGTTTGCCGCGGCGTACCAGCATCTGATGGATGCCGGCATCGAGGAGTGGGCGAACGCCGAGCGCAGACGCCTGCTCGGCAAAGCGCTGCTCACCGCGGAAGAACTGCTGACTGCGGAAGACGATGTCCGCGCGAAGGATGGCACACTGCTGGGGACTACCCCGGCTTGGCGCGCGCGCCGCGACGGCATGGAGGGCATTCTCCGCGCCAACGGCCTCTGGAACCCGCAGGAGCGCGGCAGCAGCGAAACCGCCGGCCTCGTGGATGTGCTGCGCGCCATGAGCGAGCTGACTCGCGCCAGCCGCGGCGGCGGCGAGAGCGCGCCAGCCGCGCACATAATAATAGAAGGCAGCAGCGACAGCAGCACGGTGACCGCGGCCGGGGAGTAGCGGCAGCGCCTTGTGGTAACGCGAGGCGGCAAGGCCCCTGGGGGAGCACCAGCGGCCCCCACCAGGGGGGGAGGTCACAAGCGGGCGCGGCGCGAGGGGGGGGAGCGAAGGTTCCTGTCAGAAATTGGGGTTCATGTGGGATTGTTATTGAGAGTGAAACATGCGAATGTAATGTACCGACCTGTTGGGAAGTATGGGCCGGGGCAGGGGGAAGTGACCCTGCTGGCGGGGGCCACCACCGCGCGGCCTGCCCTCCTGATGACTGGACCGCCGTACCAACAACCCCACCACCAGCAGCAGCAGGTCTTGGGCCGTCCCCGTCCTAAGCCAGATGGGCGCAGCACCCAGTACGAGTGGCGCTCCTAACTCCTAATTCAGAGGGTGGGGAGGTGGGAGGTACATGCGCGTGCGGGACATAAAGGAAGTTCTGCGGCAACTTGAAGCAATGGGCTATGGCACCGTTGAAGGACTGGAACAGCGACTCGTCCAGATCCAGATTGATGCGCTTCTTCACGGTCCTGCATTTCTGGATCGGGTGCGAAAGAAAGAATGGCAGACAACGTAATGGATCGGGACGCATGGCGGCGAGCACAGCGAGAGAAAGTGGAACAAGAGGGCCGTTGCCTCTATTCCATTGCACAGGTAGGATATTGCGGGCTGCACCCGTCGTCCAAAAATGAAGTAGGGCAGGCATACCCCTTCTGCAACAAGCATGAGGGACTTCGGTGTATGCATCGGCAATGCGAGGAACAGGCCGTCGGTGAGTGCGGATTTGCGGGGGTGTTCGTGTGTGGCGTGCGGTACTGCGAGGCACACAGTTCGCAGCCATGTCCCCGCGGTCATCTTGCATAGATGGAAGAGATAATAAACGGCAGGCCCGAATGACCCGTCTGGATACCGTCCTCAAGCTTGTAGCGGCCATGCTCTTGTCCCTTGTCATGATAACAGCAGGGATGATGGAGGACTGGCCGGTGGTCAGCCTGGCGCTGGCAGTCATCGTTCTCGAAGTGTCGCGTCCTCGGAGGTCATCGCAATGATGAACAGGCGTGGCAAGAAGATATGCAGATGCAGATGAACAATATGAAGGGAACATGGTCGTTTGAGGCCATTACCCGAAGCCCCACACTGGAAGAGGTCATCGAAATGATGCTACGGGAAGAGGAGGATGCGCGGCAACGACACTTGCACAGCATGGTTGCCCCGTGGGAACCCGTCCCTTCCCGCGAAGTGCCGCCGCATGAGCATCGGTGGGTGACGGAGGTCGTGTCTGAACGTGGCGGCGATGGCGTGCTGGAGTTCTTCGTCAACGCCTTCCCGTTCCATGATCATCAACGTTTCCCGGTGGTTGATGCCGATGCGGTGTTCTGTGCGTATCCTAGGTGTGAGGCGCGACCCGAATGACGCAGCCCAATGATGCCGGCGAAGATGTCACAGTAATAGGCGGCTTTACCTTGCAGCATTGGTCATTCTGGACGTGGCCTGATAAGGAGTACACGCCGATCATGGCCTATATCATGTTTCATCGTATTGTCGTCCGGCTGGGATGGCAGCGGTCGGTGATCGAAGGCGTGCAAATGTGGTGGACGTACCTCTTCTTTGGTGATCGCGTGCGCGCTGCGTCGGCTGACGCCGCCAGCGACGCAGCGCTGCATCCCCATCGCTGGCGGCTGTGGCGATTGTTCAAGGCGCTCGTTCCCTCGCGGAAGTGGATGGCATGATAGTGCCTCCTTCCCCGGCGGATGACGCTATCTGTCTGCTGTGTGGCCGCCGGGGGCTGCACGTCCACGCCATTCGTGCCGGTAGAGAGGACATTATGGGGGACATGAAGAAGGCGATGATGATGAAGATGCCTACCCCGCAACCACAACTTCGCATCGGGGCCATCCTCTATGTTTGTGAGACCTTTCTTTTTGGGGGAAGTCACGGCCCTTTCCGTATTGAAGCCATCGGACCGGACTGGATTGTGGTCAGAGATAGAACGTGGAATGTCCCCCATTTTCAGCGGTTTACGGAAACGGAAACGGGGCGGTTGAAAAGCATGGATGAAGTGCTCACGCCCTACCTTGACCCGATGTTTTCCACGCAACCTGATGGCCGTCCGTGGCAGACAGGTGTGGTGGCTGGTGACTGACCGTATCAAAGGCTTCGTCGTGGTGCTGGAAAAGGATATGCGGGAAGAGGACGCCGAACGCATCATGCAGGCCGTCCGGCAGTTGCGGGGCGTGTGCAAGGTGGAAGCCCAGGCAGAGGCCGCGGGGGACTACTTCGTGCGGATGCAGGTCATGGCGGAACTGCGGGACAAACTCTGGGACGTGCTTCGGTAAAAGCAATAACGTAAAGTAAGCAACAGCAACGACGAGGCTGATGACGATGTTGACGCCGACGGATACCATCCGTGCCGCGGTGAACAAGGCGCTTGATGACCACCGCGCCGTGCTGGATGCGGCGGCGGGCGCGGCGATGGACTGGTCGGGCATCAACATTTTCGTGAAACTGGCGGACAAGGGCCGCGACAAGGGCAAGTCCTTGCAGGTCACGGTACGCCTTGAAAGCCGCACCGACTTGCCATAACCGTTCGGCGGGCGTACACTCATCATAACGCAAGAAGTGCATACTCGCTCTCCGCCTGAGAACATTTCTGGAAGGCGGCTGGTCCTTTCGCAAAGCGCGAAGCGCGAAGCGCGAAGGGGCTGGCCGCCTTCTTTGGTTTTAGGACAGACAGACATCGCCATGCCCGCAGCCGCCCGTATGCCGCAGCAAGCGCCCGTGCTGGACGGGTTCCTGCCCCGGCTCCCCACCGTGGAGCAGGAGTATGCGCGGCTCCAACCCATGTTCAATGCGGTCGGCTATACCCCGTCCCCCGAACAGCGGCGGGTGCATGAGGCCATCCTTGCGCCGGGGCGCACGCCGGACGGCGGCAATGTCCCCCGTCTTGTCATCCTGGGCGGGGGCATTCAGGCCGGCAAGTCGTATCTTGCGGGCTATCACGCCCTTGCCCGTTTCCCGATGGATGGGACCATCTGGCTGGTCGGCTTCGAGTATGAGGACACGATTCACGAGTTCTCCTACCTGCGGGAGGCTGCTGTCCGGCTGAACGCCGCCACGCGCTACAGCACCAGCCAGCAGGGGCCGTGGGACCTGCGCTACGTCAACGGCGCGACCGTCCGTACTATCGCCTCCAAGGACATCACCAAGCTGGCGGGGGAAGCCCCCGACGGCATTATCATGTGCGAGGCAGGCCGCCAGACCTATGAAGCGTTCGAGACGTGCCTTGACCGCGTGACGCCGAAACAGGGCTGGCTGCTGGTGTCCGGCACCTTCGAGCAGGGCAGCAACTGGTACCGCAACCTTTGGCGGGAATGTCGCAGCCCCGGCAATATCCGTGGCGGCGTGGCGCTCTCGCTTCCCAGCTACAGCAACCGCCGGTTCTACCCTGACGGCGTACACGATCAGACGTTCTGGGAGCGCGAACGGCAGATGCTGGCGACGCGCCCGGTGGACGGGAAGGAACGCTTTGCGGAACGCTTCCTGGGCGAACCGCGCACGCCCTCCGACCTGGTGTTCAAGGACTTCTCCCGTCTCCTCCATGTGCAGGAATGGGCCGATTTTGACCCCGCCGAAGACGTGGCCCTGTGGATCGATCCCGGCTATGACCCCTCCGCGTTCGCCGTCCTCTTCGTACAAGTACGCGGCGATACCATCTGTGTGTTTGACGAGATTTACGTCAACCGGATGCTCAACCACGAGATCATGACGATGGTGAAGAACCATCGGGCCTTCCCTAATGTGAAGCGCGTGGTGATGGACAAGGCCGCCAAGCAGCATGGCAACGCGCAGCAGTCAGCCTTTGAGACCTGGAGCGACGAACTCTCCGGGCGCAATGGCGGCATTTCCTTCGCGACCAGCCAGACCGGGCTTTCTGTCGCGGACGGCATCGCCCGCACCCATGACAAGCTGGCGGTCAACCCGCTCACGAACGTCCCGTACATGGTCTTTTCCCCGAAGTGCCGCATGTTGGCGTGGGAGATGGAAGAGGGCTACAAGTTCAGGACGCGGGCGGACGGCCTGGTGCATTCGGACAGCCCGATTGACGAAAACAACCATGCGGTGAAGGCGCTGGCCTACGGCATCGTGGACCGCTATGGCCTGTCCAACGTGCCGGGCAAGCCGTTGCCCAGAAACACCGTCGAGACGATGCCCTGGGACGCCGCCTTCCAGCGGCGGCGCAGCGGCTATGCTTCTGCCGCCACGACCGCGACCGGGAGGCGCTAATATCCGATGATGCAGCCGCCGTTCCCGTCTCCTGACCCCGGCCCCGGGCTGCCCGGCACTGACGGCATGATGCTGGTCGCGCCCGAACTCGCGCCGGGGCTGGCGGACGCCGCCCTGTCCGACATGGGAATGCCGGGAATGCCTGCGCCGCCGACCCCGCGCCTGCCGGAAACCGCGCTGGAACGGTGGTCCTTGCGCGAGTTCAACAAGTATCCCGACGAACTCCTGACGGATGAAGAACTTCAGCGGCTTGCGGGCCACATCACCAAGCAGGCCGAGGGCGACCGCGACTACTGGCAGTCCCGCAACGACCGGATGCGGAATGACCAGAACGTGTTCGCGCTCGCTGCCACCCAGGGCGCGCTCGGCCATGAAGAGAAGTCTGCCGAAGAAAAACTGGCCGAAGGCGTGCAGGAGACCGTCCTGCCCGACCCCTTCATCTACCCGATGAAGATCACCAACATGACCGCGGGCGCAGGCATCCGTATGAATATGCCCGCCCGTGCCGTGCTCCAGACCACCGATATCCAGAAGGTTGAGAACTACGCCGCCGACTGGTGGGACAAGGCCCGCGAACAGCAGATGCAGGCGCAATACGGCGACCCGCTGCGCCGCATTGCCCACTTCAACACCCTGCGCGGCTGGATCACCATTCTCCTGATGCCCGATTCTAGCGACGCCCACTTCCCCTTCCGCTTGCTGGTGGAAGACCCCATGTGCGTCTACCCGCGCATGGGCGATAAACGGTGGGCGCGCTGCACCCATCAGTACACCCTCTCCGTCGAGGCAGCGCTGGAACGCTATCCCGAAGCCTGGGACCTGCTGAAGGGCTACAACGACGACGATACCGTGACCTGCATCGGCTACTTCGACACGCTGTATCACTGCATCGTGATTGAGGGCAAGCCCGCAGGCCGCATGACCTCAGGCGGCGGCGGCGGCGGCGGCGGCGGCGGCGGCGGCGACCCGCTGAACGATACCCAGGTGATCAAGCGCCCGATGCGCCATGATGTGCGGGACGTGGACGGCACGCCGCTCTTCCCGTGGACCATCGTCACCGCGCTGGGCGACCTGTCCGCCCCGCCGACCGGCAGCGATAAGCCGGATACCGCAATGGTGGGGCCGGGCATCCTGTTCGGCGTGCATGAAATCTACAACCAGTTGTGCCGCCTCGTGTCCATGCTGCTGACCAATGCGGCGACCGGCGTCAACCCGCCAACACTCCAACTGGTGCAGGAAGGCAAGACCGTTGAGCCGGTGTCCTTCAAGCCGGGCGCACGCAACTTCATGCTCTATCAGGAGAGCGACCTGAAGGTGCTTGACCTGTCGCCCAACCCCGGCAACCTGCAACCCTTGATGACCATCCTGACCGACCGGCTGAACAAGGTCACGGTCCCCTCGGTGTTCTTTGGGGAGGGCGGCAGCATCCAATCGGGCTACGGCGTCGGCCTCCTCACCAACGCCGCAATGGACGTGATCCGGCCCTACCGCGATGCTCTGAAGATGGCGATGCAACTGCTGTTGCGGCGGGCGCTCAGTATCAGCGCCACCATCACCGCCTCCACGGTCCCCGGCATGACCATGACCGTCACGCAGGGGATACTTGGGCGGCGCGTGGGCGGCGTGCCGTTTGACCCGGCGCTGATCCAGCAGACCGGCACCGGCATCGAGGTCGAGTTTGGGGAAGTGACGCCGCAGGACAAGGCGACGGTCGCGGCCTACGTCACCAACTTGATTGTCAGCGGCGTGCTGGACACCTACACCGGGCTTCAGGAACTTGGCTATCCCGATCCGCTGCTGATCATCAAGCGCAAGGGGCTGGAGCAACTGTTCTTGAACCCGGCCGCCGCCGCGATGGTGGGCGATCTCTCTGCCTACGCTGACGATGACGAACTTATCGCCGCACTCATTGACCTCAACCAGCGGATGCAGGCGCAGCAAGCCGCAACCGCAACCGCAACCGCGGCCGCGGGCGGGGGCAGCGCACCGGCCCCGAACGGGCCGAATATGCCGAACACCGCCGTCCCGCCGGAGATGCAACCGGGAACAGGGCAACCGGGCCAACCGCCGCCGCGGGACAACCCGGCCCAGCAGATACGGCGTGAGCGCAACCGCGCCGTCGCACGGGCTTCCGGCGGAAGCCTGCCAGCAGGAGGATAACGCACAATGGCCCCTATCGTTGACGGAAAGCATTTTCCTTACACCGATGCCGGGATGAAGGCGGCGAAAGAGGCGGCCAAGAAGTCCGGCAAGCCGATGATGATGAAGAACGCCAAGCCCAAGGGCGGCGGTGGTGGTGGCGGCGGCAAGAAGTCGAAGTAAGTAAGTAGCGAGAAGGCAGGAGACGCCGATGGCGGTGCTGCAACTAGGGGGCGGGCAACAGGAACAGGTGCCGCCGCAGGTCATGGAAGCGGCCCGTACCGTGCTGCGGCAGTTCGGCGCGCCGGAAGAGATGCCGCTGCTCGCAGCCTTCCTGCGCTCGGCCAAAGACCCCGCGTACGCCCAACAGGTGCCGCAACTCGCCCAGACGGGCAAACTCCCGCCCCAGCTTGCCGCCGCTGTCCGCACCTACTTCGGCGG
Source organism: Anaerolineales bacterium (assembly GCA_020845955.1). Taxonomy (GTDB): domain Bacteria; phylum Chloroflexota; class Anaerolineae; order Anaerolineales; family UBA6663; genus JADLEU01. The sequence continues at coordinate 21,025 of JADLEU010000309.1, forward strand.
CGGGATGGCCGCACCGGAAAGCGGGCTGGCGCTGCCGCAGTTGCCAGGGCTGGGCATGGGCATGGGCATGGGCATGGGCATGCCGCCCGGCGCGGGTAGCGGCGCGGGGGGCTTCATCGGGCCGAACCCTATGATGGCGCTGATGAGGGGCCGGTAGGCAAGGTAGGGCCGGCAAGAATGGGTGGTGCGTGATGGCATGGCTGCAATGGGGCGATTTCTATGTGGATGATGCGACCGGCCAGTCCTATGGCGGCGGCAATGTGCCTCCTGCCATCAAAGCGGCGGCGGTAGACCTTGCCCGCACGAGCGCCATCAAGCCAAACACCACTGGCGGCACTGAGTATTTCTATAAGGGCCAACGGTACGCTTCCGAAAGCGCGTTGCCCGCAGATGCCTGGGTACGCCAGAACACGGAAGATGGCGACGACGTAAGCCTTGCGCCCGGCGTGACCCAGCGTGCCAGCACCGCTGGGATTGCCTCCCTGCTCCAGCGGGGGACTAACCCTGCGACCCCGGTCCCGCAAAAACTGCGTGATGGCGTGATCGCGCTGGCCGCGCGTGCGGGACTCAGCCCTGCTGAACAGAACAGTCTTGCCCTGACCATCATGCGCGGCAGCGTGGGCGCAGGGGCACTGGGGGAGTACGGGGCCATCAACCTGACGCCGCGGGCGTTGGAGTTCTTGCGTAGTATCGCTCCCGCCCTCCCTGACAATCTGGATGCCACGGTCGCCAGCGCTCTCTCCGGCAGGGGGCTACCGCAGACCTCGCCCGGTGAGTCCTTCTACGGCGACCTGTTGCCGGACATCCTGAGCGGGCAGGTCACAGGGCCGCTCACCCGCGACGCCAGCGGCAAACTGCGCCCCGCATCCGTCGCGGGTGGCCCCGCTGCCGCTGTCACTTCTGCCACTGCCTCCGGCGCGGGCGCTGGCGCTGGCGATGCGGGCGCTAGTGGTGGCGGCGATGACCTCGCCGCCTTCCGGCAAGCCTTCAAGGCCGCGCACGGGCGGGATGTCACCGCAGCGGAACTGGCCGATTATGCTTATCTGCAAACGCTGTCCAACGAGCAAATCCGCACGCTGCCGCAGCGCATCCTGAACGGGTTTGCGACCTCCCGGCTGGCACAACTGTCCAATGAGGACTTGCTGCCGATCATCCGCGCCAACCCGAACTTCCTGGGCGGCTTCAGTGCCGAACGGTTGCTGACCTTTGCCCCCGAAGTCATCATGAACGAGTTTGTCCCGTTCCTGCGGAAAGCGGGCGCGACCGGCCATGCCGCCAACCTGGAGGCAGGCGTCAAGCGTGCAGGCGGCAGCGACGGGGGCAGCGACGGGGGCGGCGGTGCCGCCCCACCGCCGGGGACGACGCCGCCCGGCACCACCCCGCCGCCATCGACCACGCCGCCGGGGACAACCCCGCCAGCATCCAACAACCCTCTGGAGGGGGTGCAGCCGCTCGCGCCGGGGCAATTCGGCAAACTGCCGGACTTCAGCAATCTGTCAGACCTGAGCCTGGACTACTACTTCGACTTTGCGAACAACCCGGCTTTCGCCAGCCAGAACTATCTTCAGTCCGCGGGGATTAACCCATTCACGGGCAACCCGTTCGGGGAGTTTCTGGGCGCGCAGATCGTGCCGCAGGCGCAACTCGCCAGCGACTATAACACGGTCTACGGCCAGAACTCCGGAATGCGCGGCGTCTTGGGGGCGCTCGGTAACTTCTTCGGGGAGGGCGGCGGGATGTTCCCGTCCGATCAGCAGGCATCGTCCTTCCTGGGCGACCTGAACCAGTTGGTCAACGACTATGCCGCGGGCAAGGTGACCGATGTCAGGAAGGCAGGGCTGGCGCAGGACATTACAAGCAATCCCAACCGTGCCTTTGATGTGATCATGGGGGCCAATCGCGGCAGCATCAGTCCCTTCCTGCGGAACAACCGGCGGCTGATGGCCTCGCTGCAAGACCGGCTCTATAGCGACTATATGCGGAATGCACCGCAAAAGCCGGACCAGTCCTTCCTCGGCTCACTGCTCGGCGGCTAAGGGGTGTCGGCATGGTGATGATGAATAGTGGGTGGCTCGACGGGTTGCAAAACGAATACCTCAACAGCAATCCGAACGCGGCATTCTCCTACATCTTCGGGGACTTGCTCGGCGGGAGCGGCGGCAACCAGAACTTCACCAACTGGTTGCGCGGGCGGCAGAACGAGTTCTTTCAGGACTATGAGGGTGCGGTCGCCAGAGACCCCAACCTGCGCTATGTGGACTTTCTGAAGAACAAGTCCCCGGTGCAGGACTTCTTGAAGCTCGCACCCAGCCAGCGCGGGATTTCGATGGGACGCGTGCAGCCCCAGGTCAATTTCCGCTACGGTGTGGGCTTCTCATCGTAATCGGGAGACCGGCGCATGGCAACGCTGCTTGACAACGATGACCTGATACTGGTTGCCCCCGAACTGGACGGGGATGAAGAGGTAGACCCGTCCATTCGCCGCGCCGCGGCGTCCGCGCCCGCGCCTGCACCTGCGCCCGCACCGTCCTCGTTCGTGCCGGATGTGCCGCAAAGCCCGCTGGCGGCGGTGCAAAACATCGTGCAGGCGTTCGTGCCGAAACCTGCCACTTCTGCCGAGCCGGTACTGGTCGCTCCTGAACTGGGGCCTCCGTCCGCACCTACGCCCGCGCCGATGCCTGCGTCTGTACCCGCTGCGGCCCCGTCATCGGTAGCGCCGGGGCCGGTTGACCGCAGTTCGCGGGAAGCGTTCATCCGTTCCATACGGCCCTATGCCGAAGAAGCCCAGCGGCGCACCGGCATTCCCGCCGACATCATGATCGCCATCAACCTGAACGAACAGGGCTGGCAGCACGAAGCCCCGGGCGGAAACCTGTTCGGCATTAAGGGATCGAACCCTCGCACCGGCGCGAACACCGGCCCCGTGGCGACGTGGGAGGACTATGGGCAGGGGCGGGTGAACATTCAGGACACCTTCCGCGCCTATGACAGCCCGGCGGAGTCCTATGAGGACTTCGGCAACTTCCTGTGGGACAACGCCCGCTATGCCAACGCCCTCAAGGTGCTGAAGGAGACCGGCGACGGCGCGGCCTTCCTGCGGGAAGTCCATCGCGCGGGGTACGCCACTGACCCGCTGTGGAGCGACAAGGTGCTCCGCATCGCCAACGATGTGCGGAACGTGGTCAACGGTCCCAATGCGCCGCCGCCCACGCCGTACCCGCAGCGCGCGCCGATGACCACGCTGGCGGAAGAGATGGCGGCGGGGCAAGCCGAGGGGCTGGTGCCGACGCCGGAGACCGCCCCCGTGCAACTCCCTGACCGGCTGCGGGGCGCGCTGGAACGTACCGGGCAACAGTACGGCAAGGTGTTTGAGGCGCTAACCTCGCCGTTCTCGCCGGAGAACCCGGACAACCAGGCGAACCGGCTGGCGCTGGGCGCGATGCTTGGCGGGCTGCTGTTCCCTGCTCTGTGGCCCGCCGCGGGCGCTGGCGCTGCCGTAATGGGTGGCGCTTTCGGCGGGAGCCTTTTGGGGAGTAACGAACGGGGGGCGTTCATTCCGCCTGATGTGAGTATGCATCCGGGCGGGATGGAATCGTTCTTCAACGCTATCCCTATGACCCAGCCGGGGCAGGTGGCGGTGCGCGGGATTGGCCCCAAGCTGGCGCTGGCGGCGGATGCGGTCAGCAATGTGCTGGGCGGGCCGTCCGTCACGGCATTCGATGACCTGGTGCGTCCCTACCTTCAGGGCGCACGGCTGGCGGCGGAGGGCGCGGAGCCGGCGATGAAGGCCGCGACGCGCTTTGGCGAGCAACTGGCAGGCATTGATCCAGCCAACCCTACCGGTCCGCGCCGCAGCGTGACGCTGGGGATGACCGCGGGCGCGCCACCGCCCGCGAGTGTTCCCGACAGAGGGATGCCGCCCGGCGGGAACAAGTTGCCGCCCGTCGGGGACTTCAAGCCGGGCGATCAAGTGCGCTCGCCGCAGATTGACGCTGGCCGTCCCCTCACCGTCGTGGATGCCAGCGACCGCGCTGCGCTCACCGTGCGGACGGAAGGCGGTCGCGAATTGAAGATCGGGCGGCGCGCCGTGGAGCCGGTCGCGCCCGAAACGTCGCCGGATGATACCGCGCGTGTCGTACCTGAGGTCACGAACAAACAGGAACAGATTCCGGGGGGTGATGTCACGGCGGATGTCCCGCCTGTGGATACCCCGCCGCGGACGAGCCGGTGGGTAACGCCGCCGCGCCCGCCCGCTGGACCGCCATCACTGCCGCTACGGGGAACGGAACCCCCGCCGCCGGCCGGGCCGCCCGCGGGGGCAGTGAGTGGTGTTGCGCCAGAGAACCCTGAACTGGAACGAGGCTTCAGCGAGACGCTGCGGGAATCGGAGCGCAGCAGCCCCGCGCTACGCCAGAAACTCACCGATACCCCCCTCACCTACGAGGGACCGCGCTCTACTCAGGGTCTTAGTGACGCGGCTAAGGCCCGCATGGATGCCGACCCCATTGGTTCAGAAACCCGTCTGCTGTCCAAGGGCAGCAACTATAACGATGCGGATGTGGCGGAAGCCCAGCACGTCATCCGGCGGCTGACGGCAGAAGGCGCTGACGAAAAGGAGTTCGCCCGCGGCATTGATCTGGCGGAGAAGGTTGCCGCCGACCTGACCGAGCATGGCCGCACCATTCAGGCCGCATCCATCTGGAACCAGTTGGACGAGGCAGGCGCGTTGGTACGGTTGACCCGGCAGGCCAAGCGCAGCCGTGAAGCTGTGGGCGACAAGCGTGCGGGCAAGCAGATTGGTGATGTAACCGAGCGGGTGGTGACGCGGAAGGCGCGCGAGGAAGTCGGCAGGATCACCAAGAACGTCAAGGAATGGACTGAGGCTGCCGGCACCGCGACCAAGCGCGCTACCGGCAAGGCCTCACGGCAGGTGGACGACCTGATCAAGCGCACGCGGCAGGGGCTTGCCTATGTGGGCGACCGCGGGCGGCTGCCGCGGCAGATTGCCCCCGAACAGAGCCAGGAACGGCGCATCCTGAACGAACTCCGGCGGGTGTACGACCGGCTGGGCGAGGTCATCCCTGAAGACCTTGCCACGCGGCTGAACGACGTGCTGGATACCATCAAGGGCATGGATGTGGACGACCCGGCGCGGCTGAAGGAAGCCCAGCGGCTGATCCGTGAGGACATTGGGCAAGGCATTCTGGGGCCACTGAAGGAGATGGAAGCCACCGCCAAGGAGTCTGCGGCCCTGATCAAGAAGGCCGAACAGTCCGTCACCGAACTGGCTGACCTTGGCCGCAACCCCAAACTGTTGGGGCTGACCGATGAGATGGTGCAGAAGTTGAACCAGATGCGGCGCAATGCCAACCGTGCCGGCTACATCCTGTCGCCGGAACGCCGCAAGGAACTGGCTGGCTGGCTGGACGCCATCAAGGGCTACCGCGAAGGCTCGACCGAGAAGGTGGAGGCCATCCGTGAGTACATCACCCGACTGACGACCGGCGACATCGCCCAAGAGATAGCTGAGCGCACACAGCAGTTCGCGGCGGCGCGACGGGACATCGGACGGGTGGAGCGAATGACCGCCTTCCTTGGCGATCTGGGCCGCAGCCCAGGCAACCTTGGCTTGCAGGACGAAGACGCCGCCGCCTTCGCCAAAGTGCGACGGCTGGCGAATAACCTTGGATATATCATGCCCGAAGTCGAGCGCACGGGCATCCTCGATCTGGCGGACGAACTGCGTGCGCTCCCCGAAGGGCCGGAGAAGGCGGCGAAGGCGCAGAGTCTGGTACAGGCCGTCAAACAGGAACTCTTGCCCGAACTGGAAGCGCGCTGGCTGGTGATGCAGGACGAAGCGGCGCAGGCACGGTGGGAAGAGGCCAATCTGCGCTATCTGATTGACGAGGCCGAGCGCATCACCCGGCCGCGGGTGCTGTCGGACGTGCAGGAAACCATGCAGCGCATTCGCACCGATCTGCGAGACGGCAAGATGGATGTTCCGGTGGAACTGGCCGAGTCCATCATGGATCGGTTCCGTCTCGCTCGTTCCTTGCCGGAAGACTCCCCTCAGCGTTACCGCCTGCTGCAAGGCGCGGCGCAGGACATCAGCGACCTCATGCCGCCATCGGCATGGGACAGAGTGGCGAAAGTCTACAACCTGCCGCGGCAACTGATGGCGGGCCTGTATGACTTTTCGGCACTGATGCGGCAGGGGCGGTACGGCCTCATGTCGCACCCGACCGCGTGGCTGCGCTCCGTCAAGCCGATGCTTCAGGCGTTCGCTGCCCCGGAGACGGCAGCGCGCATTGACGCCGAACTGCATACCCGCCCGACCGCGAAGTTCTGGGAGAACGCCGGGGCGTACCTTGCGCCGCGGGCCGGAGAAGGCACGCTGACCACGCGGGAAGAACACTTCCTGGGGCGGGCGTTGGGCGCTGCCGACCGCAATGGCCTCATGCGCTTTATCGGATCGGCGGCGTGGGAAGACGCCTATGTCACGTTCCTGAACAAGTTGCGGGCCAATATCCTCGACAGCATCTATTACAAGTATGAAAAGCGGGGCCAGCCGCTGGCACCGGAAGAGGCGCAGCAGTACGCGCAGTGGGTGAACTGGATGACCGGCCGCGGCTCGCTCCCGCCGCAACTCGACCGTGCCGCGGGTATCCTCGCGCACACGTTCTTCTCGCCCCGGAACATGGCCTCCCGCGTGGAGCGTCCTGTTGCTGCCGGGCGGGCCGCCTACTCCGTGGTGCTGGGGCCGAACGCGCCGGGGGCATACGCCAGCCGCCGGATCGCTGCGGAGATCGGCAAGGACTTCGCCGCCTATTACAGCATCGGGGCCATCCTGATGGGGCTGGCGACGGCGGCGGGCTATCAAGTGGGGACGGACCCGCTCAAGAGCGACTTTGGCAACGTCACCGATGACGACGGCGTGCGCCACAACATCTGGAGCGACGACGCAACGCTGGCGCGGACCCTCGCGCGCTTCCTCACCGAGCAGGAACGCACCGCCTCTGGGAACCCGTACCCGATTGATCGCGGCGAGGTCGTCTTGCGCTATATGCTGGGACAACTTTCGCCACAGACCGGCATGGCGCTGAACCAGATTCGGGGCAAGGATGCCCTTGGCCGCAGCATCGAAGGGCCGGCCCGCGAGAACACGGCGTTTGGCGATCTGGATGCCATGCTGCGGGGGACGGGGCTGGCCGAAGGGTCCCCCCTCCGGGACATGGCGGGGCCAGTGGGTGGACGGTTTTCCGACATATTGGAACATATGGTGCCGGGCGTGCTGGCGTCCTTCGCCAATGCCTACGGCAATGATCGCGGGCTGGGCGGCGCAGCGCGGGCGGCAACCGGGACGTTCTTGGGTGTCGGTGGTTCGTCCGAGGCGAGCACCGACGAACTGCGGGGCCGGCTCGCGCGCGCGCGGTTCGGCGTGGACTACGACGCGGCCGACGAAGCAGGCGTGCCGCTGCTGGACAGCACGCAGAAACTTCAGATTAACCAGTCGCCCGAAGTGCGGGAAGTAACCAGTGGTGGCCGGAGCTTGGACCAGCGGGAGGCCATCGGCGCAGCGGCACGTGCGGGACAGGCGCGGCTAATCAAGCAGATGGATTTGGACAAGCGGCTACTCTCTGGCGCGATTGACTACAAGCAATGGCGATTGGAGCGGAAGACCATCAACAACGAGTACGCTGGGGCCATTGAGAACAGCCGCGTGAAGGAACTGCCGCCGCGGGAGGTAGACCCGAACAACCGGGCGCAGGTGCTGGCCGCGCAGTATGCCGCCATCCCCATGAACACCGACCCGGTGACGGGGGAAGAGGACTTCAAGACCTTCTTCAACGAGCGCGACCGCTTCATGCAAAGCCTGTCGCCGGAAGACCGCAACATCATGGAGCGGTATCTGGATGCCAACGACACCATGATCGAGCGGGTCTACCGGCGGGACATGGAGAAAATCCGCACGTATTGGGACTACCTTGACGGACTGGAAGCCTCGCCGCAGGTTGCCCCGATCATCCAGCGGCGGGAGGACGCCAAACGTGCCGGTCAGGAACTTCAGGCGCGGTTATATGACCGGATGGTCAACCGGCTGATGGACCCGCGCAAACTGATGTGGCGACGGCAACACCCCGACGTGGACAAGCTGATGAAGAAATGGGGCTACGTCACGGTGCTGGCGACGCAGCGGGCATCGTAATCAACGCGTACCGCAGAAAAGAGGCGCAGGATGGTCCCGCGGGAAGAAATCATCGCCTATGCCCGGAAACTGGCCGGGGACAACCGCCTTGACCCTGAAGCCTTCGTGCAGGCCGTGAGCGCGCCGATGGGGCCGCTTGCCAAGTACGAACAGGACGGCGACTTTGACGCCCTGATGGACGCGATGGAGGCGCTTGCCGCGTCCGGCAACATTGGCGCGAGCACGGGAGCAGGGCAGGAGCGGGCGGTGTCCGGCGACAGCGGCGTGGACACGTCCCCGCCGCCGCCCGGCGACGGCACATCGTTGCCTGAAGACGTGGACGTAGACCCGTCCATCGCGCGTGCTGCCGGGCTGACGCCGGGGAGTCTCGCCGCCGAACCGACCCCCCGCGGTCGCGGGGAAGAGACCAACCCCTTCCAGCAGCCATCGCCGGACGTGGTAGACCCCAGCGTGGGTGCAGCCGCGCGCCAGCCGAAGAACATTCCGGTCAGCGGCACGGGCAGCCCGTTCACGCAACCGATGGGCGTAGCAATGGGCATGGAAGGCGTCCGCAACGCCCCCTTCGGCGCGATCCCCTTCGGGGAGATGAACCCGTATGAACGGGAGTTCTTCTTTCCGTTCATGAACCCAGAACTCGGCGGGGCGTCACAGGCGGCGGAAAACCTTGCCCGCATGATGGGCTACGCGCCGCAGTCGGGCAACCCGTGGAGCCGTCACATCGCCGGCGCAATCGAGCCGCTGGCAAGTCAGGCCAGTATCGTTGCCCTATTGAACGGGCAGATTAGCCCTAATCTCACGCCGTCTGGAACGGTATTGCCAGATATGGGGGCCATTGTACCGATGGTACAGGAGGCGCTCCAGAAGGGCCAGACCACGGTGTTCGGGGAAGGCGGCTTGCCCAAGGTAATCGGGAGCCTGAAGCAACTGGCGGCATCCGCCGCGAAGGGTGAGTATTCTCAGAACCCTGGGGAGGCGGCGCTTCAGGAGCAGATGGCCGACCCCGCAACGGCGGCCCGCATGATTGAGAGCCTGATGACGAGCGCCGCCAGTCCGTACCAGCGGCGGCAATTGCGCCCGGTGTTGCAGGAACAGATGGGCAATTACTTCCGGCAAGCGCCGAACCGCCCGACGCTGGGTCCCTTCGATGCCATCGTTGGCGGCTTCGGGTACTAATGGGGGGTATGATGCAGGCGGTACTTGAGGCAGTCGTGGTCATTGCCGTGAACGGCGACGTGTTGTGCGAAGCGTGCAACAAGCCGATTGCTGCGCTGTTCGGAGGGCATCTCGTTATTGACCGCGGCGAGACCTATGCGGAGTTCGCTGGCGGCGACGTGATGATCCAGTGCCATCGCCGCGTGCTGGACGGTGGCCGCTATCGCACCTGCGGTCATCGTAACCGTCTGCGCTTGGGGTAGTTGTGTTGACAGCACCTTCCGTTTGTGCGTAACATAAGAAGTAATCTCATAGCAGCGGCTTCCACAGCCCCGATGCCATGCACGTCCTCCACGGACTGCGGTGCAACGGGGCTTTCTTTATGGTCTCCACCTTCCCCGATCAGCAATTTCAGCAACCGCAGACAGATGTGCCTTCCAGCGCCACCACCGGCGCCGGTGGTGGCGCTGGAAGGCCCGCGGGCATGGACAACTACACCGAACCCGACCCTTATGCCGCAGAGAACCTGCTGGGGGGGGCGTCTGCTGCTGACGCAGCGCCCGCCGCGACGGAAGGCGAGCCGGATGCTGCGCCCGCGCCCGCGCCCGCGGCCACGCCGTCGCCGTCGCAGTGGGACACGCCCGACAACCCCTACTTCAAGCAATGGCAGGACGCACAGCCGAAGCTCCAGCAGATTGATGCGCTGCAACAGCGCGTTGATACCTGGCAGCAGCAGATTGATGCGGCGCAGCAGGGCCAGCAACGGCAGCAGTTCCAGCAGGCCCAGCAGGAACTGCTCAACGATCTCGCAGCATGGGCGACCGCCTACCGCGAGTTGCACAGCGCCGACATCCCCGCTGACAAGTTCCAGCGGTACCAGCAGGCGCTCCAGTACGGCCTGGCCTTTCAGCAACCGGACGTGCAGCAGCGGTTTAACGCCGTGTATGAGGCCGCGAACACCTTCGCGGCCCGCGACAAGGCGTGGGAACTCGTGGGGAAGCACTTTGGCGACACCGCCAGTTATGGCACTATCCGCCAAGCCTTCGAGCAGGTCGTGAAGTCGGCCAGCCCAGAAATCATGGAGGAGCGGACACAACTCCTGGCAGACCGCTGGCGGCAGAGCAATGCCCAGCGCCGGGTGCAGAGCGGGGCTGAACGGCTGGAAGGCGGCGCACCGGCGGCGGCGGGCGCACCCAATAGCCTGTCGTATTACGAGAACAAAATCTTCCGTGCAGGCGGCGGCACCGACGCGCTGACGGACCAGGAATGGGCGCGGTATCTGGAACTGCGCCAGCGATCAGCACTGTAGCGGGGGGCAGCGTAAGAAAGGGGCCGTAGATGGCAATTGTGACCACGAGTTCACTGGCGGACACGCTGCCCAAGTTCATTGCAGAGGCGGCGCTGACGCTCAAGCAGGAAGGTCTCATGATGGGCCGCGTCGGGAAGGTGCGGCTCGCCAAGGGGCAGGGCCTCACCTATCACCGCCCGACCTGGAGCGCGGTGAGTGTGCTGGACTTGACCGAGGGCGTTGACCTGGCGCAGGCCCAGAGCGTGACCGACAGCGACTTCACCATCACCGTGGCGGAGATCGGCGGGCAGATTTTTTTCAGCGATCTGACCGAGATGGCGCTGCGCGAGGACGTGATGCGCTACTTCGGGCGGGCGCTGGCGAACGCCTACAAGAACGCCATTGACACCGACCTGACCGAAGACATGGACAGCGCCACCGTCAGTCTTGGCGGCGCTGGCACCACCACCGTCATCGGCCACCTTCAGGCCGCGGCGGTGCGGCTGGCTGCCGCTTCCCGCCCGGTCGAGGGCAAGCTGTCGTGCGTCATTCACCCCTTCCAGTATCACCCCATTGTGCAGGACTTGGCTTCCCTGACCAGCGGCCAGTGGTCGCCCAGCAGCGGGACCCCGGCCATTGACCGCACGATGGGCAGCAGCGTCGCGGGCATGTCCGAACAGTTGATCCGCAACTATTGGGTAGGGCGGCTGGCTGGAGTGGACGTGTTTACCGACCCGAACATCGCCATTGACGGCAGCGACGACGCCAAGGGCGGGATGTTCTCCAACGAAGCGATCCTGTCCATCACCTATCAGGAGCCGTCCGTTCGCACCCAGCGCGACGAGTCCCTGCGCGGGCTGGAACTGAACTACGTCGGCATGCACGGTAGCGGCATGTACGACGGAGCGTGGGCCTTCGAGATTTACACTGACTGTAGCACCCCCTCGTCGTAAGACTAGGCATCAACCAGATGACGCGGGGGGGCAAGTTAGGAGCACATCGCCATGCCCGGAATGTCCACTGGCCTTGCACCCATCATTGTGGGGGTGAACACCGACCTGTCGGCGGACACCAACATCCCGGTCTGCAAGTTCCCGACGGTTTCGACGCGGACGGACCATTTCGTGATCGCGCAGAGCGCGTTGACCGGCAACAGCACCGACTTTGCGACCATGCGGAACCTCAACGGCAAGACCACCGGCAACCAGACCACCAACCTGGCGGTTGCGGGCGCGTCCGGCGTGATTGGCGGCGCTTCGGTCTCCTGGGTGGCCTACACTGCCAAGACCAACGGCACCAACTACACCTTCAGCGCAAACCACTGGTCGGTGTTCCGCACGTCTGAGGACGGCACCGTTGCCCTCGGTACGATCACGTACTGCGCGCACGTGGTACAGGGTAACGTCTAGCGGCATAAAAAGGGGGGGCATGATGAACGGAAAACCGCCGCAGGTCGCCATCGGGCTGTACAGCGGCCGCACGGTAGATGCCGCCATGCCGGTGAACGTGCTAGGGATGGCGTGGGAACTGGCGCAGCGGGGAATGTGGTATCACGACCCGCGGTTGTGGCATGAGAGTTGTCGGGTGGACTCCAACCGGAACTACCTCATCCACGACTTTTTGCACCAGACGGCGGCGGACTTCCTATTCATTGTGGATGCGGATATGCAACATCCGCCGCTGGCCCCGATTGTGCTGGCGGAACGGGACAAGCCCATTGTCTGCGGCCTGTACTTCCATCGCCGTCGGGACGGTATGTACGCACCGCACTTCTACCGGCACCGCGGCGAGAATGCCGACCCCCGCCGCGGCCACGGGACGGACGTGAATTGGTACTACGAACCGATGACCGCTGAGGTCTGCAACTACTTTGCGGGGTTGGAGGGTACGCCCTACCACAACGAGCCGGTGGTGCTGACCAAGCCGGGCGGATCGTGGGCGACCCAAAGCCTGATGCGGATTGATGCCAGCGGGTTCGGCTGCGTGATGCTGCGGCGGGACGCGCTGGAACAACTGGAGGCCGCTGGCGGCCCCTTCCTGCGGGATGAGCCGGGCCTGAACGGCGACCTGGCCTTCTACAAGAAGTGCGAACAGTTGGGCATTGACGTATGGGGCGATGCCTCCGTGATTTGTAGCCACGCCAGTTCCGACTACATCGGGCTGGCATCCTTCCATGACTATGTGACGCGTTCACAGGCACAGCAGGAAAAGTACACCAGCGCCATCCCGACCATAACGGGCGCGGCGAGGTACGCGTGATGCTGGAAGGGATGCTGCCGCTAGACAAACTGCTGCATCGTGACCGGCGCGCGGGTGGGGTTATCCGGCACTCGCTCGACCACGGCGACCTTGGGATTGAGAACGTCAGCTTGAACAACCTGCTAGCCGCGGCGAACCGGCTGGCCGCTGATGTACAGGGCAACAAGTTCCCCGCGCAGTTTGTCCTCTCGCCGGTCTTCTGGGAACGGGCGATGGCAGCGGCGCGGCAGCACAGCATCATCCCGGAATACGTCCAGCGTGACCGCTACGGCGGGCTGCTCGGCATCGTGCTGCATGGGGCGCTGTACGCATGGAACGGGGACACGGTGCTGGTGTACACGCCGCACAACGACGTGGTGTGGGAACTGGAAGTCGGGGACCGGCACGAGATCATCCGCAGGGAACAGGCGTTCGCCTTGCTGGGGCCGAACAAGGGGTTTGACCTGATCGTGCCGTTCAACCAACTGGCCCTTCAGTTCGGCGCACCCGTCCACGCTTGCTTTGCCCCGCCGCGGCTCCTGCTCCAGTGGATTGATGAGGGCTACGACAGCCCGAAGCCGGTGCTGGAACAGCTTGGACGGCTCCCTGCGGGACAACAGCGGAAGGTATTGCTGCACTGGCAGGAACAGGGCTGGACCGACTCGGCGGGGCTGCTGGCCCAACGGGGCCTCCTGGCCCCGGAACTGGCGGGACTCTTGGAAGCGCCAGCACCAGAGGCATAGGCAACGGGGGGGCAACGAGCATGAAGATCGTCATCGCGGAGCCTTATCACAGTCATGCGATGCGCCGCCCGGCCGCGGCCATCGTTCAGACGCTTCGCTCACTTGCCCCCCAAGTTGAGGTTGTTCTGAGCGATGGCCCCGACCTGTCGGCGTCGGCGGGGGCAGACGTGGTGTACCACCTCCCCTGGCATACGCTGGTGGGGCTGGACACGCAGGAGCGCAAGGCCAAGCACGTCATCCTGTACACCCACTGCAATCCGGGGGCGGAAAGCGACCTGCGGCGGGCCTGTGCGAAGGCAGACATGGTGGTCTGCATGGCCTACACCGGGCGGCAGGAACTCATCCGGTTGGGGGTAGACCCGAAGAAACTCTGGGTCATTCCGATGGGGGTGGACGGGCAAGGCTTCAGCCCGCGCAAGGTGCGGGTGGGCGTTGTGGGGACGGTGCAGCCCAACGGACGGAAACGGGAGCACCTGCTGACGGAACTGGCGTGGCAGATGGACGGTGCGCCCTTTCAGTTTGTGATCATCGGTGACGGCTGGAACCCGACGGCAGAGACGCTCCGCAACAGCGGCGTGGCGGTCGAATACCATGCGAAGGTAGGCGACCTCGAACTCGCCAGCCTGTACCGCAGCATGGACGTGCTGCTGGTGACGGGCTTTCTAGAAGGCGGGCCGTTGCCGCTGCTGGAAGCTCTGGCGTCGGGCGTGCCGGTGCTGACGCCGAAGTTCGGGTATGCCGCCGACCTGCACTTGCCCGTCAGCAGCTACTACGACAGTGTGCGTGAACTACGGCAACGGCTGGAATGGGACTACGCCCGCCCGGTACGGGAGCGGGCCGAGCGGGTCAGTCTGTACACCTGGGACTGGTGGGCGCAGGAGCACCTGCGGCTGTTTGAGCGGGTGCTGGGCGCACCCTTGCCGCTGGCAGACGGTGTGGAATGGCCGCGACGGTACGAACACCTGCTGGCGGAGATTGATGCCTATAAGCCCCGCGTCATCGTGGAAGTTGGCACGCACCGCGGCGACCGGGCAGTGCAGATGGTCCAGCAGGCGGCGCGGCACCGGCCTATCGAAGAGATTGAGTATCACGGGTTCGATCTCTTCGAAGAGATGACGCCGAACGTGCTAGAACGGGAGTTTTCGAAGCAGCCGCCGGGCATTGAGGCGGTGATGGGCCGGTTGCAGGCGACGGGCGCGCAAGTCCATCTCCATCAGGGCGACACGAAGGACACGCTGGCGCAGTTCACGACGAACGCCGACCTCATCTTTGTGGACGGCGGACATAGCCACGAGACTATAGCGAGCGATTGGCGGCACCTTCAGCGCAGCATGGGGCCGACGACCGTGACGGTGTTTGACGACTACTACGGTCCGCGGCGGGTACCGGAAACCGAAAACGTGGGGTGCAATGCCCTTATTGACGCATTGCGAGCGGATGAATGGACCGTTGGGCGGCTATTGGGGACAGACCATTTCATGAAGCCTTGGGGGGAACTGGCGATCAGTATGTTCAAGGTGCGGCGTCGCGGCCCCAAGCGCCCCTATGTCCTGACGCCATCAGAGGCCACTGCACAAATTGTTCTGAACACACTGGCCGAACCAGAAGGAGCGCCGGTATGAGCGACGGCAACATCATCAGCATTGCCCAGGTGCGCTGGTACCAGGAGCACGCGCCGGAACACCTGACGGCGCTGTACACCACCGTCTACGACACGAAGGGGGTGCCGTCCCGTATCCGTGCTTACAAACTGGATGAACATCTTCAGCGCGGGTTTTTGGCCGCGCCGCCCGATGACCCGACACCGGACGGGGCTGCCGTTGCACCGCAAGCCCCGCCCGTGCCGCCCCCGCCGCGTGTGGGCGTGATGAGCAACCGGGTCTTCCCGCGGCGGAAGGCGAAGCCCGTGGAGGACGCGTAACATGCCAGGCTGGTTCGTTTACCCAAGTCTTGAGCGCAACGGGGGGGCCGTTACCGTCAATGCTGATGGCTCGATCTCGTTCGCCCCGGCCAACGGGACAGCGAACGCCTTCACCGGCCAGGTGGTTATGGGCGATGCAGGCACCGACCCGGGGTCAGACCTTGACCCGCTGACCATCGTCAAGACCACCACCGCGACCGCCGATCAGATGACTGGCGCGGGCATCGTCATGTACGGCAACTCCGCCGCCTCCTCCGCGCTGGTCATCGCCGGGGTGGACGCGACCGCGGCCACCTACCCCGCCGCCGCTGGCGACTATACCGAGCACTTCTACGGCGTTGGCGGGGCGACCGTCCATCTTGGCACCGGCACCCTTGATATCGGCGTCGGCATTGCCGGGACGGTCTGGAACGGCAACGCCGTCGCGGGGTTTGACGGCGACGGCACCATTACCGAAGCCATCGCCGTCCATGCCCAGAACGGCGTCCAGACCGCGGGCGGCTCCGGCTCCATCACCACCTACCAGGGCGTCAAGGTAGACACGGTGAACGTCGGGGACACCAACAACTACGGCATCCTGGTGAACCAGCCCGGCATCAGCGCTACGCTCACGGAAAATCCCATCGGCAACACCACCAACAGCATCGCCGTGGCGGTCCCCGCCGATACCGTGACGATGGGGGACCAGACCGCCACCACCACCAACGCCCACGGCATCTCCGTGGGGGTCATCACCTACGAGAGCACCACCAACACCCGCACGCTGACCAACGCCGCCAGTCTCTTTATCGCGGGCGCGCCCGTCGCTTCCACCAACGTCGCCATTGACGCGGGGTCGCGGGGGTCGGTCTCGACCAAGGGGCTGGCGATCTGGGTGGACGCCGACGATGTGCGCTTCGACGGGCTGGCCGGGTTCTACACCCCGCCGGTCGCGGGCGACCTCATGAACGTCGGCGGCGGCGCGACCTTCAACGGCACGTCGGGGCTGGCGACCGGCATCGGCGTGGACTTCGCCAGCAATGGCGCGGTCGCGACCATCGGGCAGATCGGCATCATCATCACCCCCCGCTCCATCACGACGGCGCTGCCGCTGGCGATTGGCCTGGACGTGGCCTCGCCCCAGGCGGCAGTCACCATTGACGCGCTGTACGGGGTCTTCATTGACAGCCAGACCCACGCCAACGTGACCGCCGGGTATGGTCTCTACGTCGAGGGGGCCAAGACCTACGCGATCTGGAGCGACAGCGGGGTGAACCGCTTCGACGGCAACCTGGACTTCACCGGCGACGATGCGACCGCCGGGGTGAACATCGTGCTGGGGACGACGAACGGCACGAAGATCGGCACCGCCACCGGGCAGAAGCTCGGCTTCTGGAATGCCACGCCCGTTGTGCAGCAAGTCCTGGCGACCGGGGGCGGGGCGACCGTGGACAACGTGATCTCGCTCCTGCAAACGCTGGGCCTGTGTAAGCAGTCCTAGTGGCGATTGGACGGGCCTTGATGATGCGAGAGAAGGGGGGCGCTGTGATGCACTTGGAGTTCACCGTCAAAGAAATTGACCTGCTGCTGGCGGTATTGGAACAGGTCAACGTGCGCGGCATGGAAGCAATGCGGCTGGCGGTTGCCGCCGCCGATAAGCTGTACGCCGCGAAAGGACCAGCCGCATTGGGGCCAGATGCGGAGGGCGCATGACGATACTCTCGCTCCCCGGCCAGGCGGTGCGGCAGCAGCAGCCGGATGATGGACTGACGGCGCTGCCGGGCGCGCTTATTCTCCCGACGTGGTACGTGGACGTGCTGCGGCGGCGCAAGGCCCAGATACGGGCAATGGCCGAACAGAAGCGCCGGGAGGCCGACCCCGCCTATCAGGAGGAGCGTGACCGCAAACTGAAGGACACCAAGCCGGTGATGTACGCCGACACCCGCGACCGGCACCGTCCGGTGTTGGTCGTCGGCGGCGGCGGGATGTGGCGGGAAGACATGAAAGAGAAGGCCCTGCGCCTGCTGGAGAAGCCAAACCCCGCCCGTGACCCGGAGATGGGGATGCATGGCCGCAACTTGCGCGAGGACGTGTGGACGGCGACCGACCGGCGGCGGCGCGCCCTCAGGGGCGCACGCACTTTCCATATCAAGAACAATCCGGTCAGCCAGAAGGAGTAGGAGACCGCAATGGTGCAGGAACTGACGCTGCCGCAGGTACAGAGTCATCGGGTCCAGACCGCCGACGGCAAATGGATCACGGTGCATGAGGCGCGGTTGGACGCGGGCGATACCCCCAAACCGCTGATGTTAGAGCAGGGCATCGAGAACCCCGGCGCGCCCGCGGGCCGCAGGCCGATGACGATTGACAAAGGCAAACAGAAGGTACGGCTGTGGCGGGGCAATGTTCCCAGCGATGTACCCGCCGCCCACTTCCTTGTCTTCCTGAAGCACGGCTGGACGGCGGAACCGACCTTGCCTCTGCCCGAACTGGACTTCGGCTGTGGCGTCATGTTGTCGGAAGGCCCATGCCGCAAGATGCTCCGGACGCGCCTTGACCGGCTGCGCCACATCAAGGCGTACCATCCCGACGCCGCGCAGTTCACCTTCACTGATGACGAAAAGCGGGTGCTGCGCGGCGAACTTGGCCTTGCCGCCCTCGATCCGCAGGGCGGCGTCAGCAGCAGCGAGGTGGCGGAACTGCGGAGCGTGCTCGCTGAACAGAAGTCGCTGATTGATCTGCTGATGGCCGAACGGATGCAACAGGCCCAGCCGTTCACATCCAGCAGTGCGACTCTGGCTTATACCCCGGCCCCAGAGACGACCGCACATGCGGCGGGCACTGTGACGCCGGAGCCGGTGAAGGTGCGACGGGAGCGGCGGGACAGCACGAAGATCTGTGCGGTCTGCGGCGAGATGTTTACCGGCAAGGGGTTCGGGCTGGCGAAGGCGCTGCGTGACCACATGGCGGCGGCGCACCGCGGCGTAGCGTAGCACCGCCCACGGTCCCGTTGCGCGAGAAAGGGGGTGCCGGATGGCGATTGGGCAGCATGTCACGCAAGTACAACTCTCGTTCCAGCACGGCAGCAACCGCGACGTGGACGCCAGCGCCGAGCAACTGACCGCCACCAGCGTCAAGTGCAATAACGGCATCATCCTGCGGGCCGCATCAACCAACACGGGGATCATCTACGTGGGCAACAGTTCGGCGGTGACGGCGGGCAGCGATGGGGCCACGGACGGCTTCCCGCTGTCGGCGGGGGACGCGCTCACGCTGGAGGTGATGGACCCCAGCACGATCTATGTTATCGGCAGCGCCGCCAACCAGGTCATCTATTGGGCGGGCACGTAGGCCGAGACTGATGCTGACGGAGCGGTAGAAGATGCCCACGATCAGTCGGAATTTGCTCCAGCTTCGTGCCCAGATCGCTTCAGACCTGGACGATTATATCGCCGGTACCGCGTCGGGGGGCAGCACCACCACGCTCACCGACACCGGGGAGATTACGCGCTACCCGGACGGCTACCTGCGCGGCGCGGAAGTGAGCACCACCAGCGGTACCGGCTCCGGTCAGTCCAACACCATTACCAACCATGCCACCAGCGGCGGCACCACCACCCTCACCGTCCCATCATGGACGGCGGTCGGCAATGACACGGTATATGAAATCCACCGCATCGGCGGACGCGGGTATACCAAGAAGCAGTACGACGACGCCATCTTTCAGGCCATTGACCTGCTGGCCGACTACGAGTGGACTGACCTTGACACCGTGGCGCTGGCGATTGAGCGCGGCAGCGGCAGCCCCAACAGTGTCACGATTGGCACCATGCGCCGCGAGTACCCGCTCCCGTCCGGTTTCAATGGCATCTTTGCGGTGGACGTGCTGGCCTCCCGGCCGGTGGCGCTCTGGGGGACAGGCGGGCTGAAGACCTGGCGCGCCTTGGGCGACGCCACGGCCCGCACGCGGCTCGCCCAGGGTTTTCAGGTGCAGCAGGACGTGTTGGTGGAGTACATCGCCGTTTATCTGCGAAAGGCCGGCTCACCGACGGACAACCTGACCTGCGTGGTCGAGACCGACAGCAGTTCCCTGCCCAGCGGCAGCGCCGTGACTGATGGCACGTCCGGCACCATTGCCGCCAGCACCCTGTCCACGCGGGGCAGATATGCCGTCTTCAACTTCACCCCGCCGATGCTCCTGTCCGAGAACACTCAGTACCATCTGACGTTGCGGCGCTCCGACGCCGTGGACGGCAGCAACTACTACCAGGTGGGCGAGGATGATGCGGGCGCGTACGGCCACGGGACGCTTGCCACCTACAACAACAGCGCATGGTCGGCAGTGAGCGGCAGCGATCTGGTGTTCGCCGTCAGCCCGGCGGGGGCGGCGTGGGCGACGCTGGCAAAGACGTTCTGGGACTACCGCCCGGCCAGCACCGATCAACTCCTCATCCGCCGTCCCGATAGGTGGTACGACGGCACGCCCATCCGTATCCGCGGCGGGGCGGCTATCGCGCGCCCCAGCACGGAGACCACGGAGGTCCCGGTGCGCCCGGAGTGGGTGGCGACCTGCGCGAAGGCCATTCTCAAGAACAACCGGGCTGGGGTTGCCAGTGTGGACAACCACGGGCGCGCCGCCCAAAGCTTCTTCGCCCAACTCGGCATCCAGACCCCGCCGCGGCGTCCGTTCCCCGCGAACTGGACGCGGGTAACGGGCTAGGGGGTGCGCCATCGGGAACTACATCAGCACGCCACAAGTCCAGAGCGACCAGGAAATCATCCTCTTCGGGGATGCCAGCAGTGTGGCGCGCCGCTACCGCATCAAAGGCGGCGTGCGCGTCGGGATGGTCACGGAGACCCCCAACCGCCCGCTGCCAGAGAACGTGACCACCGCGGCGACGCCGGGCGTGCTGACCTACCGCGTGCAGGCGCTCACGGGCGGCATGGGCCTGTACCGCTATCGCGGCAGGGAAGGCGAGGGGCTGCACTACTACACCGGGCAGAACGTCAACCCGCTTTTCCCCTGGGCTACCACCTTGGGGCCGCTCGCGACCAGCATCAGCAAGCCCGGCGGCGAGACCGATGCCGTGACCAGCATTAACGTGCTGGGCGGCACACTGGTCGTGACCTTCGGTGCCGATGTCTACACCTACAACGGCTCGTGGAGCGCGCTGGTGGACACGCTGCCCGCCGCACCGTCGGACACCTACTACAATGCCGACCGCATCTATTACGCGCTGGGCAGCAACGGCTATTCCTACCAGACCGCCGCGGGGAGCGCCGCCACGGACGTGACCGCCAATCTCGGCACGATCAACCCGGCGATGCAGACGGTGTTGGAATGGGACGAGAAGATTTGCTGCATTGATACCAGCGGCAAGTTCTGGTATTCGCTGACCGGCGACGCGAGTTCGTGGGAAGACGATGGCCCCACGCTGCCCATCCCTACCGCCAGCAACACCCAACTGGCGATCTATGACGATGCATTGGGCGATCCGATCTGCTGGGCGCTCACACCCTTTGGCCCCTTCATGCTCGACTTCATTAACAAGAAGTGGTTCCCGGCGCGCTTTCAGTACCCGGAATACCGCATGAAGTTCACGAAGATGGGCTTCGGCACGGTGTTCCGGGACAGCCTCTATGTCCACGCCCAAGACCGGCGGGTCTATAAGCTGACCAGCGGCCCGCAACTGAGCGTGGAAGACGTGAGTCCTGACCGGCCCGACGGCGTGCCTGCGGCCTTCCTGGGGGAACTCAAGCGGTTTGTGGCTGACAACGACTTCATGTTTGTACAGGTGGGCGACAGCCAGACCCTGAGCGGCATTGCCTGGGCGGTGTGGATGTACACGCCGGATGGCGGCTGGGACCCCATCTATGTGAACACCGCTGACAACAGCACCGAACCGCTGGCGATGGCGATCATCTCGAACAGTCTCGGCTACCGGCTGTACTTCCATGACAACAACGCCAGCGACGGCCATATTGTGCGCTACCTCGACCTGTCCGACCTGCGCGATAGCCCGCTGGTGTCCACCACCAAAGACTACGCCAGCAGCGGCAACTACGAACTGCCGTGGTTTGACGACGGCGCGCCGGGGGAACGCAAACTGGCGTTGGCGGCGCGAGTGAAACTCACCGGAGCAGCGGCCAACGAGACGGTGCAACCGGCCTATGGCACCGACTTCGCCACCAGTTACAGCAACCTGGGACCAGCGATCACCGCCAATACCGAGACAGAAGTCAAGTTCGGCACCAACAACGTTGGCGTCGCGTTCAACTCCTTTCGGTGGAAGTTCACGCTGGCCCGCGGCGGCACGGCCACCAATGCGCCAAAGATCGAGTACGTGGACCTGGACTACCTGCGTCTGCCGCAGACCCTCCGGGTGTTCAACGTGACCATTGACTGTTCGGACTTCTCCCCCGATGGCCGCACGCCGCGTCAGCAGATTGAAGACCTGTGGACGGCCATCGAGACCGAAACGCTGGGGACGTTCGCCTACCGTGACGATGCCGACAACACTCGCTCCTATCTGGTCAAGCCGGTGTCGCCGCGGGGTGAAGAACGAGCGGGTTGGGACGAACGGGGCGAGTATCAATTGACGCTCATGGAACTCAACGGATAAGGAACGATGCCCGGCGGAAGCATCTACAAACAGCGTATAACCTATCGCCATATCAAGGGGAGTGATCCTCCGTCGAATGACGACGTGTTGGAATGGGATGGCACGAACGGCGTCTACCAGAACGCGCGGTCATCTTCCGGCGGGCTGTCGGTCTACGGCGACGGCTCTGATGGTGATGTGACCATTTCGGTGGACACCTCCCTGTCCACCAACAAGACCTATAACAACCTGACGATTGCCGCGGGGGTGTCCCTCAACGCCAACGGCTACGGCATCTGGGTCAACGGCACCCTGACCTTTGGCGACGCCAGCAGCCGCATCCACAACAACGGCGGCGACGGCGGCGACGG
>JADLEU010000310.1 GCA_020845955.1 Anaerolineales bacterium
CGGGGCCCGCCCCTCCCCGTTCTGCCTTCCACGATTATGTTCGCTTGACGGTCTCTCGCCCCCGCTGTTATGATCGCAGTCGCCCCGCCTGCCGTCACGGGTGGCGCCAGAGCGTTTGTTGGCTACCGATACCCCGACCTCCTCCGACCCGCTGGCCTCCGGCCGCCGGCTAGGCCGCCTGGCCTCGCCCGAGGTATGGGCCCGCCTGGCGACGCACGGCCTGGCGATTGGCCTGGTGGCTGTCGCCGTCTGGCTGGCGCGGGTCGACGTGGGAAGCGCCCTGCCGTTGGCCCTGCCAGCCGAGTTGGTCACGACCACAACGCCCGCCGCCGTGGTCCCCCTGGTCGCTCCGGAAGTCACCCCCAGCCTGGAGCCGCTGATCCTGGAAGTGCCGGCTGCCAGCCCCACACCGGACGGCTCCGAGATTGTCCGAAAGGCCGACGTTCACACCATTATCCCCACCCGGCCGCGCTACGAGGTGGAGACGTACACGGTTGTCGCCAACGATACCCTCTTTATCATCGCCAGCAAGTTCAACCTCGAGCCGGAGACGATCTTGTGGGGCAACCCGGCCCTGGCCGACAATCCTAACATCCTCTCGGTGGGTCAGGAGCTGAACATCCTGCCCATCAACGGCGCGCTGCGCGTCGTCCAGCCGGGCGACACCATCGAAAAGATCGCCAAGGCTTTCCACGGCACTGTCGAGGAGATCATCAACTTTCCGGGTAACAACCTGGATGCGTCCGAACCGCAATTGGTGGAGGGCCAGTCCATCATCATCCCCGGCGGCTGGCGCGACTCGATCGTCTGGCAGCTTCCAGTCGTGACCCGCACGACTGCCGGTCCCGGCGGCGCTAGCGGCGAGCCCGGCGCCTGCAGCGGCCCCTTCTCCGGCCCCTCCGGAACTTTCACCTTCGCCTGGCCGGCCAACAACCACTACCTCTCTGGCACCGATTACCTGCCGCAGGGGCATCCGGGTGTCGACATTGCGGCCGGGTTGGGCGCGCCGATCTACGCCTCCGACACTGGCGTGATCGTCTTTGCCGGCCTCAGCTACCGCGGCTACGGCAATCTGGTCATCATCGATCACGGCAACGGCTGGCAGACCGCCTATGCCCACCTGAGCCAGATCAACGTGGCCTGCGGCGGCGCCATCTATCAGGGCCAGGTGCTCGGCTTGTCGGGCAGCACCGGCAATTCGACCGGTCCCCACCTGCACTTTGAGATGCGCAGCGATGTCTACGGGCGCGTCAACCCCTGGCTCTACTTGCCTTGAATGTCTGCTGAGCCGTTTCCCGGCCAGGACCCCGCGTCCCCCGCCGAGTTGACTGGTCTGGCCCGCATTTGGGCCGACCTGGTGGCGGCCGGGTGGGGCGAAGCCGTACTGCGCTATGCCACGCACGCCCTGCTGCTGCTGGTGCTGGCGCTGGCGGTCTGGGCTCGGCAGTTGAACCTGGGGTTCGCCGATGCTCTGATGGTCAAGGCGACCTTGCAGCCGGGAGGCGCGCGGCCGGCGGCCGGCCAGGTCACCCCCACGCCAGACCCACTTGGCGCTTCCGATATTCAGGCCTTTCTGCCGGCCGCCGACCCGGCGCCGGATCCGAATGATGCCGCCCCGATTGAACGGCTGGCCGACGTCCACACCCTCATCCCCACCCGCGGCCGCAGCGCCGTCATCACCTACACCGTCCGCTCGGGCGACACGCTCTTTGGCATCGCCGGCAAGTTCGGCCTGCAGCCCGAAACGGTGTTGTGGGGCAACTACTTCACGCTCCAAGACGACCCGCATTCGCTCTTTCCCGGTCAGGTGCTCAACATCTTGCCGGTCGACGGCACCTACCACTTGGTGACCGAAGACAACACTCTGCTCCAGATCGCCCGTTTCTACGGCGTGACCCCCGAGGCGATCGTGGATTGGGCCAGCAATGGGCTCGATCCAAGTGACCCGGTCCTCCGGCCCAATGCCTACCTGGTGGTGCCTGGCGGACGGCGCGAACTGCAGACCTGGGAAGTGCCGACCATCACGCGCGAGGACACCGCCACCGCCGCCAACAACTTCGGCCAGTGCCCCGGAGGCTACTCGGGCGTGCTGGGAACCGGCGCCTTTGTCTGGCCGGCTGACAACCATTTCCTGTCAGGCTACGATTACACCACGATCCACCGCGGATTGGATATCAAGGCGCTGCTGGGGGCCCCGCTCTACGCGGCCGACAGCGGCGTCATCGTCTACGCGGGCCCTACCAGCCGGGGTTACGGCAACCTGGTCGTCATCGACCACGGCAACGGTTACCAGACCGTCTATGGCCACCTCAGCCAGTGGGACGTCTCCTGCGGCGAGAGTGTGTTCCAGGGCAACCTGATTGGGCTGTCGGGCAGCACCGGCAACTCGTCTGGTCCCCATCTACACTTCGAGGTGCGCTACAACGGGGCCTATCTCAATCCCTGGACGGTATTACCCTAGTCCAGGCCCCAGCCTGGCCCCACGCTCTTGGCCCGCGGCAGGCTGAGATCTGGCTTGGCACTGGCAGCTGCCTGGCCGGCGACACGTGGAGGCGCCTGGCCCATGCCGCGCTACCTGTTGGTCAACAAGCCCCTCAACGTCCTCTCGACTTTCAGCGATCCGGCTGGCCGTCGCACGCTCAAGGACTTTATTCCGGTTCCAGGGGTTTACGCGGCTGGCCGGCTGGATTACGACAGCGAAGGCCTGCTGCTGCTGACCGACGACGGCGCCCTCATTCACCGCCTCACCGATCCGCGCTACGAACATCCGAAGACTTATTACGTGCAGCTCGAAGGCGCCGTCACGGAGGCGGCCGTGGCCACCCTGCGCCAGGGCGTGCTGCTGCGCGGTGAGCGCACCCGCCCAGCCATCGTCGAGATGATGGCTGACCCCGATCTGCCGCCGCGCCCGGTGCCGGTGCGCGCTTATCACCCGACGTCGTGGCTCAAAGTGGTCTTGCGAGAAGGGAAGAAGCGCCAGCTTCGGCGCATGACGGCGGCCGTGGGGTTTCCGACGCTCCGGCTGATGCGGGTTGGTCTGGGGCCGCTGAACCTGGGCAGCTTGCCGCCTGGGCAGTGGCGCGAGCTGCTGCCGGTGGAGGTGTTAGCGCTGCGCGGCCGGGCACGGCAACGGCGCTAGACCAGCCAGGCCTTTGCTGGGCTGGCGGCAGGGGTAAAGGCCAGGTCCAGCGACCAGGGCGCCTCTGGCGCGGCCTGCACCGCGCGCCAGGCGCCCGCCGGGGGGACTGGGTTTCGCCTGTCGAAGAGGGACTGGTACTGTGCCAGGCGCTGCGCATCCACGCCGAGTTGGGTCAGCAAGGCCCCAATCGGCCCGCCGTGTGTCACCAGTGCGACCGGCCCGGTGGTCTGGCACACCTGACCCGCGCCGGTCCAGACGGGCCAAACCCGGGCGTGCACATCGCGCGCCTTTTCCTGCGGCTGCCACTCGGCCAAGCGCGGCTCCTCAACCCACCTGGCGCCGGCTACCTCGGCTGCGATTTCGGCCGTATGGCGGCAACGCGCCAAGGGGCTGGCCAACAACTGGCGCACTCCCATATCACGCAAGAATTCCCCCAGTTGAGCCGCCTCTTGCTCGCCCAGAGGCGTCAGCGGCGGCCCAGGCGGCAGGTGATAGGGGATATCCGTGCGAGTCCAGTCCGGCGTCGCGTGACGGACGAGGTAGATGGTCGGCAACATCAGAAAGGGACTTTACCACAAGGGGGCAGCCGGCGGCGCCTGAACCTTTGGATAGGCTCCCTGAGATCTTCCCGGGTCTTGTGCGCTGGCGGCCGGCTGCGGCCGCCCCGGCTGCCGTCGCGCGGCCGAGGGCGCGGTCAGGGTCCGGGCTCGGGGCCGCGATTGACGAAACGCTCATACCAACGCAGCAGAATCGCCTCGTTAAACCCCTCCAGGTTGAGCTGATAATTCCAGGCCAGCGCCACGATCGGCGTCTCAAGCTCGCGCTCGTAAGGCGACACCAGGATTTTGACGGTGTTGAACCGGTCATCCGGCGGCGCCTTGTCAAGCAGAGCGCGGAACTGCTGTTCGAGGTCGGGGCACGGCTCAGCGCACTGATAAAGGAAGACGACCCCGCCGCGATAGAGATTGGTTACGAAATTGCCTTCTGGCACCGGAGTCTCGGCCAAGCCCCACGCGCCCGGTTCCGCATAGCGCGCGCCTGACGACGGCGGATAGTGGCGATAGCTCAACGCCTGGCCGGCCGGGTAGACGGCTGCCCCCTCGTCCTCGATGTGCGCCTCGCCTGGCAGCGGTCCAGGGCGTTGATTGGCCACGACGTAGGCGGCGACCGCCAGCAGAAAAGCCGCTACCGTCCCCAGGATGATCACGTTCCAGGTCAGCGCGCGGCGGCGGCGCTGCTGGCGCAACTGCTCGCGCTTGCTGATGTGCGGTGCCGAGGGGTTGTACTGAGGTTGCGGTCTGCTCCCGCGCTTGCTCAAAGTCGCCTCCAGATCAGGGGCTGGCGTGTATACCGGTGGCTCGGCCCGAAATTATAGCATGCCCCTTTTGAAGGCTGGCCGGTTCACGAAACCCCCGACCGGATCACGTCTGCTCCGCTCGGTAAACAGTCGGCATCTTCCGCTTGTTCCGATCTCGCCAGGCGGCTTGCCCACCACCTCGGCGGGCAGGTCCAGTTCGCCCACCTGGCCGCCGGGCTGGAGCGTGAATTTTTCGGGCGGCACAAGACCGCAGCTTGCGCAACGTCCTGGCCGGCTGCCAGCTCGTGGCAGCGATGCGCTGGCGACCTTGTCCGAGGACACCTGTTGGCTTTGGCTTCGACCGCCTTGGCCGGCGAGGGAGCTGGGCTTGGGTGCGGCGGGCGCGCTGCTTCCTGGGACCCAGGCCCGGACCTCCTCAGGCGCCGCCGTCAACACGTATGCCGGAAGTGGAAGCGGGCGGCCGGCAGCAGCTGTTTGTTTGGCCGCGACGGCCTAACCTTCACCTGGGCCAGGCGCCCCAACCGGAAGTTGCAGCCGGCGGCCATCCCAATCTTGCCTCATCCAGGCGAAGTCGGGGTCATCCAGGGGCGGCGTGGCGCGTGCTTCGGCCAGCAGGTCGCCCGCCAGGTAGTTAAGGAAGTACATATTCGACCCGGGCGCCGCCGTGGTGGGGTGAAACCCCTGGGTGACCAGGACGGTATCGCCGTGGCGCACCGGCCAGATCTCGTCAAAAGCGGTGTCGCGGCGATAGTTGCGGTGGACGCCAAAGCCATATTCGGGCTGAAAGCGGTAGTGGTAGACTTCTTCCAGGTAAGGCGAGCCGCCAAAGCCGTCGTGGCAATGCGGCGGCCAGCCCGACCAGGCGCCGCCCGGCACGTAGACTTCAAACAGGATGAGACGCTCGGCCGGGAGCGGCGCGGCAAGGATGTGGTTGACCTGGCGCAGCGCCGCTCCACCGCCGCGCAGCTCGGTCTTCATCTCTTCGGGCCGGAACAGGCGGACCGGATAGCGGCCGATTGCGGGCGCGCCGCCTAGCGCAAATTCAAAAGGCGTCTCGGCGTCGACCGCGATTGTGTGGCCGGGAGGCGCGTAGAGCACGTGCGGCTTGCCAGCGAAGACGCTTTCGCGGCCCAGCGTAAAGACCTGGGCCCCGGTGCTGATGGTCGCGCGCCCGTGAAGCGGCACGACGGCCACCTCGGTCTGGCCCGTCTGGTGGGTGACGCTGGCGCCGGCTGAGAGCGCCTGGACCCGAAAGCTCAGAAAATGCCAGCCGGCGCGCTCGGGGCTGATGTCAACCCGCACGGTGGTGTTCGGCGAAGCAGGGATCAAATGCGACATGACGGCGGCTCCTCGGTCCTTCGCCATCGAATTCAGGGCCACCTGTGAAGACCGAGCGTCCACGGCACTCAAGCCTCGGATTGGCAGCCCGGTCAGGCGCTGCAATTGCCAACGCCGGTCCGCGCAAGCGCGGCAGTCAGTCTGGCTGAGCTTACCCTGGAAGACGATCCAAGCCAAGCTGCCTGAGGTAGGCGCGGTTTCGCTCGGCGGACTCCAGAGGCGTGCCCATGCCGGGCAGCACATCTTGCTCGACGACGATCCACCCGGCGTAGCCCAGGCGCTCAAGCTCAACTTTGACGGCCGGGAAGTCCACGTCGCCTCGGCCGAGTTCACAGAAGAGCCCGGCTCGTACGGCGGTGAAATAATCCCAGCTTTCGGCGCGAGCCAGCGCCGCCACCCGCGGGTCGTGGTCCTTGAAGTGCACGTGCCAGACGCGGCGGCCGTGGGCGCGCAGCCCGGCGGCTGGATCGCCGCCGCCGAAGCGGTAGTGGCCAGTGTCGAAACACAGGCCGAGCAGCCCCGGATCGGTCAGCGCCAGCAGGCGGTCAATTTCAGCCGGCGTTTCCACGAAGCCGGCGCCGTGATGGTGAAACACGGTGCGCAGGCCAGTCTGGGAGCGTACGCTGAGCGCAATCCGGCTTGCGGCTTCCGCAAACACTTGCCACCCCGCCTCGTCCAAGCCATGCTCCGGCCGGGCGCGCCCCGCGTTCTGGGTTCGCACCGGGTCGCGCCCGTTGTCGTCTGCCAGGATGACGAACGGTTGGTCGCCCGCCGCCTCGGCCAGCAGCCGCGCCGTGCGCAGCGCCTGGGCCTCGCCCGCGGCGCGCGCCGCGGGCTGCGACAGGGCCACGGGCACAAATGCGCCCAGCAGAGTTATCTCGCGGGCGGCCAACTCGCGCCGCAGCCGCGCCGGATCCGTCGGCATAAAGCCCCAGTCGCCCAGCTCCGTGCCCCCGAAGCCGGCCGCGCGCATCTCGTCGAGCACCTGGGCAAAGCCCGCGGTCGGGCCGTTGAAGCCGAATTCCAGCACGCCCCACGAACAAGGCGCGTTTGCGACCTTCAGCGGGGTCGTCACAGGTGCTGTCTCTCGCGCTGGCGCGCCGCGGCATACTGGGCGTAAGCGTCCTGCACGCTGCTCATGCCAGAGACCTCGGCCACCGGCACGTCCCACCACGACTCGTAGCCACCGACGCGCTGCTCGCGGTCGGTCTCAACCACGATCACCGTCGTGCGCGAGGCGTGTTTGGCCTCCGCCAGCGCCGCGCGCAGCGCCGTCAGGTCGGCGGCGTGGATCACGTGGGCGCCCAGGCTGTGCGCGTTCTCGGCATAGTCGATCGCCAGCGGCGGGCCATCGAGTTGGCCGGTGTTCGGGTTGCGCGCCCGAAAGCGGGTGCCAAAGCCGGCGCTGCCGACAGCCTCCGACAGGCCGCCAATGCTGGCAAATCCGTGGTTGTCGAGCACGATGATGATGAGCTTGATCCCCTCCTGCACGGCGGTGACGATTTCCTGTGCCAGCATGAGGTAAGAGCCATCGCCCACCATGACATACACGTCGCGGTCGGGGGCAGCCAGCTTGGCGCCCAGGCCGCCCGCAATCTCGTAGCCCATGCACGAGTAACCGTATTCCAGGTGGTAGCCGAACTCGTCGCGCGTGCGCCAAAGTTTGTGCAGGTCTCCGGGCAGGCTGCCGGCCGCGCAGAGCACGATGTCGCGTGGGCCGCTGGCCGTGTTGACGGCGCCAATCACCTCACCCTGGCTGATGAGCGGGCCGTGTTCCAGGTCATAGATCCGCTGTACTTCTCGATCCCAGCCCTGGTTGAACTGCCGAGCGCGCGCGCGGTAGGCCTGGGGCGCGTGCCAACCGGCCAGCGCGGCGGCCAGGGCTTCCAGGCTCGAGCGGGCATCGCCGACCAGGGCCAGCCCGCCGTGCTTGTGGGCATCGAACTCGCTAATGTTCAGGTTCAGGAAGCGCACATTCGGGTTCTGGAAGGCGGTCTTGGAGGCAGTGGTGAAATCGTCATAGGTGGTGCCGATGCCGATCACCAGGTCGGCCTCGCGCGCCATGATGTTGGCCCCGGGCGTGCCCGTCACGCCGATGGCGCCCAGGCAGGCGGGGTGGTCGTAGGGCAGCGAGCCTTTGCCGGCCTGGGTTTCGCCAACGGGAATGCCGGTCTGCTCGGCAAAAGCCCGCAGCGTGGCGGTGGCGTCGCTGAAGATGACGCCGCCGCCGGCAATGGCGAGGGGCGCCTGGCTGGCGCGGATGAGGTCCGCGGCGCGCGGCACGGCGGCGGGGTCGGGCGGCTGGCGTGGGATCGACCACACCCGCCGGGACAGGAAGGCAGCAGGGTAGTCGTAGGCTTCGGCCTGCACATCCTGCGGCAGGGCCAGGGTGACGGCGCCGGTGTCGGCCGGCGAGGTCAGGACGCGCATCGCCTCCATCAGCGCCGGGACAGCTTGCTCGGGGCGATTGAGCCGGTCCCAGTAACGGGAAACCGGCTTGAAGCAGTCGTTGACTGAGATGTCGCCCGTCAGGGGCGTCTCGAGCTGCTGCAGCACTGGGCCGACATTCCGGCGCGCGAAGATGTCGCCGGGCAAGAGCAGCACGGGTAGATGGTTGATCGTAGCCGTGGCGGCCCCGGTCACCATGTTCGTGGCGCCCGGCCCGATGGAAGAGGTGCAGGCCAAGGCTCGCAGCCGCCGGCTGACCTTGGCGAAGGCAACGGCGGTATGCACCATGGCCTGCTCGTTGCGTGCCAGGTAGTAACGGAAATCGGGGTTGGCCTGCAGCGCCTGGCCGATGCCGGCCACGTTCCCGTGTCCGAAGATGCCGAAGCATCCGGCAAAGAACGGCTGCTCGACACCGTCGCGCTCGACAGACTGGTTCTTGAGAAACCGGATGATGGCCTGGGCCATCGTCAGCCGAACAGACGTCATGCCCTCCTGCCTTTCAGAAGCCGCCACGGGCCGCGATAAAATCCAGCACTTCCGCCTCGTAGCCCATGAAGTTGGCGCAGCCGTGCCGGGTGACCACGATCGCGCCACAGGCATTGCCCATACGGGCCGACCGGCGCCAGTCCCACCCGTGCAGACGGCCGTAAATGAAGCCGGCCGCAAAAGCATCGCCGGCGCCGAGGATGTTGTAGACCTCGACCGGGAAGCCGGGCGCTTCCACCCGTGTGCCGTCGGGCAGGCACACGCGCGCGCCGTGCGCCCCGCGTTTGACGACCAGCGCCTGAGGGCCGCGGGCCAGCAGCTCGGCGATGGCGGCTTCGGGATCGCCGCGCACCTCGGGCGCCGAGATCTGCCAGTGCTCGATCTGCACCTGGCTGGCCTCGGCCAGGACGGCCGCCTTGACTTCCTCTTCGGTGCCCAGCACCACGTCGGCCAGCGGCAGGACCAGGCGCGCGTTGGCGCCAAAGGCGCGCGGGTCGTGCCACTGGTCGGCGCGAAAGTCCAGGTCGAAGAACACGGTCGCGCCCGCCGATTTGGCGCGCTCGGCGGCGAAGAGCGTCGCGCTGCGGCTGGGCTCCCGGCTGAGGTTGGTGCCGGCAAACTCAAAGGCGCGGCACTCGGTAATCGGGGCGGCCAGCACGTCGTCGATCGCCACCAGCGCGTCGGCCGCATTGTCACGGTAATAGACGAGGGGGAAACGGTCTGGCGGCTCGATGCCGAGCACAACCGCGCTGCTGCGCCCGGCTGGCTTGCGGGGAATGAAGCGGGTCTCCACCCCCTCGGCTTCCAGGAAGTGCAGGATGAAGTCGCCCACCGGGTCACTGCCAACCGCCGTCAGCAGCGCTGTGCGCAGGCCCAGGCGCTGCGCGCCGACGGCAATGTTCGTGGGTGAGCCGCCGACGTAGGCAGCGAAGCTGCGAATATCCACAAAGGGCGCGCCCACGTCGTTGGCGTAGAGGTCAATCGACGAACGGCCCATGGTCAGCAGGTCGAACACAGGGGTCTCCTCCCAGGCGGTCGAGGGCGGCAAGCCGGCGGAACCGGCGCTGCCCTAATCGGCTTGACTAGGTCTGGATCCTGTTATACAACAATACCCAATTGCGCGCACACGTGTGTGTGAAACTGGCCTCGACTTGACGGTCCGTTGGGCGCCGGCCGAGCACGTGGCCCGGCGGTCCGCGCCAGGGCTGGCCGCCATCCGGGCGCCCAACGCCAGTCGCCGTCACCGGGCGCGCGGTCCGGAGCAAGCTGCGGCCGTCCCAAGCCGCCGAATACCGCGGCGAAGTCCACTATCAGCGCGGCCAACAGAGATCACGCTCACCACACGCCGCGGGATGCCAGCCTGTTAGGGAGGGTGCGTGAAGATCGGTCTTTACACGGACAGCCTGCCGGATCTGACGTTCGAGGGTGCGCTGGATTGGATTTCCAGCCAGGGGATCGAAGCCGTGGAAATCGGCACCGGCAATTTCTCGCCGGCGCCGCATTGCCGGCTGGCCGACGTGGCCGGTGGCGGCGAGGCGGCGGCGCGCTTCAGGGACGCAATTGCCGCGCGCGGCCTGACCCTGAGCGCCTTGAACTGCAACGGCAACCTGCTCGACCCGCACCCCCGGCGCCGGCAGAAGGCCCAGGACACCTTTTACCGGACGGTCGAAGCCGCCCAGCACCTGGGCCTGGATACGGTCGTGACTATGAGCGGCTGCCCGGGCGACCCATCCGGCGGCGAATATCCCAACTGGGTCACCTGCACCTGGCAGGCGGAATTCGTGGAGCTGAGCGAGCGCCAGTGGGAGGAAGTGATCGCGCCCTTCTGGCGCGAGGCCGGCCGTTTCGCCCGGGAGCGCGGGGTCAACGTGGCGATCGAAATGCATCCCGGCCAATCCGTCTACAATACGCGCGGCTTGCTGCGCTTGCGCGACATGGCCGGGCCGAACTTGGGCGCCAACCTTGACCCCAGCCACCTGTTTTGGCAGGGGATGGATCCGCTGGTGGTCGTGCGCGCTCTGGGGCGAGGCGGCGTGCTGCACGTGCACGCCAAGGATACGCGGCTCGACCCACAGGAGATGGCTTTGAACGGCGGGCTGGATCTGCGGCCGACGTCGGAGGTCGCGGCGCGCGCCTGGGCCTTCCGCACGGTCGGATACGGGCACGACGCGGGCTGGTGGCGTGATTTTGTCAGCGAGCTCCGCCGCCAGGGTTATGACGGCGTGCTCAGCATCGAGCATGAGGACCGCCTGATGGGCTCGCGCGAAGGCATCGTCAAGAGCGTTGACTTCCTCAAGCCAATCGCGCTCCAGACGCTGGCCGAGGTCTGGATCTAGTCGCGGGAATCAGGAAGGAGGTGGGACAACCCCGATCCGCTCGAGGCTCACTACACGGTTCGCAGCTCAACCCTACGCGCAGTCCCCAGGAGGAGACCTACCCATGAAAGCCTTTCGATACGCGATGGCGTTACTCCTCGTGAGCGTGGTGCTGGCAGCCTGTGCCACGCCCACGCCGGTGGTGCAGGTGGTCACGCAAGAGGTGCCGGTGACCCAACAGGTCGTCGTCACCCAAGAGGTGGAGGTCACCCGCCAGGTCGAAGTCGAAGTAACCCACGAAGTGCAGGTGACGCCGACGCCCATTGGCGGCCAATTGGTGCTGTACGCGTGCTTGTTCGATCCTGACAAGCTGCAAGTCCTGTTTGAAACCTTCCAGGAACGCTATGGCGTCGAGGTCACCTGTCTGGACATGAGCAGCGGCGAGGCCTTGGAGCGCATCCGCGCCGAGGCGGCTAACCCGCAGGGCGACGTTCTGTTTGGCACCACTAACCTCTCGCACGTCAACCTGGCGGCGGAGGGGCTGACCGAACCGTACAAGGGCGTGGGGTGGAACCTGGCGCCCGAGGGCCCGCTGAAGGACCCGGAGGGCCGCTGGACCGGTTTCTATTACGGCGTTATTGGCTTTGCCTGCAGCCCCGAGCGGCTGGCTGAGATCAACGCGCCATGCCCCACGTCGTGGGAGGAGCTGCTCGACCCGGTGTATGCCGGCGAGATCGTCATCGCCAGTCCGGCTGCCTCGGGCACTTCCTTTACCGTGCTGAGCGGCCTGGCCCAAATGCGCGGCGTCGACGGCGCCTTCGAGTATTGGAAGCAGATGGACGCTAACGTGGCGCAATACACCGAGTCAGGCAGCGCGCCGGCGCGCATGGCGGCGGCCGGCGAATTTGCCGTGGCGATTGCGTTTGCCCACGACATCCAGGTGCAGCAGGACCGTGGCCTGCCGGTCGAGCTGACCTTCCCAGCGGAAGGCACGCCGTTTGAGATCGGCGGCATCTCGATCATCAAGGGCGCCAAGAACATGGCGGCGGCGCAAGCCTGGGTAGACTACGTCTTCAGCGAGGCCTTCCAGCGCTACCACAACGACGTGGCGCACCGCATCCCGGTGGTGCCGGGGGTGAGCCTGTCGGAAGGCAACTATGGCCTCGAGGACGTCAAGCTGATCGACGGCTACGATCCCACGGAGTGGGCGGCCCAGCGCGATGACCTGGTTGCCCGCTGGCAGGAAGAGATCGGTTCCCTGCGCGGCCAATAAGCGATTGGCAGCCGCGCCCGGGCGCCGGCGCGCGCCGGCGCCCGGGTTGGTCTAGAGAGAGGGGCGCGCCAATGGCGGGCAAACTGTTGACTCTTCCGCAGCGCTGGCCAGTCACGCGGCAGCGCCAGGCGACCTTCGCGGCCCTGATCGTCGTGGAGGCCCTGCTGCTGGCGCTGCTCGCCGCCCGGCTGGTGCAGGTGCGCGTGGTGGAAGACCGGCGCGAGTTGGTCGGCAACGTCGAGACCATCCACTTTCGCCGCGAGGTCATCGGCGACCCGCTTCTGGTGGCGCTGCTGGCCGTGGGGGTGGCGGTCCCGTTTTTCTCGGGACGGCTGCGCCGTGAACCGGTGCTGCTGGTCGCGCTGCAGGCCGGCATCCTCTCGCTGACGATCTTCGTGCTCTGGCCGCTGGGGCAGGTGTTTGCGCAGGGGTTCAGAGCCGGTCCCCTGGCGACCGGTTTCTCGCTGCTGCAATTCGAACGCCTCCTGGAAACGCCGATGGTGGCACGGGCCACGCGCAATACCTTGTACATCGGCGCCATGTCGGCCGTCCTGGCGACCGTCATCGGGACGCTGATCGCGTATACGCTGAGCTTGACCGATGTGCCCGGCAAGCGCTGGCTGCGCATCATCACGACTCTGCCGCTGGTCTCGCCCCCGTTTGCAGTCAGCTTCGCTATCCTGCTGCTCTTCGGCCGCCGCGGCCTGATCACCTACGACCTGCTGCACATCACCTCCTGGAACATCTACGGTCCGCACGGCATTATCTTCGTCCAGTTGATCAGTGATATCCCCCTGGCGGCGCTGATCCTTTCGGCCGTGTTTGCCTCCATCAGCCGCGACCTGGAAGAGGCGGCCGAGGACCTGGGCGGCAGCCCGTTGTACGTGCTGCGCACGGTCACATTTCCGCTCGTGACCCCGGCCATCCTGACGGCCGCGCTGCTGACCTTTATCAACGCCATCGCCGACTTCGGCAATCCGATGCTCATCGGCGGCGGTTACCAGGTGCTGGCGACGCAGGCCTTTATTCAGATGATCGAGCTGTTCGACCTTCAGTTGGGGGCGGCGCTGGCTATGCTGCTGCTCGTGCCGGCCCTGCTGGCCTTCGCCCTACAGCATTGGATTACGAGCAAGCGTTCTTATGTGACGGTCACCAGCGGCGCCCGCACCGGGCAGGTCCGCAAGCTGCCGGGTTGGATCAAGTGGCCGCTCTACGGGCTGGTGCTGCTGCTGGCGGCGATCGACCTCTTGCTGTATGGATCGATTCTTGTCGGCGCGTTCGTGCGCGCCTGGGGCTTTGACTACACACCGACGCTGGAGAACCTTTCTGGCTTGAGCTCGGCTATGCCCATGCTGCGCAATTCGCTGTTCGTGTCGGTCGGCTCGGGCCTGCTGGGCGGGGTGGCCGGCATCCTGTTCGCCTGGCTGGTCACGCGGCAGAAGTTCCCGGGGCGCGGGGCGCTGGATTTCTCGGCCACGCTGATGTACGCCATCCCCGGCACCGTCATCGGCATCGGCTACATCATCGCCTTCAATGCGGCGCCCTACTTCTGGACCGGCACCTTCTTCATCATCATCGTCGCCTATGCCTTCCGGCGCCTGCCCGTTGGGCTGCGGACCGCCGTGGCTGCCCAGCGCCAGGTCGACCCGTCGCTGGAGGAAGCCTCACTTGACCTGGGCGCCTCGCGCTTGCGCACCTTTGCGCTGATCACGTTTCCTTTGCTCAGCCGGGCCTTCTTTGCCGGCGTCATCTATATTTTCATCCGATCGATGACGGATCTGAGCACGGCCATCTTCCTGAACGCCGGGCGCACCCAACTATACACGGTGCGCATGTTCCGGGTCATGATCACCGGCACGCCGAGCGAGGCGGCGGCCTTTGCCGGACTGCTGGTCGTCATCATCCTGATTTCATTGGGCTTGCTGAGCAAGCTGACCGGCAAGAGTTTCGTGGATCTGTTCCGGATATGAGCCATGCCTGAGACCTTTGCGACCGCCTCCATCACGCTCGACAGCCTGAGCAAGCACTTTGGCGCGACGCGGGCGGTTGACACGGTCAGCTTGCGGGTGCCGGCGGGCTCGCTCGTCTGCCTGTTGGGTCCCAGCGGCTGCGGTAAAACGACGACCCTGCGCATGATCGGCGGGTTCGAGGATCCCACCGCCGGCCGGATCCTGATCGGCGACGAGGAGGTGACGACTCTGCCGCCGTATGTGCGGCCGACGGCGATGGTCTTCCAGAGCTATGCGCTCTTCCCGCACATGAGCGTGTATGACAACATCGCCTACGGCCTGCGCGCTCGGCGCATGCCGCGGCCTGAGATCAAAGCGCGGGTGGAGGATGCGCTGGCGATCATGGAGCTGCACGGGCAGCAGCGGAAATCGCCGCCGCAGTTGTCGGGCGGCCAGCAGCAGCGCGTCGCGCTGGCGCGGGCGCTGGTCACCCGGCCCAAGGTGCTGCTGTTCGACGAGCCGCTGTCCAACCTGGACGCGCAGTTGCGCGTGCGCATGCGCGGCGAAATCCGGGCAGTGCAGCGCCGGCTGGGCATCACCAGCGTCTACGTGACCCACGATCAGGAGGAGGCCTTCAGCATCGCCGACCAGGTGGCGGTAATGAATAAAGGCCACCTGGTACAGCTCGGCACGCCTCGCGAGCTCTACCGCCAGCCGGCCGATCGCTTTGTAGCCGAGTTTGTGGGCCTCTCGAACATCGTCCCGGCCGAGCTGCTGGACTCGAATGATGCCGGCGCGGTCGTGCGCGTCTATGGCCAGACAATCCGCAGCCGCCGGCCGCCGCGCCGGCCCGGACCCGACACGAGCCTCGTGCTGCGGCCCGAGGCCATGCGCCTGGAGCCGGCTGGCGCCAGCGGCGTGCCCGGGCACGTCCAAACCTTGGCTTTTGTCGGCCCCCTGGTGCGCTACGTCGTCGCGGTGCAGGATGGCACCCTCTTGACCGTCGACCAGCACAACCCCGACCCCGACGAGTTCTTCGTCGAGGGAACGGCGGTGTCGGTCCAGCTGCCGGCTGAAGTGCCGGCGCTGCTGTCGTAGCCCGATGGCGCGCCACATCCTGGCAATCTGCCTTGACTTCGGCGATACGCTGTGTGACGAAGCCAGCGAGGTCAAGGATGGCGCCTCGACCACCCTGCGGGCCGAGCTGATCCCCGGCGCCGCCGAACTGCTCCAAACACTCAGGCAGAGCGGCTATCCGCTGGCCCTGGTCGCCGACGGCCGGCCGGACACCTACCACAATGTGCTGGGCCAGCACGGCGTTCTGGACTTGTTCGACGCGCTGGTCGTCTCGGAGCAATTGGGCTGCGAGAAGCCCGACCCGCGCATGTTCGTCGCCGCGCTCGACCGGCTGGGCATTGCCCGCCCCGACTATGGGCGCACCCTGATGGTCGGCAACAACCTCGAGCGCGACGTGCAGGGCGCTAACCTGGTCGGCATGTTGAGCGTCTGGATTGACTGGGCGCCCCGCCGCGCTAAAGTGCCGGCCAACGCTAGCCAGGTTCCGCACTTCACCATCCGCCAGCCGCTGGAATTGCTGGCGGTCGTGGACCAGATTGAGCGTGCCCATGCCGGGCAGCCCGCCTAATGGCCAGGCACAAGGAATGGGCGAACTGGAGCGAGGCCTCTCGGCCGCCCGGGCGGCAGGTTCGGGATGATACGCCCCGCTGGCAGCTTGTGTCGACGCACCAGCCCCTCTGAACCGTGGAGAACCTCATATGACGGCTGCTAACGTGACTCGCTTGGGCGTGATCGGCGCCGGACGCATCGGCAAGCTGCACGCCGAGAACATCGCCTTGCGGCTGCCCGAGGCGGAGGTGGCGGCCATCGCCGACGTGGATTTAGCAGCCGCGCAGGCGGCCGCGGCGCGCCTGCGTATCTCACGCGCGGTGGCCGACTATCGACACCTGCTCGACGACCCCGCCTTGGAGGCGGTCGTCATCTGCTCGTCGACCGATACGCACGCCGCCATCGCCTGTGAAGCCGCGGCCGCCGGCAAGCACATCTTCTGCGAAAAGCCGATTGACCTTAGTCTTGAGCGTATCGACCAGGTGCTGGCGGCGGTCGGGCAGGCCGGGGTCCATTTTCAGGTGGGTTTCAACCGGCGCTTCGATCCGAACTTCGCCCAGGTGCGCCGCATGGTGGCCGAAGGCAAGATCGGGGCGCCGCACCTGCTGCGCATCACCAGCCGCGACCCGGCGCCACCACCGCTCGCGTATGTCCGGGTGTCTGGCGGTATCTTCCTGGACATGACCATTCACGACTTCGATATGGCCCGCTTTCTGATGGGCAGCGACGTGACCGAGGTCTACGCGGCCGGCAGCGTGCTGGTCGATCCAGAAATCGGCGCGGCTGGTGACCTGGACACCGTGGTAGTCACCTTGCGCTTCGCCAATGGCGCCCTGGGCGTCATCGACAACAGCCGCCAGGCCGTTTACGGCTACGACCAGCGCGTGGAGGTCTTCGGCGCCGGCGGCATGGTGGCGGTAGCGAACAACACCCCGGACGCCCACGTTTACAGCAACGCCGAGGGCGTGCACTCGGCCAAGCCACTCTACTTCTTCCTCGAGCGCTACACCGAGTCGTATATCAACGAGATGCGGGCTTTTCTGGCCGCCGTGCGGGCAGGGACTACCCCGCCAGTGACGGGCCGCGACGGCCGCCAGGCAGTGGTCGTCGGCCTGGCGGCCCGCCGATCATATCAGGCAGGCCGCCCCGTGAAGCTCAGCGAGATCCAGGCCTGATGAGGGCGCCAATCCGCCTGCTGCTGTTTGACGTCGACGGCGTGCTGACCGACGGAGAAGCGCGGCCCCTCGACCTGGCGCTGCTGGGGATCCTGGCTGAGATGAATCGGCTGGCCCGGGCTGACCCGCGCCGGGCCGCGGTGACGATCTGCACTGGGCGGCCGGCTCCCTACGTGGAAGTCATGCTCCAGGGCGTCGACGGCCACCTGCCGGCGATCTTTGAGAACGGCTGCGGCCTCTACTTTCCGTTGAGGTATCGCTTCTTGCCGCACCCAGGACTGGCCGACGGTGGTCGGGCATTCGCAGCCGCGCGCGAGCGGCTGCGCAGCGCCCTGGTGGACACCGGCCGGGTGTTCTTTCAGCCGGGCAAAGAGTATTCGCTGAGCCTTTTCCCACTGGACGGGGTCACGGTCGCCGATCTGCTGCCCTTGGCCACGGATGCCCTGGGGTCTGCCGTGGAGAGCGTCAACCTGGTCTACACTGTCTCCTGTCTGAACGTGGTGCCGCGCGGGCTGGACAAGGGCGCCGGCCTGCAGTTCCTTTGCCAGCAAACCGGATATGACTCCAGCGAGGTCTTGGCCGTGGGCGACTCGGACGTCGATCTGCCGATGCTGGCGGCGGCCGGGTATTCGGCCGCGCCGGCCAATGCCAACCTGGCAGTCAAGGCGTTGGCCGACTACGTCAGCCCGTTGGCCACCACGGCCGGGGTCCGCGACATTCTGCGCCATTTTGGAGTTCGCCGATGAGCGTTAGCGCCAAGCGCCGCATCGCCATACAGGAAGATATGCTGCCGGGTCCGCGGCTGGAGGACCGCTTCGAGCAGGCCGCCGACCTGGGCGTGCAGGGCCTTGAGTTCTGGAGCCGGACCCTGCCCGACCAGGTGAAGGAAATAGAACGGCTGAACGGGCGGCGGGGGATTGTAGCGGCGACGATCAATCACGGGCGGCGCTCTCGGTTCCTGGATCCCGATCCGAACGAGCGGGCGCGTGCCATGGCGGAGCTCCGCCAGGCGCTGGTCCTGGCCGGCCGGATTGGCGCCGAGGGCGTGATTTTTGTCCCGCACTTCGCCGAACCGCGGCTGCCCGATCTGTCGCCCTTCTTCGACGCGGTGGGGCTGGAACGCGCCCTGCTGTCGGCCCAACTCGAAGGCCTGGCCGACACGGCAGAGGCCGCTCGGGTCAAGCTGTTCGTCGAGCCCGTGAACCGGTATGAGACGCATCTGCTGGTGCGCCTGCGCGACGCGGCCTCGCTCGTCCAGCCCCTGGGCCGGGCGCCGCTGGGGATCGTCGCCGATCTGTTTCACATGGCTCTGGACGAGCCCGATATCCCGGCCGCCATCCGGGACCACTCAGCCGTGATTGGGCATGTGCACCTGGCTGACCATAACCGCCGGCTTCCCGGCCAGGGGCGCACCGATTTTGCCGCGGCGCTGGCGGCATTGGCCGAGATTGGCTTCGCGGGCTGGATGGCCTTCGAGTGTGGCGCGCCCGGCGACAACGTGGCTCGAGCTGGCTCCTACCTGGCCGAACTGCCGGCCAGCCTGGAGTTCCTGCTGGGGCTGATTGCCAAGCAAGGAGGCCTGGAGCCTGCCCGCTAGGAGGTCAATATGGTAACGCCGACCCTGAAACGCGGATTGACGTTTGACGAGTTCGCGGTTGGAGACACGTTCGTTTCACCCGGGCGCACCGTGACCGAGGCCGACGTGGTGGCGTTCGCAGGGCTATCGGGCGATTACAACCCCCTGCACACCGACGCGGTCTTTGCCAGCCAGGGCCAGTTTGGCGAGCGCATCGCGCACGGCATGCTGGTGGCGGCGATAGGCGCCGGCCTGGGCAACCAGATGGGCATGCTGGAAGGCACGACCCTGGCGCTGATGGAACAGGTCATTCGCTACAAAGGCGCCGTCAAGTTCGGCGACACGGTTTATCTGCGCCTGGCCGTAAAAGAGAAGCGCGAGACCTCCAGGCCAGAGCGCGGCGTGGTAATCTTTGACGCGCCGATTGTGAACCAGGCGGGTCAGACCGTCATCGAGATGCAGTGGACGCTGCTGATGAAGCGCAGCGCCGAGGCCGCTCCAGGCGCGGCGAAAGGACGGGGCGAATGAGACTGACCAACCGCGTGGCGCTGGTGACTGGGGCCGGCAGCGGCATTGGCCGGGCCACCGCGCGCCGGCTGGCCGCGGACGGCGCGGCCGTCGTCGTCGCCGACTTGGATGAGGTCGGCCTGTCGGCGGTGGCAGCCGAGATCTCGGCTGCCGGGGGCCGGGCCGTGGTGGCGGCCGGCAGCGTGACCGAGCGCGCGGCCGTCCAGGCCATGGTGGACGCCGCGACCAGCCGCTTCGGGCGCCTGGACATTCTGGTCAACAACGCCGGCATCAATCGCGATGGGCTGGTGGTCCGCGTCAAGGATGGCGAGGTGCGCGCCATGGGCGACGAGCAGTGGGACAGCGTTTTGGCCGTCAACCTGAAGGGCACCTTCCTGTGCGCCCAGGCTGCGGCCGTGCCGATGATGGCGCAGCGCTCGGGCCGCATCATCAACACCGCTTCCGTGAGCGCGCTGGGCAATATCGGCCAGGCCAACTACGCTGCCTCGAAGGCCGGCGTGATCGGCCTGACCAAGACGCTGGCACTGGAATGGGCGCGCTTCGGCATCCTGGTCAACGCCGTCGCGCCGGGAGCGGTCAACACGCGCATGACAGCCGCAATCCCCGATGGCATTCGCAGCGCGCTGGTCGAGCGCATCCCGCTCAAGCGCATGGCCGAGCCGGAAGAGATCGCGGCTGTGCACGCCTTCCTGGCCGGCGACGATGCCGGCTACCTCACCGGCCAGGTGCTCTGGGTAGACGGCGGTTTGACGGCCGGCGCGTAAGGCGCGCCGCGCGCGGGAGGCACGATGCACTTCGAGGACGCCTACATCCCGTACGGGGCGTATTGGTCGACGCCCTTTGTCAAGTGGCAGGGCAGCTTTGCCAGCCAGCACCCGCTCAAACTGGCCGCCGAGGTCGCGCGCGGCGCGCTGGGACAACGCGGCCTCGCCGCGGGCGAGTTCGATGCCCTCTTCCTGGGCACCACGGTGCCCTCTCCCGGCAGCTTCTACGGCGCGCCCTGGATGGCCGGGCTGTTGGGCGCGCCCAGCCTGACCGGGCCGACCTTTGCCCAGGCCTGCGCCACCTCGGCCCGCGTGCTGGCCAGCGCCGCGGCCGAGGTCGAGGCCGGCGGCGAGCGCGCGATCCTGTGCCTGACGGCCGACCGGACCTCCAATGGCCCGCACCTGCTGTATCCTAACCCGCTCGGGCCGGGTGGCAAGGGCGAGGCCGAAGACTGGGTGTGGGACAACTTCAACTGCGATCCCTGGGCGGGCCAGGCCATGATCCAAACGGCCGAGAACGTGGCCCGCGCGGGCGGCTTTACCACAGCGGACCAGCACGAGGTGGCGCTGCTGCGCCATGCGCAATACCAGCAGGCGTTGGCCGACGGCGGCGCCTTCCAGCGGCGCTACCTGGCCGCGCCGATTGTCGTGAAGGACCCCGGCGGCCGCAAGGCGCTGGCGACGGTGACCGGAGACGAGGGCGTGTTCGCAACCACGGCGGAGGGCTTGGCGCGGCTGAAGCCGGTGCTGCCGGATGGCACCGTCACCTACGGCGCGCAGACCTACCCGGCCGATGGCAACGCGGGGATGGTGGTCGCCGCGCGCGGCCGAGCGCGCGCCTATCGCCAGGGCGACGGTCCCAGCGTGCAGCTGCGGGCTTTTGCCCAGAGCCGGGTCGAGAAGGGCCATATGCCGGCCGCGCCGGTGCCGGCCGCGCGCCGGGCGCTGGCCGAGGCCCGGTTGGATTTCTCCGATCTGCGGGCCATCAAGACGCACAACCCCTTTGCCGTCAACGATCTCTATTTCAGCCGCGAGACGGGCGTGCCGCTGGAGGCCATGAACTGCTATGGCTGCTCGCTGATCTGGGGCCACCCGCAGGGGCCGACCGGCATGCGCCTGGTGATCGAGCTGATCGAAGAACTGGTGTTGGCGGGAGGCGGGTATGGGCTGTTTGTGGGCTGTGCTGCCGGCGATACGGCCGCGGCCATCGTTGTGAAGGTGACTGACTGAGCTTGATCAGCCGGCTGCGAAAATCGACCAACGGCTGGCGCGTGGGGCGCAGACGCTTGGCTTTGATGCCGATTTGGGGAGACGGTAGCACGGCGACAGCCTTTCCGGCGCCTGGCGGGGACCGTTCTCGCGACAGGTGGCGGATGGGCTGTCGCGCTATGCTTTCTACGTGGCGCTGCCGGCGCTGGCAAGCCTGAGCGGGATCCTGCCTTTCGTTCGAGGAGGCGCAAGCCTGCAGTGCGCGCGATGAGCCGAAGATGACGGTGACTCAATTGGAGCGAGCCGCTGAGCTGCCGTCGCTGCGCAGCACCGAGGCGTTGCGGGTGTTGCGGCGGTGCTACGGCTATCTGATGCCTTACCGGCAGGTTGTCGGCGGCGCTTACCTGGCCATGCTGTTCATCATGGGGCTGAACGTCGCCATCCCCCAGATTATTCGCCGGATCGTGGACGATGGACTGGCGCGGGGGGATGCCGCCTTCGTGGAGCGGGCCGTGCTGGGGCTGCTCGGGCTGGGCCTGGCGCGGGCGTTGCTAACGTTCTTCCAACAGCGCTGGCTCGAGGTCGCCTCGCAAAACGTGGCCTATGACCTGCGCAACGCGCTGCAGACCAAGCTGACCGACCTGTCGTTTTCGTATCACGACCGCACCGAGGCCGGGCAGCTGTTGTCGCGCGCCATCCAGGACGTCGAGCGCATCCGGTTCCTGACCGGCCGGGCGACCTGGCGGCTGGTCGATGGGATGGTGCTGCTGGCAGGCACCGCGGTGCTGATGGTGGTGATGAGCCCGTCTCTGGCGCTGCTGGCGCTGCTGGTCGT
The DNA here is from genome assembly GCA_020845955.1 of Anaerolineales bacterium. GTDB lineage: Bacteria > Chloroflexota > Anaerolineae > Anaerolineales > UBA6663 > JADLEU01. The sequence goes on from JADLEU010000310.1 coordinate 21,980, forward strand.
CCCATTCCTGCTCCACCGCGGGCTGGCGTATGCCCGCCGCGCCCGGCCGCTCTCGGCCGTCATCCAGGACGCGCTAGGACGCGTGACAACCCGGCTGGAACAAAACCTGCGCGGGACGCGGGTGGTCAAGGCCTTTGCCCAGGCCCCGGCCGAGATCCAGCGCTTTGACGAGGCCAACGCCATCTGGTTCGAGCTCTCCGCGCAGTCCTCGCGGCTCGATGCTGTCAATGGTCCGCTGATGGATCTGATCGTGAGCGCCGGCTCGGTGCTGATCCTGGGGTATGGCGGCTTTCAGGTCATCCACCATCACCTCACGCTCGGCGCGCTCGTGGCCTTCACGACCTACCTGTCGCAGCTCGCCGGGCCGGTGCGGACGATGGGCCGGGTGATCCCGGCCATTGCCATGGCCAGCGCGGCGGGCGAGCGGATCTTCGCGGTGCTGGACCAGATGCCGGAAGTCCGCGACGCGCCCGGCGCGCGCGAGCTGCTGCCGGCGCGCGGGCACGTGCGCTTTGAAGATGTCTCGCTGGCCTATGACGGGCGCCGGCCAGCGGTCAACGGCATCACCTTTGAAGGGCGGCCCGGGCAGATCGTCGCGCTGCTCGGCGCGACCGGGGCGGGGAAGTCCACCATCACCTATCTGATCAGCCGCTTTTACGACCCGACCAGCGGCCGGGTGACGATTGACGGGCACGATCTGCGCCAGGTGACGCGCGCTTCGCTGCGTGGGCAGATCGGCGTGGTGCTGCAGGAAACGGTGCTGTTCGCTGCCAGCATCCGCGAGAACATCGCCTTCGGGCGGCCCTCGGCGGCGGAGGCCGAGATCACGGCGGCGGCCCAGGCCGCGCAAGCCCACGACTTCATCATGGCGCTGCCGGAGGGGTATGACACGCGCGTGGGTGAAAAGGGCGTCACCCTCTCGGGCGGGCAGAAGCAGCGGCTGGCGATCGCGCGGGCGCTGTTGATCGATCCGCGCGTGCTGATCCTGGATGACGCCACGGCCAGCGTCGACTCCCAAACGGAGCGCCTGATCCAGTCCGCGCTGGACGAACTGATGCGCGGGCGCACGACCTTCATCATCGCCCACCGCCTAAGCACGCTGCGGCGCGCCGATCAGATCCTGGTGCTGGAGCACGGGCGGATCGTGGCGCGCGGCGCGCACGCGAGCCTGCTGGCCGCCTCGCCGCTCTATGCGGCGATGGTGGCGCGGCAGCAACGGATGGAACCGCGCGGGTAGCATGGCGCTATCGACGGGCGCATCAGCGGCGGGACCGCGCTCGACGCTGCGCGGGGCGGCCGGCGAGGGGGCCAGCGGGCAGTTGTTCAATTGGCGCGTGGTGCGCCGGATGCTGGTGTACGTTTGGCCTTATCGGCGGCGCGTAACGGCAGCAATCGCGCTGATGCTGGCGACCACCGGCCTCACGCTCTTGGCGCCTTACCTGATTAAGCAGGCGATCGACCAGGGTATCACGCCTGGCAACGTGCCGGTGCTGCTCGGAAATGGGCTGGCGTTGGCGGCGGCCTACGGGCTGCAGTTCGCGGCGGCGGTTGGGCAGCGCTATTTGCTGGGTTGGGTGGGCCAACGGGCGCTGGCCGACGTGCGGGCCGACCTGTTCCGGCGCCTCCAGCGGCTGTCGATGCGCTTCTTCGACACGCAAATCGTGGGGGTGGTCGTCTCGCGCGTCATCAACGACGTGGCGACGATCAGCGACCTGTTGTCGCAGGGCCTGGTCTCGTTGGCCGGCGATGTGCTGGTGCTGATCGGCATCATCGTGGTGATGCTCGGGCTCAATCTGAAGCTGGCGCTAATTTCTTTCATCGTCGTGCCGATCATGGCGCTGGTGACGCGCGCCTTCACCGTGCGCGCGCGCACCGCCTTCCGGCAGACGCGCTCCACCGTGGCGGCCGTGGTGGGCGACCTGGCCGAGGACATCGCCGGGATGCGGGTGATCCAGGCCTTCGCGCAGGAGGCGGTGTCGCAGGCGCGGTTCGAGAAGGTCAACGAGGCCAACCGCAATGCCCACGTCCAGGCCATGTCGCTGTCGTTCGTGTTTCTGCCCACGGTTGAGTTCCTGGGCGTGCTGGCAACGGGCATCGTCCTGTGGTTCAGCGCGCGGGCCATGGCCGCCGGGGAGGTCACCCTGGGGGTGCTGGTGGCGTTCCTGGCCTACGTGAGCCGCTTCTTCCAGCCGATCCAGGAGTTAAGCCAATTGCAGACGACGCTGCAGTCGGCGATGGCCGGCGGCGAGCAGGTGGTGCGGCTGCTGGAGACCGCGCCGCAAGTGCAGGACGCGCCGGGGGCGGCCGAGCTGCCGCCAATTGAGGGCCGGATCACGTTCGAGCATGTGAGCTTCGCCTACCGGCCTGATGCGCCCACCGTGCTGCACGACATCAGCCTGGATATTGCGCCAGGGGAGACTGTGGCGCTGGTCGGACCGACTGGCGCGGGCAAGACCTCGCTGGCCAACCTCATCCTGCGGCTCTACGATGTGAGCCAGGGCGCGGTGCGGATTGACGGGGTGGACGTGCGCACGGTGGCGCAGGACTCGCTGCGGCGGCAGACGGGGGTCGTGTCGCAGGACTCGTTCCTGTTTGCCGGAACCGTGGCCGACAACATCCGCTTCGGACGCCCGCCGGCCACGCTCGAGGCGGTGCAGGCGGCGGCGCGGCTGGCCAACGCGGACGGCTTCATCGCCGACCTGCCGGAGGGCTACGACACGCACATCCTGGAAGGCGGCGTGAACTTCTCTCTCGGCCAGCGCCAGCTCATTTGCATCGCGCGAGCGCTGCTGGCTGATCCGCGTATCCTGATCCTCGACGAGGCCACCGCCCATGTGGACACGGTTACGGAGGTCTTGATCCAACAGGCGCTCGAGCGGCTGTTCGCAGGCCGGACGACGGTGGTGATCGCCCACCGCCTGAGCACGATCCAGCACGCCGACCGGATCTACGTGGTGAGCGCGGGCCGCATTGTGCAGCAGGGCCGGCACGCAGAACTGGTGCGGGTCGAGGGCTTGTACCGGACGCTGTACGAGCGGCAATTCGTGCCGCTCGCGGAAGGTCTCTGAGCGATGCCGGCGCTAGGCATTGCGACGGGCCAGTTTGCCGTCAGCGGCGATATCCGCCGCAACCTGGGCTACGCGCAGCGGCAGGCGGCGCGAGCGGCGGCGCTGGAGACCGAGGCCGTTCACTTCCCTGTGGCTGCGCTCTCGGGCTAGGCGGGCGCGACCCTGGCGGAGTGGGAAGGTTGCGATTGGGCGGCCGGCTGCGGCCCGACCGCGGCATCCTGCAGTTCGACTGCGCCCTCAGCGATGATCCGGGATCTGCGCGTCCTGGATAGGCTGCTGCCGTGGGGCCGGGAAGTGGAAGGAAAAATATGGTGCCTCTGCAAGCACGCGAGTTCATCCCGGTGGAGCTGGTGTTCAACCCCAACTGGTGGCGCCAATCGGCCGGGATCTCGTTTGACCGGACGTTTTTCTTGGACCCTCAAACCCGCATCGACAACGACGTGCGCATGCGGCGCGTGCTGTTCGAGCGCTTCGGGCAGATGGGGCTGGGCGAGGCCGAGCCCCAGCCGCGGCCCATCATCGGCTCGGCACACGTGGCCGGGGGTTTCGTCATCCCGGCGCTGCTGGGGGCCGAGGTCTGGTTCGAGCCAGACGCAGCGCCCCAGCCGCTGGCGATGAGGTGGACGCCGGAGCAAATCGAGCGGTTCGAGAAGCCCGACTTCCGCCTCACCTGGCCCATGAACGACCTGATTGCGCAGATGGACCAACTCGAAGCCGAGTGGGGCTACGTCGTCGGCGACCTGAACACGGACGGCGCGTTGAACGCCGCCTACCACCTCTACGGGCAGTCGGTCTACACCGACTTCTATGAGGCGCCGGAGCGCGTCCGGCGGCTGCTGGGCCAAATCTCCGAGCTGATCGGCGACGTGGCCGGCTACATCCACGGCCGCACGGGCACTTACTCGGTCTCGGTCAACCGCATGGCCGAGCATTTCGCCCCCAGCCCGTTTCTGCACGCCAACTGCTCGGTGCAGATGATCTCGCCGGCCAGCTACGCCGAGATCCAGTTTCCCAGCGAGTTTAGGCTGGCCGAGCGGCTGCAGCCGTTTGGCGTGCACCACTGCGGCAGCAATCTGCACCGCATTGCCCCCGAATACGCGCGGCTCCCGGCCGCATATTTCGAAGTGGGCTGGGGCAGCGACCTGGCCCAAAGCCTGGCCGCGCTGCCCGATGCCTTTATGAACCTGCGCCTCAGCCCGGTGCGGATGCTGCAGGAGACGCCCGACGCCCTTGCCGCCGACACCGAGAAGCTGCTGGGCGTGGCCGCGGCGGCCGGCGCGCTGGGGCGGGTGGGGCTGTGCTGCATCAATATGGACTACGGCACGCCCGACGAGAACCTGTTCGCGATGTACGCGGTCGTGGAGCAGTATCGCCGTATGGGGGCATAGGCGCCGGGCGCTCGAGAGGCGAACAGGCTGGCGCGCGGCGCTTCGAGGGCCGCGGCCCAAACGCTACAGCCACGGGAGGTCATCCGATGAACGGTCGCGAGCGCATTTTGGCCGCGTTTCGGGGCGAGGCGGCGGACTACGTGCCGTTCGCGCCCAACCTCTGGCAATGGTTCTATTACCATCGCAGCAACGGCAGCCTGCCGGCGGACGTGGCCACGGCCACGCACCCCCTCGAGGTGCTGCGCCACCTGGGCGCCGAGATCCTCAGCCGCTGGGACACGCAGTGGGCGACAAAAACGCGCTACACCGCCGGCGAGTATTCGGAGGAGTACCAGGGTGAGAGCGCCTGGGACCAGCCCCTGGTGACGGCCTTCAACATCTATCCGCCGCACCGCACCGAGCGGCGCCGCCGCTTCGTCACGCCCCACGGCACGCTCACCCAGGTCTGGGGGTACATGCCCGACGCGGGGGCCGACTTCGAGCACAAGTATTGGTGGACCGAGTGGGAGGAGTATGAGGCGGTGCGCTTCATGCTCGAGGCGCGCGAGTACGACGTGGACCTGGGCGAGTACCGCGCCTGGGTGCGGCGGGTCGGCGACGACGGGGTAGTGATGCTCAACATCACTGAATCGCCGCTCAAGGCGCTGCACTGGCTGGCCGGACCGCAGAACGCCACCCTGTTTATCCTCGACCATCCCGACGAGATGCTGGCCCTGGCGCGGGTGCATCAAGACAAAGCGCTGAGCCTGATCGAGCGCGTGGCGGCGACGCCCGAGGCCGACGTCTTCATCTCGCACGACAACCTGGATTCGATGTTCTACGCGCCGTACCTTTACCGCGATTACTGCCACGAGTTCTTCGCGCGGGCGGCCGAGATCCTGCACCACCACGGCAAGCACCTGATGGTGCACGCCTGCGGGCGTAGCCGGGCCCTGCTACCGCTGGTGGGCGAGGCGCGCGTGGATGCCCTGGAAGGCGTCACGCCGCCGCCGATGGGCGACGTGCAGCTCAAAGACGTGCGCCGGATGGTGGCTTACGAGGGGTTTACGCTCAACGGCGGTATGGACGCGCCGCACCAGGAACTGCCGGACGGCGCCGCCAGCCTGCGGGACTACGTGCGCGACCTGATGGCGTCGCTGGAGGACAAGCGGCACTTCATCTTCGCCTCGAGCTGCAACACCTCGCCGCTGGCGCCGTGGGAGAACCTGCTGGCCTTCCGCGACGGGGCGCGCGAGTATGGGCGGGTGGCGTAGGGCGGACGGATCATGTTGAGTGCGCTCCGGCCGGGGCCAATCGGACGGCCGCGCGGTTGGTCAACGCCAAGGCGCGCGCGCAGGAAGTCCGCCTGGAGGGCCTGCTCAGCCTGGCGCTCGGTATCGTGGTCCTGGCCCGATGGGGCAGCGCTGGCCGGCTCGTCCTGGTGACGGCTTGGGCAACCCTGTCGGGGCACTGCGCGTCCTGGCGGCCATCCGGCCGCGCCGTGAGATCCAGGGCGAGTGGATGCCGGCGCAGAGCGGCGAGGCGTTGATCGCTTTCGCCGTGTTGCTGGTGTTCTTCCCCGGCGCTGGCGTGCTGGCCCGGGTGAAGATGCTGGGCATCTTTGCGCTGCTCATCGGCATCCTGCTGTTCGTGTTGGTCGTTGAGCAGCGCCGGCAACTCAAGCTATTCTCCCAGCCGGCCCACCTGCGGGCGGTCCGAGCTCGCTCCAAGGCCCGGTGACGTCTCAAGAAGGAAGCCATCATGACAGGCATTCGCCTGATTGGGCTCGGCTTTGACGATGAGACCACGGCCAGCGCTGTCTAGAGCGAGGCGAAGCAGGACCACCCAAGGGAAACGACAAAAGTCGACGACGCTGGCCGGCGACAGCAGTAGGATAGAGGCGACCGCGACAGTCTGACCTATGCTCCTGCGGGAGAACCTATGTCTATTTCGAAACGATTGGAGGAAGCACGCCGGGCTTATGCGCGCGGCGACGAGGCAGCCGCCGCGGCCGCCCACGAGCCGAGCGCGATCGCGCAGGCCGCTGAGGCGCACGGCGCGGCCAGCGGCCAATACCTGGGCGACATGGTCTACGGAGGCCTGGACGGCATCATCACAACCTTCGCCGTCGTGAGCGGCGTGGCTGGCGCCTCGCTCAGCGGCCACATCGTTCTCATCCTGGGGATGGCCAACCTGCTGGCCGACGGCTTTTCGATGGCCGTTGGGGCCTATCTCTCCGCCAAGAGCGAGCGGGAATATTACGCGCGCGAGCGCCAGCGCGAGGCTTGGGAAGTCGAGCACTTCCCCGACGGCGAACGGGCCGAGATGTACCAGTTGTACCGCCAGAAGGGTTATGACGACGAGGAGGCCCGCCGCCTGGTAGAAATTAAGACTCGCAACCCGGTGCGGTGGGTGGAGACCATGATGGTGGAAGAGTTGAGCATGCTGCCCGACGAGCGCTCGCCGGCGTTGAGCGGGTTGGCCACCCTGGGCGCATTCGTGGCCGCCGGTTTTCTACCGCTGTTGGTCTATGTGTTGGACCTATTCATCGTTGTTCCAACCGGAGTTGCCTTTCCGGTTGCGCTGGCCCTCTCTGGGCTGGCCCTGTTCGGCCTGGGCGCCGCGAAAGCCTTCGTCACCAAGCTCAGCCCGTGGCGCAGCGGCATTGAAATGCTGCTCGTGGGCGGCTTGGCGGCCGGCGTGGCCTTTGCTGTCGGCGCGCTGCTGAAAGGAATTGCGGCATGAGCCGCTGGCACGGCTTATCGCCGGGCGAGGTCGGCGCAGCCTTGAGGACGGATCTTGCGGCCGCTCTCCCCTCGGCTTAGAGCCTATCCGTCAACTCTAGGTGGCGCACATGCGCCACAGGACGCGCGCACAGGCGAAATGGAGCTGTGCCAGCCAATTCTCGGGCTTCTTGGCCCAGCGGGTGCGCAGGGCGCGGAAGTCGTTGGTCCAGGACAAGGTCCGCTCCACCACCCAGCGCCGGGCCGGATGACGCTTGGCCGCCGGCACGTCAGGCACTTCAACGCCGCGCGAGGGGATGTGCACCCGATAGTGGCGCGTGGCGAAGGCCTGGCGCAGGTCGTCGGCGTCATAGGCCTTATCTGTACACAGGTGATGCACCCGGTACACGCGCCGCCGACGTTCGATCGCCAGCGCCTCCAGCACCGCCACCGCGCAGGTCTTGTCATGCGCGTTCGCGCCCGAGACGACCACTTCGGCACGCGCCACAGTGTGTGATAACTCATCTGACACTCCTCGGTCGAAGGGTTGGCTTCACACCACCAACCTCCCCGCGGAGTGTCGTTTCGTTCAGCCCCGCCTTCGGGCGGGTTTACGGATTGGCTCTTAGTCTCGTTGTGGTATTGGGCAAGATAATCTCTGCTCACTGTAGTTCCGATTATGGCCGCATGGCCACG